>JAFGWT010000050.1 GCA_016937015.1 Deltaproteobacteria bacterium | reverse complement strand
GAATGCCTTCGATTACATGGTGGCAATCGCGGAAAACTTCGACGCCGCCGCCCAGTCCCCCGCCCAATGGCTCCCCTGGAATTATCAACAAAACTTCCAAAAATAATTGAACTTTTTTTCAACTACGCATGCTGGCCGGAAGTACACGCCTAAACGTAAAGCCACAACGGGGGGATCAACAGGCGGTAACGCGTTGCGGTAACGTGTTGCGGTAACGTGTTGCGGTAACGTGTTGCGGTAACCTGTTAATGATGTTCCGTTGTATTGAAGGGGCCCAGTCTTTGGGGCATCGGTGTATCCAAAAACTGAAAATTAGGTCGCTTCAAAGTGTGCAAAGCTTATCTGGCGACGCAATGGACATCGCGTCTCCCCAAACCGATGCAACGGTGCCATCGAATTCATCCTTTGGTCTTTCAAGAGATGAAACCATCACGCAACTGGGTCTTTTTCATCAGCGGCAAAGAATCGATTTTCTCTGAAATTTCAACAACAACGGTTGCTTTACGTATTTGCCCAAATCCGAGTTTAAGGAAATGTACAAGCACAACAACGGTACTTTACGTATTTGCACTTCTCTGTGCGGCCCATGCCTTTAAATACATATCGCTGCAGTGTGGTTCGATGGCAAACCATGGGTTGCATCAAAAGTTCGCCAGCGAAAAAACCGCGCAGGCGCCGTGATGGCCCAGGGGCACCGGTGTGACAAAAAAGCGTGGTGTGTGGAGTGCCTGTTTGTTTTTGGGCTCCCGTTTGATAATCATCCCCGCAGTAAACACACCGGCGGATACTATCTGCAGCATGGCGCCCAGTATCATTGGTCCTCTATAGTCCGGTGGAATTGGGTAGTCGTCGCTATCTGCGGCAATGGAAATAAATTGCCCAACCAATGGGATGGCGGCAAACCCCACCGCCTTTCCCCGATACTCATCCTCGGCAAGGGCAGCGGTAACAATAATATTAGCCGAATACGACACACCAAACGCAATAAGGCCCGAAATCCACAATGGTTTGATACGTTCTTTCTTTACCGCCGCAGGTTCATTCGTACCACGGGGCACCGACCCTGATTCCGACGAAGCCGCATCAGTTAAAGCCCCCGACGAATCATCTTCCACACAGGGTCCTTCCATCCCCTCACACTGCCCCAATGCATTGCCGGTCATACATGTCAACGCCAGCAACAATAAAACCATTTGTAATTGTTTCAACATAAGTTACTCCCAACCGAAAAATTATGGCTCAACGGACGTACAGTACGCTGTTGAATACCCATCTGTATCAATTGATGTTTCACATTTCTCGCCATACCTGGCGCAGTTACTGGATTTCAACGACCAAAGTCCGTTGCTGCACGCAACTCGCGATTGCTCCTGCATACACGTCATCTCTCGATACGACACACATTCACCTGGCAGATATGCAAATCCTGCAAGACCATTGGACTTTTCTACGCAGAGTGGATGATTCTCCTTGTTTTCCGCAATAATCATCACCGCAGGCTCATTAGAATATGAACAACCTACAATCAATGAATTGTCAGTTGTACATTGAAGTTCTGTATCCCCATCACAGGTTATACTGTCAATAGCACAACCATGACTCAGGTAACGAAAAAAATTTAAAGACTCATAGTGTTCAGCCTGTGACGGTTCAAAATCTATGTGTTCTCCTGGTCGACAAGTTGCGCCAAACGCGGAACAGTCCATTTCCTCCACCCACTTGTCGTAATCAGCAAAGTGTGAATCATCTCCCGGGGAACATTTCATCAACCTGTTGCCGTCACATTTCATCAACAAAGGTTCGCATTCATCCTGATTGCAACCATAAAGTACAGCAGAAACACTTCCAAACGTAAGATGAAAGAGAATCAAAACACACATACGCCATCTCGCGTCATAACGCTTACCATTGCACTGCATTCCCTTACTCCAAATCACACGCTGAGTTATAGTATGCACTAAAAATACACGTCTCTGATTTTTGGCCGAACCTGCAATTGCTCTTAAATCGAACAGATGTAATTCCTGTTCCAATCCCCGTTCGTGTTAGTGCTGTCTGATTCACTGGACGCATCACGCCTTCAATACTTTTAATCTATTCCTTCACCGCGTCCATGGTGTTGATGGCGTCGATGATTTGCTGACGGACGCAGGCGTGTATGTATTTTTCGCGGAAGAGGCCTTCGCGTTCCTTCATGTCGCGGGCGCGCATTAAGATTAGTTTGGCCCGCTGGGTGTTGAGGGCTTTGAGTTTAATCACTACTTCGGCCTTTTCCTTGCAGCTGCCCGCCTGATTCAAATCCCAGTCGTAGCTGGCTTCCAGATTCACCTGGTCCAGCGCGCCCATTTCGGCCACTATATCCCGGGCTTTCTGCCGAAAGCTTTTACGCTGGGCGTGACCGGCGAATTTGGTCAGCATCGGCAACGCAGCCTCCCCCATCACGTCTTTCATAAAGACCAGACCCTCGTCTGTGGCTTTTCCCGACAATACAATCTGATGCACATCCTCTGTGAGCGCCCTGTCATTGCGATACCCCGAATCGATGGCGACCGCATGCTGGTAAAACTTCAGCGCATCCTTATGTTTCCCAAGACACATACTGGCCCGCCCCAGCAGATAATTGCCCCCGCCACCGTTCGCATCCGGTGTCTGCAGATATGCGGACAACTGCTTCACCGACTTCGAACACATGTCTCGCTGAATATCCTGTTCAATGGCCCGCAGGGTATTATCCAACGGCGCAGGCTGCGCGCCGGATAATGGCGCAGGCGGGCCTTCGGTCTGAACTGCAGCAGCAGTCTGATTATCGGTATCGCTTCCCACCGCGGATTCATCGGCGTCGGCGTCACTGACAACTGCGGGGGTAGATGGGGCATCTGCCGCGCTTTCACGCTTTGCCACCTGCTGTGCAGGATTCCTTTTAACCGGGGCAGCGTTTATAGCGGGTCCATCCACCGTCTCAGGGGACCTGACAATTGACGTTTCGTCCGCAGTTCCAGCATCCTGACGGTCCGATACCGCTTCAGGCACAGAGGGTGTCATCGGCCAGATGGCATATTCCATTCCGATAAGCACGGCGGCCACACCACCGATTGCCAGCAGCATCAGCAGAAACACAAACCGAATCATCACCAGTTTGCCCACCCGGTCCTTAAATAGCGCCTTTATCCGATTGCGCCACGATGCTCTGGCGGGATTGCGACCACAGGTATACCAGTACGCCAAATCCTCAAAGGGGCGATCAAACAAATCGCCGATGGTAATCGTGCCCCTCGGTCTCGGCGGACTGGATGAAATCGCTTTTTCAGTCGCCGCGGACGCCTTCATTCCCTGAGCCCTAAACTCCCGGGTCGATCGGCCGCGAATCTCATCCCTGACTTCCAGCAACGCGTCCATCATCTCCCTGGCACTGGCAAAGCGCCGCTCCGGATTGCGCTGCAGCACCTTCTCAAAAAACGTCTCCAGCACTTCGGGGTACTCGAATGTGGTGACCTCTGAGAGGGTGGGCGCCGGCTGGTTGAGTTTGGCTGCCAGAATATCAATCATGGACTCCCCGCGAAAAAGCGGCTTTCCGGTGAGCAGCCGAAAGAACAACACCCCCACTGAGTACAAATCGCTCCGTTCATCGGCGGGTTTGTTTCTGAGCTGTTCCGGGGCCATGTACTGCGGCGTCCCCATCACCACGCCCCGTTTGGTAATCGCCGGACTTTCATTGGCGCGCACCTGGGCCCTGGCCATCCCGAAGTCCAGAATTTTCATCAGCGCATCGCCATTATCCAGATGACAGCGCATCACGTTTTCGAGTTTAATATCCCGATGAACAATCCCCTTGCTGTGGGCATGTTCCAGCCCCGAAAGCACCTGAAGGGTGTACTCCATCGCATCTTCCAGCGGCACAGGGCCCTCTCTGACCACATCGCTTAAAGGAATGCCATCCACATATTCCATCACCAGGTACAGACTGCCGTCGTCGGTGTGCCCAAAATCGGTCACACTGATGCAATTGGGGTGATTGAGTTTACTGCAGGCCGCGGCCTCCCGCTCAAAACGCGCCACAAAATCCTTGCGCTGCGCCAGCTCGGGGATAATCATCTTCAACGCAAACGGCTTGTTCAGCCGGGTATGATTGACCAGAAACACCGACCCCATTGCGCCAACGCCCAGACATCGATCGACTTTATATCTGCCGTCGATAACGTCGCCCGCATCAAACATTTTGGACGCATTTTTTTTCTGATTCACCCCCAGCGTTTTCGCCACCTGACGCACAGACGAAAACTTCGGTACTTTTTTAGGGGACCCGGATGCGTCATCACCCGACGGCACGGCATCCACCTCTTCAACCAGGGACAGCTCCAGGGTATCCAGATTGTTCTTATCTTCAGTCACCGTATGTATGTAATATGATTCAGGGATAAAGACAACTCAGATACGCAGCGGCGCACGGGCAATCCAAACAGAAACGCATAGACATGGAATCAACGAGATACCTTTCGTCATCTCCGCGCAGGCCTCATGATTCTACACAAGTATTGCTTGACTTCCTGGGCGCACCGTCATTGCCGCGCAGG
>JAFGWT010000471.1 GCA_016937015.1 Deltaproteobacteria bacterium | reverse complement strand
TCAGCGCCTCGCCCGATTCCGAAGTGGGGATTCCAGGCGACGTACTGTCCGACATCGGTGACGACCAGTCCCTCTCGGAACATCTGTCCACATTTTCCGCGCATATGAAAAATATCGCGGACATTCTGGACCACGCCCAAAAAGGCAGTCTGGTTCTGCTGGATGAACTGTCGGCAGGAACCGATCCCCTCGAAGGCACATCACTGGCCCAGGCGCTGCTCGATCGATTCAACCGCATCAACGCGGCGACTTTGGCCACCACCCACTTTGACACGTTGAAAGAGTATGCCCGGGCCAGCGACCACTATATCAGCGCCGGAATGGGCTACAACCCCATCGAAAACCGACCGGACTACAGGCTCACATCCGGCACCACAGGCTATTCAAGCGCTTTCTCCACCGCCAGGCAGTACGGTATTCCCCAGTCCGTTATTGACGAAGCCCGAACCCTGCTCCCCAAAGAAGTGCAAAAGCTTGGCGCCGCGAGAGAAGCGCTCGAAAAGGAGACCCTGCGGCTTGCCATGGAACGAAAAGAGCTTGGCCAAAAAATGGAAGAAGCCAGCCGGGCCAGGGAAAAGTACGACGAGAAACGCAAGGCCATCGCCAAACAGGAACAGCGCTTTATCAACAAGGAACAGGAAGCCCTCTGGTCATCCATAAAAAGTGCCAGAGAGACCATTCGCGAGGCGGAAAAAAGCATTCGTCGCAAAAAAAACGACGCCAATCTCATTAACGAAAAGCGTCGCGAAATAAATAAAATCGCCGAAAAGCTGGCGCCCGGTGAAGCGCTCAGCAATGTGGCCGAAGACAATCTGCCGGGACGGGCTGCCATCGCCGACGATATTATACCAGGCGCCCGAATTCATATTGTCTCCACCCGAAAAGAAGGGGTGGTCGATTCACCACTGAAAGGCAATACCGCGTACGTCAAAGTGGGCGCCATCCGCATGCGCATCTCCATTGGCGATATGCGAATTGTGTCCGAAAAGGAAAAACCGCGCCCCAATCCCGACACCACTCCCAGACGCAAATTCAATGCGCCGCCCATTTTGGCCAGCGATGCGGTGCGAACATCCGACAACACCCTGGACCTACGTGGCGCCCGGGTTGATGAGGCGCTGGCGAAGACCGACCAGTTCCTCGACAAAGCATTGCTAAGCCATACCGACGTGGTTTACGTACTCACCGGACACGGCACCGGCACGCTGGTCTCCGCCATCCGCAAACACCTGACCCAGTCCCCCTATGTCGAATCGTTCAGACCAGGCACCAAAGACGAAGGCGGCGATGCTGTCACCGCCGTGTGGATGCGTTAGAACCGCCAGTAGGTGTTTTCGATTCAGTCACATTTTTAACGTGGATTTTCCTGACTGATAAACAGCAGGTACCCGCCCCTTTCTGAAGAAAGGGGCCACGGGAATTTCCACACGTCCAATTGAATGTTGCTGAAAGTTGAGTCACTAACCGATTTTGGGAATACGGTCGCAGTCTTTTTTCGGGGGCGCGTCACAGTCAGCATCGTCATCGCCTCCCAGGGCGTCCAGCTCTTCAAGCACCTCAGCCGCTTCGGCGTTCATGCCTGCCAGCATCAGGCGGATGGCGTCGGCCCGATCCGTTGTCGCGGGCGATGAGGCGTACACCGTAGCCAATCCGGACCAGCACTTGTTCCATAGGGATGTACCGGTATCGTCTTCGTCCATGCGGGAGAGCAGATACCAGCAGGCACGCTTAAATCGACGATGCCGCTTCTGCGCCAGTAAAATTTCACTCAATCGATCAAACGCCGACTCGCATCTGGGATTGTTGCGCAAGGCGCGCAGATAGTACCGAATGGCCACATTGGGGCGCTTGAGCTGGTGCAGCGCCACTTCGCCGGCCACGCTGTAATATGAGGCTCTGGCCGTGGCATCGTGACGCGCAGCGCGACCATCAATATCCCGAAGCACATTCCGGGCTTCAGCGGGGGATTCCGCCTTTTGCAGCAATTCCTCCAGCTCCGAATCCACCCTGGGGCGACGCCTCTTCCATGGCCGACGCGCCAGATAATAGCCTTTGACCACTTGAAACAAAAAAAACAAAACGCTTAACGCCGCGGTAATTACAAGGAGCTTTTCTTTCATGTGTTCATAATAGTCCCGGTATTCATACCGTCAACTGTTGATAACGCCAATTGCGCAGGTCCAGACAGCGACCACAATCGCAAATCCCAGCCGTTTCTTCCACCATGCCCATCCACACCGTCAACATGTGCAAATTATGCCACATATACGACCTATAACTTACATGACAACCATGGCCACCAAAATTGCACCCAGGTGCACTATTCACTCATTCTGTAATCTGAAAATCCGGAAAGGCAGGAAACGACGCCCCACAGGCGTAGTGAGCATCCTAACTCAAACTGTGCGCCCTGTCCACCCGCGACCTATATGAATTTTTCGAGGTGTCGGAATCTATTAACACCAAAGGGTTACAAATGCGTCAAGAAATAGTTTACCCCAGATTCCGCTTTCCTGAGAGGCCAAAGGCCGTCTCGATGGCTCAACTGCCCGCGCGGTTGACTGCGTCGCTTTGTGTGTACTCCGTCCAGCGCACTGGACTCCGTACACAAAAAGACGAGACAGCTCAAAAAGTGGTCACTTCCTCACCACAGCTGTCGCTTTCAGAGCTTTAACAAAAACCTTACAAGTCGAAAATCTCTATATTTTATTTCTCAGTCCCCGCTCCCGATGGGCTTAATGGTAAAGGCTGGATGGTAACGCCCCCAAACCGCGCATTTTGCATTCGGGGTCATAAAAGGCAACCGCAGCATTTTCCTCTGAAAATTCATCAGAAACCAATGCTGTTAATGAAAGGCTGGTGCACCGGATGGCAGCGCGCTTTATGATGTCAGTTTGGGTCGTAGTTACAGCACTGCAGTTTGACGCCATTGAGAGCGGTGTCATCACCGCCGCCCCGTTTGGATTCCACCCGGGTCTGTATACCACAAACCACCTGGTGGGCCGGACATTCCCGCATGGGCTGCCATGTTCCCCATTCGCCCTGAATCGTCTGATGAGCTATGGAATCACTGCACTTAACCTGGAATCCATTGGCCGCGGTGTCATCTCCATCCCCCATGGCCTCTTCGTACTTGAGTTGCGCTTTACGGATAAAATCGCCCTGAATGGCGCACTCGCCTGCATACGGTTTCCAATCACCCCAGTGACCAGGATGCGATACCACCAGGTTGCCATTCTGTCCGTTGGGATCCGTACACCACAGGGCAATGCCATTGAGGGCGGTATCGTCTCCACTGCCGCGACGGTCCTCAAGCCGCAGCGCAAAAGTGCGCGCGTAGGTTCCCCGCCGGCATTTGTCCATTGGACTCCAGCTTCCCCAGTTGCCCTCGTATACCGTGATCACCGCCCCTTCATCACCGCGCTGAGAGGAAACAATCTGGTGGGCGGCCACCGCAGCAACCATATTGGACGGCGGAAGCTCTTCCCGATACGACGTCACGCATTGGGGATCCCCGGGCTCACAACCCGAAATAAACTGACGGTATTCCTGCACGGTTCCCGGATGATGTGAGAAAACAAAATCACCCAGCGATACTGCCAGCGCATCGATATCATAAGGACCGAACACCGTGTCCCAGCTCCAGTACACAACCTCCACCCCAATCTCCACGCCCAGGGTGGGCGTTACTGTAATCTCAGTCTGGTACTGAGGCGCGTTGACCACCGCACCCCAGGGGGCCGTGGAATTGTTTCCAAAACGCCGCGAAACCACAACCGGCGCTGACCAGCTGTGTCGTGACAATGGAACGTCTGTGTTTCCCTGCAGCGTTGCGGTTTGTTCAAACGGCGTGACCGGAAGCGTTATCTTCCCCTCGCTGGCGATAACCCGAATTCCGGGATTCAGCGCCGCCCAGCCAGAAACGCCCAACGCACCAGCCTGCAGCGCCAGCCCCACATTTTTTCCCCGCAGGGTCACTTCCGCCAGAGTTGCCTTCGCATTGTTGCCAATGGGGGTGGCAAAATCCCGACTGAAGTCAACCTTCTTTCCAAAGCTCTCGCTAAAATTGGGTCCGGGAATTGACGCATAGAGCGTTGCATTGGCGGTGACCACGAACACAAATTCTTTCGCATCAAACATCAAATCCGCAGGCATTCCTGCCGATTGATAAAAGGCGGCATCCCCATCAACACCTGTCCCCTTGAACACCAAATCCGCTCTGCTGGCGCAATGAATGGCCGCAGACTGACGGGTTACACCACTGCAAAGGGATGTGGCCGGATAGGACACCTCGCCATTCATATCCCGCACATGAGAAATGGTGGAACGCGCATCCACTTGAACAGGAAATCTCAAGCCGACCCCAATGGATACTTCGTAGGAAAAACGCGCGTAATAGCGATCGGTAAACCAGGTGGACCCGGCAAAGGTTACCTCGTAGCTGTCTTCAATTCCTTTGGTCCATGTGGTGCCGTCAATGAAATCCATGGTGGATTCCTGTACCCGATCAAATTCCAGCCGGGTATTATTCACCGAGGCGGACTGCTGTCCCGGCACATCTCCCGCTGAGGCAGCACTGTCCAGAGCAGTCGGAAGCAGTTCCGCTTCCGCCACAAAAGGCACTTCAGATTCATGAACAATGGACTTTTCCTCATCAGCGCTGTTGAGTAAAAATTCGATAAGCGCCTCGTCGTCCATCTCCACGATTTCGTCAAGGCGCTGCAGCACCTTTTTCTCCATGGAATTTTTAAATCTGCCAGGCGCCTTTTTTCCACTGCGCAGCTTCTGACGAATACTGTCCAGTTCCTGGGTCAGCTTTTGGGACGCCTTGGGGGATGTGGCCGTCGTTTTTCGAAAACAAATCGACACATCGTCCGAGCTTCCGTCCGGAATGGCACAGGGGTTGTCGGTTTTCAGTTTCAGGGTTCGCCGAACAATGAGTCGATCGCCTTTGGCCTCCACTTCCTCGCGATAATCCGGCGTGGCCTTCAGATAACGCCGCTCAAAATCCTTCGTAAGGAAACGCTGAAACTTCGGAATAGTCTTAAAGCTGCTCCCTTTCACATAATCCCCGACGCGCATCTGAAGCCCCGGCTTCACCTCGACCACTTTGTCTTTCAGTTTCGAGAATTCAGGGTTCACTTCTTTAAAGGTCAGTTTTTGAGGAATCTGTTTGCCCGGTGTCTGGACGGATTTCTTTTTCTCAGAGGCGCCGGAATTGGTTTTCGGAGGGATTCGAGGGGTGACCCTTTGGGTTTGCGCCTCACTGCGAAAAGAAATCAGCATCGTCATCAATATCACCAGCGGCACAGTGAAATAAGAGTTGCGAACAACGGCATTGGCGTTCATAAGTGTTCTCTCCTGTTGAAATATCAGCTATTCGATCAAACTTTTTGGTCTTCGACGAGATACATCCAAGCACCAGTGAATACGCTACGAGGAATCAATATTTGACACGGTTACAATTTTGTCAAAATAATTCATCCACAAAAGAACAATCTGCGCGAATCGCCCCTGCAACACGCTGACAGTCAGGCACTGTCTGACCAAATACAAAAGCATATCCGATAAAAATGTCGAAATTCACGCATTCATTAACGCCCGACAACTGATGAGGTATGCACCACTCAAAGAACTCGGACTCCCAACCGGAAGCGGTGCCAACGAAGGTGCATGCAAATCGCCAATCATGACTCGAACCAAACGATGCGGTCAAAGGTGGCATTCCAGAGGTGTAAACTCAGTATTAACACTACGCAGCCTGTATCAGAATGACAGGCTTGAATCCTTTTGGAATGAAATGATGGAGCAGGATTATGTGAGTATTGAGGCGGCTTGATCTGAGCGCGTTCCAGACCCCCGATTATGGGTCTGGATCTTGTGCGCTTGTCGGCAAGAACGTTTTAACTTTTTAGTCGCGGTAGGAAACCGCAAACCCTTTATTCATAAGGGTTTGCGATCCCCCCGCACAGATCCCTGCGAGCGCTGCTAACGCACAGGGCTCCTGCCTTGGATCAGACGCGCAAACGCTGACTGGGATAAGGATGTACAATGCACACTTTCGGAATATACTGGCTTGCCAGACGTGATACACGGCCCCACGTTGTTCTGTCTACCTGACTTCTTCTTCGCAGAATTTTGTACCACAGCTTGATGATCTCGGTCCGAAAAGTATCCATTGCTTTTCGGTTACCGGGCACTCCGTAATATCTGCAGTGTCCGGTAATCACACTCGCCAGCCATTTCCATTGTGTTGGAAGCGGTGTATGCATTCGCCGTTTGAGCTCCTGCTTTATTTCAGCAAGTTTTGCTCGCTTGCGTTTGCCAATTGTCTTTCGCTGTACCTTGAATTTACCGTTTCCCGTTACTCCACACATGTGTGTGAATCCGAGAAAGTCAAATGTTTCAGGCTTCCCGTCTCCACGGTCATTCCTGTTGGATTTGGCAAATCTGCCAAACTCAATCAGACGCGTTTTGGTTGGGTGCAGTTCCAGATTGAATGTCAGAAATCGTTCTTTCATTTCCTTCAAAAACCGCTCAGCGTCAGACCGATGTTGGAATCCCACAATAATGTCGTCCACATACCTCACAGCAATTACCTCACCACGAGCATGTTTTCGGCGCCACTGCTGGAGCCACACATCAAACACGTAGTAAAGATACACATTTGCCAGCAATGGACTCACACTCCCGCCCTGTGGCGTACCTTCTTCACTGCGTGTTTTAACACCGTCTTCCAGAACGCCCGCATTCAGCCACTTCTTTATGTGTCTGACCATGCGTTTGTCCGCAATGCGATGCTCGATGAATTTGATGATCCAGTCGTGATTCATGGCGTCAAAGAATCCGCTGATATCTGCATCAAGCACCCAGCTCACCTTCTTGCGCTCGATTCCCACCGTCACTGCATCCAGCGCATTATGTGCACTGCGTGACGGTCGGGACCCGTAGGAAAATCCGAGAAAATCCGCTTCATAGATACTGTTCATCACCCATACCGCTGACTTTTGGACTATCTTGTCCTCCAGCACCGGCACACCCAGCGGCCTTTGCCGCCCATCGGATTTATTGATGAATACTCTGCGAACCGGCTTTGCACGATATGCGCCACGGGCCAGACGTTCGGATAGGTCTTTAAGATTCACTTCAAGATCTTTTCCGTATTCAGCCCAGGTGACATCATCTACTCCGGCAGACGCCTTGCGTTTCAGCGAAAAATACGCCTCTCGCAATCTGTCCACGTTGTACACATGATGCCAAAGCGATGTGAACTGTACTGTCATCTGCCGACGCGAAACGGACGAAGTCCGTGTAGCCGGCAGATTACAGTACTGTCTACGAGTGCCCGCAGTTAACTGCATTTTCTTATCTTCGGCTGCCTTCTGCCGTATTCGGTCCAGCGCAATTTGCAGCTCTGCCCGACGCTGCGTTCGGAAGCTGTTTTGCTGTACCAAATTCTCCTCGGCCAAATCCCTTTTCTCCACAGACTCCGCCTTCACCGGCGCACCGGAAAAATTGTTCGCCCGTTTCTCAGATACTACGGATTTGTCCGACTTCCTGCTGCCGTTCATCGCTGGATTATCTCCTCAGAGTGGCCAGCGCGGGACACTGCGCCACCAGTGTCCGGCAACAGGACGACCTTTCGTTTGTTGACTGCGCTCGCGTCGCGATGCTCATCGACGATTTTGAAAAAATGCAGCAAGCTGGATTTTTCCAATATCGTTCCCGCGTAAGATGCTTCGATACATGAACAGGGTCTCTGACCGCGCGGGATCCGTATGCAACTCGCGTATATCGCTGCATACAGTGTTGCCTTCCGCACCGGTCCACGGCGTCGGCATCCCGATTTTGGTTCTTTCGCGGCTCAATACCTGACCTGCATCTCCCCTGTCAACGCTTCGCATGTGAAGTTACCTGCACATACGCATGACTCAGGGCCTTTGTGATTCGCTACATCTTCAAAGTAAGAAACTTTCATTCTCTACACCTTACCGGTCTCATCCCGGCGCACAGACCGTCCCTGTTTTGCCGCGGTTGACAGATTTGGGCAAATTGGAAGGTTCATATGGTCGGCCCATGGCGACTTCTTTTTCGGCAGCTGTCATTTGGCGCAGGTCAAATCATCGAAATCGGTTACATTATAGGTCACATTGTTTGAACATGTGTCAGCAAGATTGTTTGAAATAACGATTCTCCACGAGGGGGGAGAAAATTCTTGTAAGGAAAATAGTCGACAGATTTCACAATACGGCAGCATGGGACAATCGCGAATTTCAATTGGATAATTGGTCGTTTCTTCATACAAGCGCATCAATGACAATGACACCCCTTCAAGCCCTGCCAGACTCGTTAGAGTAGTATTACCATATATGACGAGCGACACCCCGATTTCCTCCAGTGCTGCAAAGCCCGAAAGGTCGGTCAGGAGGGGATTGTTGATAATACGGAGTCTGGAACCGATTGACTTGAGGTTTGAAAAATCAGGCACAACGGCAAGTGCCTCCAGTGTCGTTATAGTTAGCGAACCGCCAACTGATTCAAGGTTTTGAATCGCATCCAGCGAATCCATTTTCGGACAGCTGCCGACAGATAAATTTCCATTAACACTTCTGAGACTCTCCAGTCCGGATAGCTTTTTCAACGATGCCATGCCGCTAACCGAAACGCTTTCCGCTGATTCCATCGATGAAAACTCTGGAAGCGCGATTAACATATCGTTCAAATATATCCATAATCCATCACCTGCGGATTCCAGGTTACCAAATCCGGTTATTGTTTGCAGAGTATCATGGTTGGCTATTCGGACTTGACTGCCAACTGTCTTTAATGCATCGAAACCATCAATTGTTTCGAGAAGCGTATTGCGTTCTATCCAGAGATGGCCCCCAATGGATTCCAATGCATGAAAGCCGTTAATATTTTTTGAATCAGTTAGATTGTGGATATGTATTCCGCCGCCAACCGTTTTTAACGCGTTGAATCCCGTTACGTCTGCGTAGGGTGTAAAAATCTCCAGCGTTCCACCAATTGAGATAAGTGACACGAAGGCGTCTCTATCCAGATTGTCCGCCGAAGCCGTTGAGATTTCCGCATCACCCCAAATGGTTTCAAGTTTTGGCAAGGCAAAAGGGGTAGTCCATGAATTCCAAATAAAAATATCGAAATCGCCATTAACAGTTTTTAGGTTGCCTAAATCAAAGTCTACTTCGGATGTGGAAAATTCAATTCCTCCTGTGCTGACCAGATTGGGTATCGAAAGAGAACGAAAAGGTTCATTGGACGAAACTGATAGCTTCCCATGAATGGATGTGAGATTTGGAAGAGTTATACTTTCGCCATCAAAGTCTTCAATGGTCAAGTCGCCGTTTATACAAGTATACTGAGCAGTTGTTGACAGGGATTGCTTAGTTCGAATTAAGACGTCGCGGTCAATGCATTCGCTGTGAGGCACAACGGTATCTGTGTCAGGAAAAGCGACGGAATCAGTATCTATGAAACTATCGGTATCAGCGCCGCTGTCTGCTATCGTATCGGTGTGTGTGTCAACAGATATCCGCGTACTAGTGTCTGTCGTAGGATCTGTGGTTTCGTCTGAAGTGGTATCGAGCCAGCTCGCCGTGTCCCCAGCGTTATCCGTGACGGTGTCAATATACGTATCGGTGTCCATGGGGCGGTCCGTTCCGATGTCGGTGCCAGTCTGGGTATCTGCGTTTGAGCCGGTGCCGGTGTCAGGAACCGTGCCAGTATCATATTCCGTACTGGAATCAACCGACGTGTAAGCAGATGTTTCGGTATCGAAGCCGGTGTCCGATTGCGTGTCTTCAACAGTGTCATTCGGTGCCTCTGGACAAAGGCAAACATTCCAGAATTCTCCGCCCGCGGCACAGGTCTGAACACCTTCTTCAGCATTACCCACACACCGGCAAACTTGCGTGGCACCCGGAGCACAAACGATTTTGTCAGTGGATGAATCGGTGCCGCAGCTGAGTAATGCTAGAGCGATGAACGAAAAAATGGGAATGACAATGGCTGTCTTAGGGCAGGGCATAATCAGGCCTTTCTAATTCAATCAGTTGTTCCTTTAACGATAGGATCATAGCATGCTCAAAAATAGCGCACAAGTTCCTGGAACGGCGCATTTGATTAAAAAGATAGGGACGGCAAAATGAAAAAGCGGCGTCCAAATCTGTTAGAATGATTTGGACGCCGCTACTTCATTTTGCCGTCTCTGTTTTCTCGAGACGAATTGAAACTGTTCCTCGATGCATATCGAACCGCTTCCGCGGCATACCGCGCCGCGGCATATGAAACCGAATTCCCCACGGGGTCGTGCCGACCACCATTGATTGGGATGGCTGCATAGTCAGTAAAATACAACTCAGTCGTTTCGCCTTATCGAATGAACTGGTGCGTCTGAATTCTGCTGCAAACCAACCGTGTTCATGAATCTACTGTGGGATAATACGTTTTCACACACCAGAAGATACGCCAGCCGTCAAATCCGCTCATGATTCATCAATTCAACACGCTTTTCTCTGTCTTTTGATCGCCAGCGTATAATCACTGTAAGCGTTGTGTGGGGGGTACCAAAAAATTTAACTTAAAGAGTTCAGTCTATCTTTCAATGATACGTACTTTGACTCCTCAATCCAGGCAGAAGTATTTCCCGCCGGACACTCAAATTCAGCCCACCCGTCATGATTGGTCACAATCTTATGCTGAAGTGCTTCAGTAAAATCTCTATATGTTGTGTTCGGCCGTCCAGTGTTCAGCCATTTTTTTCCGTAGTCACCTGTGGTCAGAACTACTGCCATACTGTTGTCATAGCCGTTACCGCCATAGAATGACCAACCGATAGTTGCTGAGTGGTCAAACTTATCCATAATATGACCGTAGGTGCAGTCTTGCCTTAGCAGCATGTATCGAGAAATCATATCTCCATGACGAAGAACGTCCACGTCGGATACCATGGGATAGCCTTGTTCTCTTAATAGTGTGAGTGCATATGCCTGAGAGATGAACCAGTCACCAATGTAATGTCCTCTGCCGTTTTTATTGTGCATTGGAGGCATGTCATCGTGACTATGAACGAATGAAACTGAAAGAACTGGATTGTCTTTCGTGAGTGTGTTTTCAAATAGACTGCTTAAATTGTAACTGCGTCCCTGTTGGGATACTTTTTCAAATTTGCGCTGAAGAGGAACGTCAAACATCGAAATCTGTCCCAACGTAGAACTAATGTAGTTGTGAAGTAGTTGCACATTGTCATGAAGAAATTCGCCGATCGCAAATAAATTGCGTGATTCGGAGAGTCTCATTGCATGAAGAAAATTTAGTGTCCCTTTGGGACGAATGTGCTTTACGGCATCAAACCTATAACCATCAACATGAACAGTTTGTTTATACCAATTGCCAAACGCCTCCAATTTTTTTACGACATCCATGCTATCAAAATCGAGGTCACATCCCCCCCACGCATCCTCATATGCCTCTTTGTCGAATTTTTTTCCGCTTATTGCCCAGCATTCCCAGTCATTGGGATGATACGCATCAAAATTATTATGATTTAATTCCAACCACGGGAAGTCAGTTGGCAGATCGGTGTTGAACCAAACACAACTATCTGTCGCAGGTTCGTTCTTGTTGTTTTTCTTTACTGACAGACACCATATGTCTTTTTCAGTGTTTCCCCCCATAAGGTGGTTATGCACCTGGTCATGGTATATTTGAAGGCCTTCATTCTTCAGAGCGTTGCAGGCATCAATCAACTCTGACTCTTTCCCCCAATAGCCGCATAAATTACGCCAATTGCGAATTCCATACCCAATATTCATGTTATCCTGTGCCTCACTGGCCGGAGGTAACCAAACTGCTGTGTAGCCTTGTTTTTTTATTGATGAAGCATCTCGCTTGAGGCGATTCCACAAATTGAGTCCGGTTTTATCCGTTTGTGGGGTGTGCCAGTTCCATGGCTGTAAAATAGTTCCACGAAGCGACATATGGACCTCTCTTTCATATCAACTGATTTTGTTTGGAAGAATATGTAGCACGAACCGGTCTCGCTGCAACATGGACACTCGAAAAGCGGAGAAAGGGGGCGGGGGTTTAGGGGCGGTTGCCCAAAGGCATAAGAGGGAGTCGCAACTTTTAAACGACATCTTTTTTTGGAATCATGTACCAGAATGGAAAACTGTCGGTGGGGGTCACCCCCAAAGAGGTGCAACTCGAAGGACTGCCGCTGAAACTGGATGGGCGGGAGTTTGAGTTGCTCCGACTGCTCATTCGGCATCAGGGCCAGATGATCCATCGGCGTTTTTTGCAGCAGTGGATTTTTGGTGACGAAGGGGATGGGTTGGAGCGCCAGCTGATTAAAAACATTCGTCTCCTCAGAAAAAAACTGGGGGATAATCCCAATGCGCCCGCGTGGATTGTACCGGCCTGTGCGTCGGGCTGCAAGATGAGTGTTTTCAACTGACCATACATGTCATCCGCTTTTGTTATTGTGGCGCAGATTATTTTTTAACATTTCGCTAAAACAGGTGGTCTTTCAGGCAGACAGGGACGGTACATCGCGATTGTGCCCTGAAGTGATATGAAGAAACGAATTCGGAAAAGAACGATCTTTGTCATGCCGCTTCTCTTATTTCTACGCTTGCCCCCTAAAAAGCGCTGAAAAATGCAGGACGATCTTTTTCGATATTCACCGGAGCGGGACCAGTAATATTTGCGCACGATCACGGGTCCTGTTCTTTTTTTATTGCGCCGTGTCTGTGTTTTCCGTTTAATCGTTTTACACAAATCGAGCGTTTGCGAGGAGGAAACGATGACGGACATCAGATACGTTTGTATATCGGACATGCACCTGGGTGAGGAGGACAGTCTACTCACCAATCTGAAACCCGCGCGGAATGACGCGGACAATTCAAAGGCCGGGCCGGTGCTGATAAAATTCGTGGATTGCCTCAGAGAGCTGATATCTCACAACAACGGCGACACAAAACCCACTTTGATTCTGAACGGCGACATCCTCGAACTGGCGCTGACTGACGACAACGAGGCGCTGATGGCGTTCGAGCGGTTCATCGAGCAGATTTTTCCTAAAGACGCAGAAGCGCTTTTTGAAAAGGTGATTTACGTTCCTGGAAATCACGATCACCATTTGTGGGAGCTTGCCCGCGAAACGCAGTACATCAAATATATTCAAACCATTGCACCTGGCGACCGTTTCCTTGAGTCGTGGCACACCACCCACATGCAGTCCGCCACGGATGCGAATCTGATTGAATCCACGCTGCTGACGGCGCTGGTGCAGCGCCATGCCCATCTGAAGAATCTGACCATCCATATGGCGTATCCCAACTACGCCCTGTACGACGAAGCATCGCGCCGCTGTGTGGTGTTTCATCATGGTCATTACATGGAGTCTCTGTATCATTTAATGACAGAGCTCTCCTGTCTCATTTTTCCCAAACACCAGCGGCCTCAGAATATCTGGGACATCGAGGCGGAGAATTTTGCCTGGATAGACTTTTTCTGGTCCACCATGGGACGTTCCGGAGATGTGGGGCATGAGGTGGAAGCCATTTATGAAAAGCTGCAGGATGAAAAGCAGTTTAAAAAATTACTGCATTCCCTCGCCGACAGTCTCGCAAGGAAGTACGACCTGCCTGGTCCGGGCGATTGGGCCGAAGCAAAATTACTGAAGTGGCTCATGGATGCGGTGGTGGACTATCTGACCAAAAGAGAACGAAAGCAAAAAGGTAGGACATTAAGCGAGGAGGGGAAGGAAGGACTGTCGTCGTTTATCACAGGACCGCTAAAAAATCAGCTGTTGTCCGAACTGGATGAAGTGCCTGGGGAGGTCACGTTCGTCTTTGGGCACACCCATAAACCGTACGAAGCCGTGTACGACGACCTGCCCAGCTGGCTGAACTGGGTGATCAATACCGGTGGTTGGGTGGTGGAAACAGTTCATCCATCTCCCACCCATGGCGCCTCCGTTGTGCTGGTGGACGAACAGCTGAATTGCGCGTCGCTCAGGATGTACAATGAAACCGCCAATCCGAGCGGTGACGCCGTCTCCCTGTGCAAAATGGAACGCCCCGGGGTGCCAGTGAATCCGTTGGTTGAGCGGCTATCCGGACAGATTCATCCTGAACAGTCGCCATGGCTGGACTTCTCAAAAGCTGCGGCGGAGGCCGTGGTCATCCGTGCCCGCGCGATGAAGAAACGGGTGACTCAGTAACTCGCGCAATAAGAGGACAGGGGGTCTGGAACGCGCTCAGAGCGCGGCATAACAACGAAGATATATCGTCATGCTCGCGAAGATATATCGTCATGCTCGCGAAGGCCTCATGATTCTGCACAAGTATTGCTTGACTTCCTGGGCGCACCGTCATTGCCGCGCAGGCGGCAATCCAGTTGTTTAAAGCTG
>JAFGWT010000470.1 GCA_016937015.1 Deltaproteobacteria bacterium | reverse complement strand
GCCTGGGCGGGCGCGGCGGCGTATCCGGTATACAAATATCTGGCCCCCCAGCCAGTGCCCGATCCGTTTGGCGAAGAAGGCAAGGCCCTGGTTGAGAAGATAACGCCTGCCGAAGTGGCCAATCCGGGCATGGGAAAAAATGGTGGTTACGCGTCCAGAGGCATCATAGTGCTGCGCAAAAGTGATGGTGAACTAAAGGCGTTTGATTCCAAATGCACCCATGCCGGTTGCAATGTGCAGTTTCAGGGGAATGTCATTCACTGCAACTGTCATGGCGGTGAGTACAATCTCGACGGGGTGAACATATCAGGTCCTCCGCCCAAGCCACTCACTGAACTCAAAGTATTCGAAGAAAATGGCGCGTTGTATGTGTCACCTATGGAATCGCAACAGAAGGGCTGAACGATGGACAAGAATCAAATACAGATTCCTGCAGACGCCGAAGCCGCATTGCCCGCGGCGGATACAAAAATGGGAAAGTTTTATCGGGCGCTCCTGAAGCGATATCCCATCTGGCCGGTGATTCAGTTTTTTATGGGCAAAAAGGTTCCCGAGCACAAACACTCCGCGTGGTACATGCTGGGGGGAATCGCGCTGTTCTTTTTTGTCATTCAAATTATCACAGGCATTTTGCTGATGATTTATTACAAACCGGGGCAGCCATGGCAGTCTGTGAACCGCATTGTAATGGAAGTGCCATTTGGCGCCCTGATTCGAAGCATGCACCACTGGAGCGCCAACCTGATGATCCTGACGCTCTTTTTACACATGTTCTCCACGCTTTTCATGAAAGCGTACCGGCCACCACGGGAAGGCACCTGGATAACCGGTTTTATTCTGCTTACCCTGGTGATGCTGTTTGGCTTTTCGGGCTATCTGCTGCCCTGGGATGATTTGGCGTTTTTTGCGGTGCGCATTGGTGTTTCTGAAATGGAGAAACTGCCCATCCTTGGGCCCTTCGCCGCGGATCTGGCGCGCGGTGGTTCTGATGTGAGCATGGAAACCATTGGTCGATTCTATGCGCTGCACGTTGTGGTGCTGCCATTGCTGGTGCTGGCATTGATTGGCATTCATTTGCTGTTTGTGCAAATTCAGGGAGTCAGCGAGCCGGACACCTTTGCCGCCCTTCCCGAAGAAAAGAAAAAATATCGCAGGTTTTTCAGCGACTTCATGATTGGCGAGATTCCGGTGTGGCTATTTATGTTTGGTCTGCTCATCGCGTTGAGCGCGGCCATGCCCAGAGAACTGGCGCCGGAGGCCAACCCCATGGGCGCAGCGCCCGAAGGCATTAAGCCCGAATGGTACCTGTTGGCCCCTTATCAGGCGCTCAAGCTGTTTCCCGGGCATTTCGAATTGATTGGCATGGCCCTGATGGGTCTGGCGCCCCTTGTGGTCATAGCGTTGCCGTTTCTCGATAAAGAAGTGCCTACCGGCAAGCGGGGGGAACTGATAACCAAAATGGCGATTGGTGGTCTCATCGGATTTCTGGGGATGACCATCTGGGGACTCTTGTCATGAGGGAAGGAGGAGACAGATGAATTATCCCGTATGGAATTTCCCAATACTCGGCGGCTCCCTTGTGGTGGCCATTATCGCAATTATTCACGTGCTCATTTCACACCTGGCCATCGGTGGGGGGGCCTTTTTGGCAATTGCCGAAATTTGGTCCAACAAAATCTCCGATGGGGAGAAGGTGCGTAAGTGGTTGCACAAATTCACAACGTTTTTTTTGGTGTACACAACTGTATTTGGTGCCATCACCGGTGTGGGCATATGGTTTTCCATTCAGCTGGCCAGTCCCGAGGCGACCAGTCTGCTGATTCATCAGTTTGTGTTTGCCTGGGCAACCGAATGGGTCACGTTTATTGGCGAGCTGACGGTGCTGTATCTTTACTATTATGGCTGGAACAGCAACAGTCGCGGCATGCAGGTCTTTTTGGCGGTGGCGTATTTTGTTATCGCCTGGTTCAGCCTGTTTATCATTAACGGCATTCTTACGTTCATGCTTACGCCCGGTGCGTGGACCCTCGACAACAAAGAGATTGCCTGGGGATTCTTTAATCCCGGCTACACGCCCTCCCTGCTAATCAGGACGCTCATTATGTTCCTGCTGGCCGGTCTGGCGGGAATTATGATTGCCACATTTATAAAAGACGATGATGAGTTCAAATCAAAGATGATCCGCTTCAGTGCCAAATGGGTGATTCCCGCGGCGGTGCTGGTGCCTGTGCTCACCGTCTGGTACTGGCTGACGTTGCCCGAATCGACTCTGAAATTTTACGAAGCGGGTATCGTTGGCGTGGCAGGCGGAAAAATGGAAGGCATCACGCGGTTCTTCTGGCTGGCGGTGATCTCTGGGGCATTGGTGGTACTGGGCACATCCATCGCGGCCTGGAAACCCAAAACCGTCCATTTTTCCACAGCGATTTCACTGTTGCTCATTGCACAGGTCGGCTTTATGGGGGCAGAGTTTTTCCGCGAAATGGCCCGCAAGCCATATGTGATTAAGGGCGTACTCTACTCGAATGCGCTGTGGGCACACAAGGCCGAGGACAAAGCGTATATGAATGAACCATATCTCTCCCACGCCAAATGGGCGCCAAAGGTTCAGCCCATGACTCTCGAACACGGCGAGTGGATGTTCCGGCTGCAGTGCGCCACCTGTCACACCCTTGATGGGTATCGCAGTCTGACGCCTCGCACTGAAAACTGGACGCCGTCGTTCGGGGTGCGCTTTTTGGAAAATCTGCATGAGCAGGGGGTGATGCCACCTTTCCAGGGCACACTGCAGGATAGAGCTGCATTGACGTCGTACTTCATGCATCTGCATGGCAACGATACCAGTCCTGGCGCAGTGCTTGACACGTATGAAAAAGAAGAGAAGGCCAAAGCGGAAGCGATGAACGCCAGTATGAAGGAGGCCCAAAAATGAACCCGTCTCATTTGATTGCAGCACTCATTGCGCAAACACAGGCACAGGTACCGTTGCCGTCTCCGGATCCATTGGGCTACCCGGTGCCAGCCATCCTGCTGCAGATTCTGTCATATTTTACGCTTGGTCTTCACTTTATCGCCGTAAACTTCACCCTCGGTGGCCTGATCTACCTGGTATGGACTAAAATTCGCAAAGTTGACAATGGCGCCAGTGAATTC
The DNA here is from genome assembly GCA_016937015.1 of Deltaproteobacteria bacterium. GTDB lineage: Bacteria > Myxococcota_A > Polyangia > JAAYKL01 > JAAYKL01 > JAFGXQ01. Next base: position 2,511 of record JAFGWT010000470.1, on the reverse strand, counting down.
TTAAGTTCCAGCCTGCCGCTTGGCTTCTCCTACCTCGTTACACTGGGGATACCGCCGTTGCTGTTTGTCCAGGTGATGTATGGGCAAATGTTTTACAGCTCGTCGGTGATTATCGGTGCGTTCTGGATTCTGGTTGTACCGCTGCTGATTCTTGCCTATGGCATGCTGTACCTCAATAAATTGAAAAAGGACACCAGACCGAATACCCGGCTGGTGATTCTTGGCATTTCGCTGCTTGCCATGCTGACCATTGGATTTATTTACGTTAATAACCTCACGCTGTCCATGACCCCCGGAATGTGGATGGAAAAATACACCGCCAATCCTGCGGGCAGTCAGTTAAACCATGGTGAACCCACCCTGTTTGCGCGATATGCACTGTTCATGTCGCCGGCGCTGGTGGTTGCAGGGGCGGCTTTGGTGCTTGTGGGCATTTTGCGTTCAAAATGGCGTGGCGATGATGCGGGTGTCCCGATACATGAGTTGGGAATGAAAGGTCATCTCATTGGCCGTGTGGCGACGTTGGCTGCAGCCGGTGCCCTGATTTCCACGTTGCCCAAAGAGTTTTTAGACACATTGATGGCAGGCCCTGGAAAGCTGTTTTTAATTTTCGGCGTGGGTCTCGCGGCACTCTCAACTGCAATGGTTGTGGTGGCAGCCCAAAAAAAGGGCACCGTTTTTGGGATTATCGGCATCGTGCTGATGGTACTCGAAGTCATAATGTTCATCGCTGTGCGCGATTTTCTGCGGCAGATTTATTTGGCGGAATTCTTCAAATTTGAAGATGTGCCCGTCCACGAACAGTGGGGAATGGTGGGCATCTTCGTTGCCAGCATGGTCGCCGGTCTGGCGCTCTTAATCGTCCTCACCGTAAAAGTCTCCAAATCTGCCATCGCCAGATATAAAGAATCCCACGCAGCCTGATTGGCAATCGGGTATTGCACCGGACAGACATCAAAGCCGCTTTTCATTCACGTCGTTTGTGATAAATATGCCGTGGCATTAAACTCGTATCAGATATGAAGGAGCGACAGATATGTGTCCCTATTACCGAAGCAGCAAGGAAGAAGAATATTTTGCCAAAGCCGAAGCGGAAAAACTGAAGGCGGCCGCTCAGAAACATCTTGAGGAGACGGCCGAAGAAGAAAAGAATCGCTTAAAGGAACTGCATTACATGAAGTGTCCCAAGTGCGGTATGGATATGGCGGAAATAGAATTCCGCAATGTTAAAATCGATAAATGTTTTTCCTGTGGCGGCCTGTATTTTGACGATGGCGAACTGGAACAGGTGATTACTGTCGAAGGCCGCGATACCTTTCTGGGTCGCATTTCATCGTTTTTGAAATGATCAATATGGAACCAAACGCCACTGTTCGGGTTGTTTTGAAAAAAGGACGGGAGAAGCCGGTGCGCATGGGGCACCCTTGGATATTCAGCGGTGCCATTGAGCGCGTGCATGGCCATCCGCAGGCCGGTGATTCGTGTCAGGTGGTGACTGCCGAAGGAAGCCATCTGGGATACGGGTATTACAACGCGCAATCCGTGATTTCCGTGCGAATGTTATCGACATCCAATACTGCATTCGATGCAGACGCGTTGCGTCGTCGAATCCGGCACGCCTTGTCATTACGGCACAATCTGGTCTCCAATGAGACCGATTCGTGTCGGCTGATTAATTCCGAAGGGGACTTTTTGCCTGGCCTGATTGTGGACAAGGTCGGCGCTGGGCTGGTGCTTCAAATCCTGACATACGGCATGGAGCGGTTCCGGGAGGTCATCGTGGAATCGCTTGCCAGTTGCTGTTCGCCGGAATTTATTTTTGAACGCTCGGACTCTGATGCCCGAAAAAAAGAGGGATTGCCCAAAAAAGAAGGCGTGATTCTGGGGACGGTGGCTGAACAGATTGATATAAAGGAGAATGGCCTGACGTATGTGGTTGATGTGACTTCGGGGCAAAAGACAGGCTACTTTTTTGATCAGCGGCAGAATCGAAAACTACTTCGGTCATTTGTGGAAGGAAAATCCGTTTGCGACTGTTTTTCGTACAGCGGCGGCTTTGCCACCAATGCGCTTGGCGGTGGTGCATCCCATGTGGATGTGGTGGACATCAAATCAAATGCCATTGCCTGGGCCAAAGAAAACGTGTCCCGGAATTTTCCCTCAGATCACCGTGCGGATTTTGTGTGCGCTGATATTTTTAAATATCTGCGGGACGCACCGCAGAAATGGGATTGCATCATTTGCGATCCGCCCAAATTCGCAAAACATGCCAACGAGGTCAAACGTGCGGCCAGGGGGTACAAGGATATTAATCTCTGTGCGTTAAAAAAACTGAACAAATCCGGCGTATTGTTTACGTTTTCCTGTTCTCAGGCTGTGGATGTCAGGCTTTTTCGACAGATTGTTTTTGCCGCGGCTGCAGATTCCGGCAGACAGGTCCAACTGCTGCATTCGCTCACCGCGGGTTCGGACCATCCGATTAACATTGCTCATATGGAGGGGGAATACCTG
>JAFGWT010000469.1 GCA_016937015.1 Deltaproteobacteria bacterium | reverse complement strand
AGGACGTACCGACTTCCTGTTCGTCGGAGGACTCATCACTGTCTGCAATACTGTCGTCGGAACCGCTTTGCGCACAGCCGGCCAGCAAAAACAGACACATACACCAAAATAACCGAATCGCTGCATTCTGCATCAATGACACCTCCCATTTTAGGTCCCCAAAAATTTCAAAAACAAAATTCCAAAAGAAATTAAATACGCATCGAATTATAAAACTTAAGTTCACATCCATCCATGCACAAAACAGTCATGGATTTTGAATAATCCGCTCAAAGCGTATAGTATACTGGCGACCATGAAATACGATTCCCCCAAAATAATAACGCCTACGACTGCCGACAATCCGTTTGAGTTTGGATTTTCCACCCACATCAGCCTTTCGGAAGAGATGTTCGATGTGCACTACGAGCTCGAAATCGGAGTGGTGATGTCGGGTGTCATGCATCGAACGTGGGAAGACGCGGCGCGCACTCTTGGCCCAGGCGATGTCTGGATAAACAGCATCTGGGAGCCCCACCGGTTTTCCCTTGTGGAAAGTCCCTGTATGGTTGCCGTGTTTTTGCTGCGTCCAGAAGTGCTCGCATCGTTGTACCTGGGACATTTGGGACATCCAGGGCGACTGGCGCATCCGCATCCGGGTAAAGCAGCGTCTCCAGACTGGCTTTATCCGTTTTTTGTGCCCCCAGCAACAAGGCCGACCCTGCCTGACTCTCACAGGCCCGTGGTTTTGGACTGGCTGAATCGCCTTTCCACATCCCTGGATGTTAAAACTGTCTGCGCTGCGGATGACTGCAGTCAACAAACCGAATCTTTTTTACTGCTTTTATATTTGCTCAACATCCTTGCAACGAAGTCATCGGCATTTGGTGCGTCAGCCGGCAAGGACATTCAGATGGTGGCACCAGCGCTGGAACTGGTGTTCGGTCGCAAAACAATGGTCACCGAAGCCGAAGGGGCGCATGCCTGTCACATGTCAGCAAGCACGTTTCGTCGCCGGTTCAAGCGGGCCATGGGCGTATCTTTCGGAAAATTCGGAATACATCACCGCCTTAAATCGGCGTCACTGGACATGACGGGTTCAATTCCCATTGAGGATATAGCTGACCGATGGGGCTTTTCGGATGTGAGCCATTTTCACCGCGCTTTTAAAAAGATGTTCAGGCAAACCCCCGCTCAATATCGGAGGGGGCTTTCCAGTGCACCGGAAAGAAACAGATATGTATAACCGCTATTCTTTTTCCTGATTGTATTTTCGCTGATATTGACTATCGCAATCTCGGACGCCGTCGATGCAAATGACTCTATCCGCCCACGACCAGGTCAGCGTTCTCAGCTGCCGTGTGACAATTAGTCTGGGGTGCCAAATTGTTGGGAACCCGGAGATCCTGACTGTGGCATTATCGCCAGGATGATAAAGTTACCGAAAAAGGGCGCCCTCAAACAGTCCGTTTGGTCGCTTCGCGCATTTCTTTTACAAATGCGGTTAGCGCTGCTTTCATGGCGGTTTTATTGTTCATATTCGCTTCAACAATTTTCACCACGGCCGAGCCACTGATGGCGCCGGCGGCACCGGCAGTGATGGATGCTGCCACATGAGCGGGTTTGGAAATGCCAAATCCCACCACTGGCCTTGGGGCACCCGCTTTTTTCAGATCGTCAATAACAGTTGAAAAACCGGTTTGCACATCGTCATCGGTGCCTGTCACCCCTTTGCGGGTAACCACGTACGTGTAGCCGTCGGTCAGCTCAGCGATTTTTCGGGTGGTTGCCTCATCGGCATTTGGGGGCGCGATAAACACCGGGCACACTGCTTTGGCACGCGCGGCAGCCACATATGCCGCCGCTTCGGCCACCGGCATGTCCGCAGTGAGCACCGAGTCAATACCCGTGTCGGCGATATGTTTAAAATATGCATCAAAGCCAGTGGAAATAACCGGATTGCAGTAGGTCAAAATGCCAATGGGAATGTCAGGATGCGCTCCTCTCACCTTTCGGATAACATCAAAACATCCCGAGGGAGTCGCGCCGTTCTCGAGCGCCCTAACCGTTGCCGCCTGAATCACCGGCCCATCGGCCACCGGATCGGAAAAGGGGACCCCCAGTTCCAGGGCATCGGCGCCCGCGGCAATCAGCGTCTCAATGATTTCAAGGCTCACGTCAAGACTGGGATCACCCACCACTACAAATGGTATAAACGCGCCGCGCTTTTCCCCATCCAGTCGTTTAAACATTTCATCATATCGATTGTTCATTGGGCCGCCCTCCCCTCAAAAATTTTTGCCACGGTTTCCATATCCTTGTCACCGCGCCCCGAGAGATTCACCACCAGAATCTGCTCTTTGTGTTTATCTTCGTTGGCCATTTGCATCGCAAAGGCGAGCGCATGAGATGACTCCAATGCCGGGATAATGCCCTCTTTGCGGCACAGTGTCTTAAAGGCATCGAGGGCAATATCGTCGGTGGCGCCCACGTACTGGGCACGCCCGGTTTTCATCAAATGCACATGTTCCGGTCCCACACCAGGATAGTCCAGCCCCGCGGAAACGGAGTAGGATTCCAGCACCTGACCATCCCTGTCCTGTAAAAGATGCGTGTATGCCCCATGCAACACCCCAGGCGCGCCCTTCTGAATGGTCATGCCGTGTTCTTCGGTATCCCGGCCAAGGCCCTCGGGCTCAACGCCGATTAACCGGACACCCGTGTCTTTGATAAAGTCGGTGAACACCCCAATGGCGTTGGAGCCGCCGCCCACGCATGCGATAACCGCATCGGGCAATCGGCCTTCCGCTTCGAGTATCTGCTGACGCGCCTCAATGCCAATTACTTTTTGAAACTCCCGCACCATGGTGGGAAAGGGATGGGGCCCAGCGGCGGTACCCAGCATGTAATGGGTGTTTTCGTAACTTGCCGCCCAGTCGCGCAGGGCTTCATTGATGGCATCCTTGAGGGTTTGTGACCCGGTGGTCACGCTAATCACCTCGGCGCCCAGCATTTTCATGCGAAACACATTGGGCTGCTGCCTCGCCACATCCTTGGCGCCCATGTAGATGGTGGTATTAAATCCAAACAGTGCACCCACCACCGCCGTGGCCACCCCGTGCTGGCCCGCGCCGGTTTCTGCAATCAGGCGCGTTTTGCCCACCCTTTTGGCGAGCAGTGCCTGACCGAGCACCTGGTTCGTTTTGTGCGCGCCCCCATGCAGCAGGTCTTCGCGCTTTAAGTAAATACGCGTTTTGGTATCCGCACACAGATTGCGACACCGATACAGAGGGGTCGGACGTCCCGCGTAATCCGTCAGCAGTTGCGCCAGCTCGCGCTGAAATGATTCGTCTGACTGAGCGGCAAGAAACTGTGCTTCCAGCTGCTCCAGCACCGGGTAAAGAATCTGTGGTACATAGGCGCCCCCGAATTCGCCAAATCGCCCGCTTTCTTTCATATTTATTTCTCCTTAATATATTCCAACGTTATCCGAAAACGTCATTCCCGCGTAGGCGGGAATCCAGTAAGTGGACAGTGTTCGACAACTGGACCCCCGCCTACGCGGGGTGACTTTCTCACCGTATTTTCACAGCGCTTTCCGTATAGTGTCTGCGTCGCTTTTTTCACCCTCTCAGTACACTCAGTACATCACGCAGTTTGTTCATATCTTTTTTTCCTGGCGCTGATTCCACTTTTGAATTGATGTCCAGTGCGAAAGCGCCCAGCCGAGATGCCGCATCAACGTTTGTTACCCCAATGCCACCGGCGACAATATGCCTGGTCATATCAATGCTGTTTAGCAAAGACCAGTCAAACGGTTCGCCGCTGCCCCCTTCTTTCCCATCAAACAGAATCCGGTCGGCGCCTGACCCACTCGAATCCGGCAGGCTGTCAACGACAGACACCGCTTTCCAGATTTCCACACCTGGCAGCAACGTTCGCAGCTCTGAAATATACGCCTGGTTTTCTGCGCCATGAAGCTGCACAGCGGTCAGTTCAAGTTCCCTGGCAGTATTGGCCACTTCCGTCACCGGCGCATTCACAAATACCCCCACCCAATCGAGAGGCACATCCCCTTTAATTTCGTGGGCACTGGCAAGGGTGACCACCCGTTTGGATTTTGGCGCAAAAATCAGGCCGCCATAGGCAATGCCGGCGGCCTTAATGGCTTTTGCGGTGCTATTGTCAGTCAGGCCGCAAACCTTGATTTTGCCATACACCAGTTCGCCGCACGCCCGGGTAATATCGGGCTTTGCCATCAGTGAGCTGCCCACCAGAAATCCGTTGACCAGATGGCGCAGGCGCAGAATATCGGCGTGGCTGGCAATGCCCGATTCGCTGATGACCACTTTGTCTTTGGGCGCCAGCGGCGCGATTTTTTCCGTGGCCTGAAGGTCCACTTTTAAATCATCCAGATTTCGGTTGTTAATGCCAATCACCCGTGCACCCAGCTTCAATGCGCGACTGAGCTCTTCCCCATCGCGCACCTCGGTCAAAGCGTCCACGTGCAGCGCCTCTGCGGCTTCAAAGCACCGTGTGTATTCCTCATCGGACAGAACACTCATCATCAGCAGCACTGCGTCGGCCCCCGCCTGGCGCGCCGTTAAAATCTGAAAGGGCTCCAAAATGAAATCCTTGCACAGAACCGGAACACTGACCGCGTTTCGCACTGCTGTCAGATACGCAAGGGATCCCTGAAAATATTTTTCGTCGGTGAGCACGCTGATAGCATCTGCAAACTGTGCATATTCACCGGCAATGGCCACCGGATCAAAATCCGGGCGTATCAGGCCCTTTGAAGGCGAGGCCTTTTTGCACTCAAACACATATCCGGTATGGGGCCGCCTAAGTGCATCTTCAAAGCTGCGATCGCTTTTTTGGGCCAAATCACCAATGTTTGCGGGGGATGGCTGCGTCCGACCAGGATATTTTGCATCCAGCTCCACCCGTTTATGCGCCACAATCCGTTTAAGCACCATTGCTCAGCTCCCTGAATTTTTCCACAATCCGCAAACTGTCGCCGCCGGCGATGGTTTCCATGGCCAGAGACACACCTGATTTAAAATCACTGGTTTTGCCAAAAATCCATGCCAGCGCACCGGCATTGATTGCCACTGCGGCGTTGTGCGCATCGTTGCCTTTGCCACCAAGAATATCGAGTACAATCCGGGTGTTTACTTCAGGTTCACCACCGCGAATGTCTTCGAGATAAAATGATTTCAAACCGGCATCCTGTGGCGAGATGTCGAACGTGTCCACCTTGCCATCCTTAAGCAGTGCGCACGTGGTACTGCCGTGAATCGCAATCTCGTCGAGGCCACTGCCATGCACCACCAGCGCACTTTTGGTGCCAAGCGCCCTGAATACTTCGGCGAGGGTGGTGCACAGCGTGGGGTCGTAAACCCCCATCACCTGATGCGTCGGTGCCGCCGGAGATACCAGTGGTCCCAGCAGATTCATCATGGTGCGCATGCCCAGCTTTTGGCGAATCGGCCCCGCATGCCGCAACCCGGCGTGATATGCCGGAGCAAACAGAAAGCAAATCCCCGCCTCGTCCAGACATTTGCGGGAGGTCGCGGCGTCCGCATCGATTTTTACCCCAAGATTCTCAAACACATCCGCCGAACCGCATTTGGATGAGATGGAACGATTGCCGTGTTTGGCCACAGGAATACCCATGCCGGCCGCCACCACCGCGGCGGCAGTGGATACATTAATGGTATGGGCGCCATCCCCACCCGTCCCGCACGAATCGGCAAAATCATAGGTCGGTCTGTCAAAAGGCGCTGCGCATTCCCGCAACGCTTTGGCGGCTCCGGTGATTTCGTCCGGACATTCCCCCTTGGTGCGCAATGCAATCAGCAGTGCCGAAATTTCGATGGGATCCATCTCGCCGGTTACCAGTTTTTTAAACACTTCGGCCGTCTGCGCCGCTGAAAGATTCTGGCGGTTGGTAATTGGTTCGATGTACTGTTTCATTTTGCTCCCCCTGTATGACGATGGCGATAACAGTCGATGGCCCATTCCATAATGTTGTCTATGATAATCCCACCTTCCGGTGTCAGCACCGATTCGGGATGAAACTGCACACCTTTTAACGGGCGTTCCCGGTGCTCAATGGCCATGACCATGTCGCCCAGTCTGGCCGTGATATGAAATGCCCCTTCGTCGACCTGGCAAATCAGCGAATGGTAGCGCCCCACAGACAGTGGATTGGGAAGTCCCTTAAGCATCTCACTGCCGGTATCGATTTGCAGCATCGACGATTTGCCGTGCACAATCTCCCCCGCCCGCACCACTTTTCCACCGCAGGCTTCAGTGATGGACTGCTGTCCCAGGCATACGCCGAATATGGGCACATCCACTGCGGTCCGCACCAATTCCACACAGCAGCCCGCATCCATGGGGCTGCCAGGACCGGGCGACAGCACAATCAGCGCGGGCCCACCAAGACTGTGATACAGTTCAAGCGCTTTTTTAACGCCAATATCATTTCGCCATACCTGCACACTGCAGTCTCGCTTTTCGAATTCATCCACCAGGTTAAAAACAAAGGAATCAAAATTGTCGATAAAAAGGACGTTTAACTTCTCTGCCAACTTTTCGGTGTGTTCGTTTGCCATGTCACACCTCCCTCGAAAGCGAAATCGCCTTCAGCACCGCACTGGCCTTGGCCCGGGTTTCGTGGGCTTCCGCCATGGGATCGGAATCAAACACCACCCCGGCGCCCGCCCGCACGTACGCGGTACCATCCTTGACCAGTGCCGAGCGAATAATGATGGCCGTATCCATCTCACCGTCTGATGTTAAATAGCCAATGGCGCCGCCGTACGGCCCCCGTTTGTCCACTTCGTTTTGCCGAAGCAGGGTGGCCGCCTCTATTTTCGGTGACCCCACCAGCGTCCCCATGTTGGCGCTGGCCAGATAGGCATGGAGCGCATCCAAATCATCCTTCAGTTCCCCTTCCACCTGGGACACCAGATGCATAACGTGAGAATAGCGTTCCGCCACCAGCAGACGGGAAACGTATCGACTGCCCGGTTTGGACACCCGCGCCACATCGTTACGGGCCAAATCCACCAACATCATATGCTCTGCCAGCTCCTTTTCGTTCAATTTGAGTTCCGCTTCCAGACGGCCATCCAAATCCCGGTCGAGCACACCATCTTTGCGGTAGCCCCGCCGCCGGGTACCGGCAATGGGCCGAATGGAGGCCACTAGCGGATTGCCTTCCACTTTGACACTGGTTTCCGGCGATGACCCAAACAGGGTGAAGTGCGGGTGCTTTACGTAAAACAGGTACGGACTGGGATTGAGCTGGCGCAGCACGCCGTACGCTTTTTCAGCGTCTTCACAGCTGGCGCTGAATGTTCGCGACGGCACGATTTGGAATACGTCGCCTGCCACGATATGGGTTTTGAGCTTTTCCACCAGCGCGGCATATCCGTCGTCACTCAGGTCCGCCGTGGCGTCAATGCTCACTTCGTGGCCGGCCAGCGCCTTCAGATTATAACTCGTTTTTTTGGCAATCGCCGCCACCTGAACCGCCAGAGATTCGGCTCGCTTCACGTCGGCCGCGTACTGTTGGTCGTAACTGGTGGCGTTGTACCCATGCACCAGCACATGCGCAATATCCTTTTCGTGATCAACCTTCACCACCACTTCGGGCAGATAAAACACAAAATCCGCAAACCCATGCCGGTCCCTCTTTGCCTCTGGCAACACTTCGAAGTGGTCCAGGTGGTCATAGGAAAAAATCCCCGGCAGGCTCAACCGACGCTCTTTGTCATCCGTGCCCAGATTCCACTGTTTGGCAAGCACCCGCAGCACATCAGAGGGATATACGGCCTTGATTCGCGTCAGGTCATCACCCTGTGGGCGCTCCTTTGAAAACATCAATGTCAGACACTGGTCAGACGCTTCCATCGTTGCCAGCTTTGACAGTGCGTTCTTCGTGGCGGCCAGTGCATTCTGACCGTTCGGGGTCAACGCGGTGATGGTGACCTTGCGTCCTGTGGCTTCAATGCACAGGGCGTTCTCCACAAACAGCATGCTGGCCACATTGTTTTTGCCGTTACCGTCCATGGATTCGAGTAAAATCGCATTTTCCCGTGTCTTTGACAGCAACGAAAAAATGGTAAACGGATCCGAACTGAATCGGCATTCCTTTAAAACTGTGTATGCTTGCATCCCATACCTCCAAACCAAAAAAAAAGGCCCACGTTTCGGTGGGCCTTTTTGAAAACTAATCAAAAGAGAAATCTGCTTAACGCAATACAGGCCCGCCCTGACTCATCCAGCCACGCCAAAACCAGTATCTGTTGAACAAAAAACTCATACTTTGGCTAATTACAACCTGTTCCAGCTGATGTCAACAAATTTCCAGAACCAGCCTGAGTAATCGAAGAGTCCCTGAATTCCTGTCTGTAATGGAAACAAACAGAATCGTCACCCTCAACCTGACGGAGGATCCATACATATATATTGGATGCCCGCCTGCGAGACTGTCGATAAATGAGCAGTGGCCACCGCCCTGTGATTGTGCCCAGCGTCATGCCCTCGAAGGACTCATGATTCT
>JAFGWT010000468.1 GCA_016937015.1 Deltaproteobacteria bacterium | reverse complement strand
TGGGCGGCGGCTGTGGCATGAAGGACGTGGCATATTTTCTGGGGAGCTGTCTCCACGAGGACGAATGCGAACAGCGGGAGACGCAGCTGCTTGGGATTTACTTTGATTTTCTGCAGCAGGCGGTAACCGCGCTTGGGCCGGATGTGAATTTTTCGGCGTTAAAAAATGAATGGCATGAGCTGTACCACATGGCCTGGGTGGATTTTCATCGGTTCATCAAGGGCTGGACGGTGGAGAACTGGCATCGCGACGATTACAGCGAGCGCCTGAAAAGGGAAGTCCTTTTAAAACTGGCACAGGGGACACAGTGACCGATTTGAACAGTGCACAGTTGCAGGATTTGCTGTGGGTGGCGGTACACGCCGCACGGCGGGCCGCAGAGGTGATTTCCCAATACCGGCATGTGGACCTCAATGTGCGCATCAAAGGGGAGGGGACGCTCTCGGCAACGGTGGTCACCGAAGTGGATGTCCAGTCCCAGGCGGTGGTGGTGGAGACCTTGCGGGAATCGATGCGGACATTTGACCTCGCCCTCTTAACCGAAGAAACCCCGGATGATGGCGCAAGACTGATTAAGGATGCCTTCTGGTGCATCGATCCTTTGGACGGAACGCTGCCGTTCATCGAAAAAAAACCAGGCTACGCCGTGTCCATCAGTCTCATTTCAAAAGAGGCCGTTCCACTGGTGGGGGTGGTGCTGGACCCCGAACACGATGCGCTGTACACCGCGTTCAAAGGCGGCGGTGCTTTTTGCAATGGAAAGCGCATACAAATGGATGCGACCCAAAAGGCAAATCCACTGACCGTTATCATAGATCGCAGCGCATACGAGAGTGATGCGCTGGTCGAAATGACGCAGCTGGCAGAGCAGGTCGCTCAGGTTTGCGGTTACGCATCGACTGACATTTTTAATTTTGGTGGCGCCGCCATGAATGCGCTGCTGGCGCTGACCCGTGCACCGGGATGCTATTTAAAGTTCCCCAGAACAAACAACAGCGGTGGCAGTCTGTGGGATTATGGCGCCACGGCCTGCATTTACAAGGAAGCAGGGGCTGTCGCCACTGACCTGTTCGGTGCGCCGCTCGACCTCAATCGTCCCGATTCCACCTACATGAATCACCGGGGCTTTATTTACGCGACCGACATTCACCTCGCCGACGCACTGACAAAAGCATGTAAACCGCTGTTGGGCCGTTTTGTCTGAGGCCCGCTATCCGGCGGCGCCTGAATCAGTAGATATACCAGCGTCTGGGTGTGTAGATTTTCTGAAAAGTGGTGGCGGCGTAGGCGTCGGTCATACCGGCGATGAAATCGCGGACATCATCTTCGGGAATGCCGTCCCTGAGCGCTGAGGGCCAGTAGTCTTTGTAAAAGCGGGTCAGGTCACTCATGAAAAATTCCCAGAGTCTTTCCACCAGCTTGGTGGCCTTTTTAAATTCGCAGTGCACAGTGTCGTTGTAATACACCCGTTCGTAAAGAAAGCGGCGAACATCCTCCAGCGCTTCGGCCGCCGTGGCGCTCATGGCGATGCGGGGAAATGCGTCGAGATGGGTGTTCTCCACCACGTCTTTAATCAGAAACGTCAGTCGGCCCGAATGGGTATCTCCCAAAATGGCGTCAAATGATGCGGGCAACTCCCTGGGATCGATGACCCGCGCCCGCACGGCATCGTCCAAATCGTGATTGATGTATGCGATTAAGTCAGAGAGACGGACGAGTTGTCCTTCGAGGGTTTTGGGCAGTCTTTCCGCGGGAACGTTGAGCAGTGGTCCGGCGCCCTTGGAGTGGTTTAATATGCCATCCCGCACCGGTTCGGTCAGATTCAGACCCCGGCCGTCCCGTTCCAGATGTTCCACCACTCTGAGGGATTGCTGCTCATGGCGAAACCCCTGCGGATGAAGTTTCTGTAAGATACCCTCTCCGGCATGACCAAACGCGGTGTGTCCGAGATCATGCCCAAGGGCGATGGCCTCGGTCAAATCCTCGTTCAGATTCATGGCTCTGGCCAGGGTGCGGGCAATCTGGCCCACTTCCATGCAATGGGTCAGCCGGGTGCGATAGTGGTCCCCTTCCGGCCACAGAAACACCTGGGTTTTTCCCCTGAGCCTGCGAAATGATTTGCTGTGGACGATGCGGTGACAGTCCCTCTGAAACGCCGTGCGGACCTCGCATGGGGGTTCGGCCACCGCGCGGGTGTCGGCATAATCGGCCGCTTTGGCGGCGTGGGGAGACAGTTGATTTTCCCGTGCCTCCGCCTGTTTTCGTAAGTGCATCTACCTGGCCTCCAAAAAGTACACATCGCCATTGTCGGCCCCCACGATGAGTTTTTTTCCATATGCAACAGCTGCGGTTGAATCAATTTGGGCGCCAAGATCCATTCGCCACAGCACCTTGCCCAGTTCTGAATCGATGGCGTACAGGTGATGGTCCCACGACCCGACATACAGTCGTCCCTCGCTGTCCAGCATGGGCGTGGCGCGTACGGGGCCGCCGGTTTGCAGGGTCCACAGCACCTTGCCGGTTTTGGCGTCGAGGGACACCACACTGCCGTTTTCAGATCCGGCAAAAAGAGTCGTCTGTGCAGCGGAGACCGCGATTCCGCTGCGAACCGAATCGCCAATGGACTGTTTCCACTTTAATCCGCCATTGGGGGTGAGCCGGATGATGTTGCCATCGCCGGTGCCAAATGCCACCCCATCGTTGTCGAGTATGGCTGGGGAACCGTAAATCGGTGCGCTGGCGCCAAAGGCCCATAATCCTGTACCGGATGTGTCAAACGCATACACGCGGTAATCCTGACTCGCAATAATGATGCTCTCATCGGAACGGATGGCCGGAGATGCATTGGCATGGGCATTGAGTAGCGCTTTCCATTTGCGGACCCCGCCGGATGTGACCGCATGCAAACCGTCACCGCCGAAGTAAATGGTGCCATCTTCGGCAATGACCGGTGAAGAGTCCAAATCGTGAGTGGTGCGGTAGGTAAAGCGAAGAATGCCGTCTGTGGTGAACGCCCTGAGGGTGTCATCGTCGCATCCCACGTACACCACGCCGCTTTGACTCACCGCTGCGGTGGAAAAAATCGGTTCGTCACAGACAAAGCTCCATCTCAGGCTGCCGTCGGGTTTCAGCGCATTGAAGGTACCGTCCACGCTGCCGATGTAGCAGGTGCCATCCGGGCCAATGACCGGTGAGGCAAACACTCTGGCGCCTGTATGAAAAATCCCCGCAATGCGAGGCAGTTCGTTTGGGCCGGGCACCTGCGCCCGATGATGATGGCGCGGACTGCCGCCCAGCATGGTAAACGGCACGTTGGGCACTTCGGTGGTGGTGGTGCCACTTTGGGCATCCGCATCAGCGCCGGTTCCGTGCGGTCCCCTTTCTTTATCAGAACTGCGTTCCCTGGACGGCGTTTGCTTTTTGGGGCCACAGGCCGCAATCAGCACCAGCGTTAAAACCAACGTGATGCTGAATACAATGTACTTAAATGTAATATGACCGCCCATCGACTGGACCATATCATGAAACCTGAGTGGGAAAAAAAAACCGGCGATTCTGAAAACGGGCACCCGAAATGATGGGGCGGGAATCAGTGAAAAGTGCCCTATGCCAGACGTGATCACGGGCCGCTTCCAGCTTATGGGGGCACACAGGCGCCCTTAAGTCGCAAACTGTGTCAATCAGGGCCGTTTTCCTGCGGACGACGCGACTGGACGGTGGTTTCTCAGGCATCGATATGTTTCATTACAAAAAAACAAGCCACTGTCATTATCACCGCGAAAGACCGCGAAAGACCACCGCGAAAGACCGTGAAAGCGCCTTGAAAAAACTTAAGATTGCAGATTTTTAACAAATTTCATAGACGGGGAACAGCAAGGGGGGACGCACCGGTAGCCGTGTTGATAAACCGGGAGCTGATTTTTGCGACGAGGCAAAAAAATATATTGGGAACGTTTTATTCGCCAGCCGCGATTAAATGACATGCAACCCAAAGAGCGAAATTTATATTAGAAGGAGTTATCTGTATGAAAACCAATAAATCTTATTCAGTTGCGCTTTCAATTGTTTGGACCATTTTTTCAGGGATGATGTGCGCCTGTTCGACCGAGCAGGGCGTTCCGGATGCTGCTCTGAGCACTGATAATCGAAATGTCGACACCACCGAGCCAACCAATCCCGGCACAACTTCAACCGGGGATGACTCCGACGGCACACTCAATTCCGGCACAGCGACAAACGCGAGCACAGATAGCGGTTCCGAAAACCCTGTTGATTCGGACTCTGATTCCATGCAAACCGGAAATCCTGATTCCGATTCGGAACAACACACAAATACCATCGATACCGATAATGGCGCGGCCTATCGGTACGCATTCAATAGTCCAATCGCGATTACAGAGGAATCAGTTGTCAAATTCGACCTGATCACTCCTTCGTTCGCAGATTATTTGGGAAGTGACGCACAGGATTTTTATCTGATAGAGACACAACAGGAGTTGGACACTTTTCAGATGATTTTGGCGGGAAATACGTATGGCGAAGAATATTACGAAGCAACAGATTTTGGGATTGAGGAAAACTATTTTGAAACAGGTGTTTTACTCATTCATCCCAAGGCAACTTTTGGTGGTGCGATTGAGAATTTGTCCGTCTCTGTCGAAAACAATTCCATCATTGTGTCGTATGACTGGGAGGATGCCATGGCGGATTGCTACTGCTACAATTTGCTCGTAATTCAAATTGGCACACAGACTGGTACATCCACGACTCCGATGATGGATACGGAGACCGAGTCAGATACAAACGTCGGCAACGATTCAGATACAAACGTCGGCAACGATTCAGATACAAACGTCGGCAACGATTCGGATACAAACGCCTCTACAGATTCGGATTCCGACTCAGAGCAGCAAACATTTCAAACTGACACCGATAGCCGCCCGCTCCATCGTTACGAGTTTACCAGCCCTTTCGCGATTTCAACCGACTCGATTGTCAAATATGCGACCATTCAACCTGTGTACGAATATTATTTCATGGAAAATCAGAGTGAGTTCCATCTGCTCGAAACGCAGGTTGACTATGATGCCTTTCAGATTGATATGGCCGGCGATTTTTACGGGGATGAATATTACGAAGCGCTGGATTTTGGTATCGATGCAAACTATTTTGACACCGGTGTTCTGCTTATCCATCCCAAAGCAACTTTCGGGGGAGCCATTGAGAATCTTTCAGTCAGCGTGGAAAACAATAAAGTTGTCGTGGAATACAATTTGGAAGATGGCATGGCTGACTGTTACTGTTATGAATTACTTACAATTTACATTCGCAAATAAAGTGTTGAGAAGGTGCGGCAGGTAAAGCGAAGAATGCTGTCTTTGCTGAACGCCCACAGGGTGTCACCATCCCAGCCCACGTACACCACGTCACTTTGACTCACCGCTGGGGTGTAAAAAATCGGTTCGTCATTCATACAAGGTAAAAAAACCGGCAGAACTGTTGGCCACAAAGCGTATATTGGGGGGATTTTGGTCAATCCAAAGCCACGGCCTCCCGTTCTCAATAATTTCAGAATGATGCCGCTGCCTGGGCAGTGCACAATATTGCTGCAGTGCAATTTTTAAATGTACCCGAAAATGCGGGTAGTCGTCACTTCAATGCAGTAGGCAAATAACAGGCATGTTTATATCGCTGTGAATTGGATGCAACAGTTTGTTGACAAACCGTTGAATCTGTAATGGCGTGCTAAGATTTCGCCCGGGCTGTCCGATACTGGGAATGAAACCATACCGCAATCACACAGCGTTGAGTCGCAACCGAATTTGAACGTGCTGACATGGTGGGCCGTGACCCAAAGTGGCCCGGATGGGAGATTTCAGGTGCTGCGGATTGATTACAGGGGGAAGCGCAAATGAAATATTGTATGATTCTGTTTATATCACTGCTTCACCTCGCATGTGCGGCGACGGATTTTATCGATGGCGCCGATGGCACATCAGGCTCGGATGTGAACGGGATGAATTCAGACCCCGGCGCCCGCCCGCTACCGCCCGCCACCAATAAAAAGGCGATGGCCCCACCGGTACAGGTCGCGTTTATTGGCGGCTCCATCACGCGGGGGACCGGCGCCTCCGATTACCTTCATGCATGGGCAGGCCTGACATCGGACTGGCTGAATGAATACTTCTGGGAAGGTGCAGAGGCAAAGAACATTGCCATATCGGGCACCACCAGTCAGTATGCGACGTTTCGCCTCCGACGGGATTTGGAGGGGATGGTGCCGGACATTGCGTTTATTGAATTTTCGATGAATGACCCGGTGGATGAGGATTTTGTGTTTACCTGGGTGGACGCGCTGATTTACAGACTTCGTCAAATCAACCCGGACATGGTCATTATTTATGTGGCCACCACGCGGGAATCGAATCAGGAAGACTGGGCCCGTTCACAGGAGCCGCTGTCTCTGGTTTATGCGCGGGATATTGCCACTTTTAATCACATTGAAACAATCGATATTGGCAGGCCCTTTTGGACCGTGATGTTCAAGAATGACCTGAATCCACAACGGTTTTTACCGGACGGATTGCATCCCAGTGATGACGGGCACCGGATGTATTTTGAGATTGTTCAAAATGAACTGAAAAAAATACTTCCCGTCGCGTCCGGCACCGGCGAACGGTCAAGTTATTACAACGGGTCGGGTTACTCAGACGCGACAGTCGCGTCGGCGGACAAAATCACCAGTACCAGTTGTATTCATCAGGATTCATCACTGATCTGCGATAAATACCAGTGGTTCGAGATGGATTTTACCGGCATCGCCATCGGGTTTGCCATCAAATTTACCGCCGATGGCGGACAAATCGAATGTATCCTGGATGATGCCACCACGGCGCGTCTGAATTTCTGGGACAGATATGCCATTGATTTCGATCATGTGGAGGGGGCTCTGCTCTTTGAAACATTGAGTGACGATGCGCATCATATCAGCTGCACTGTAAACGATACGGTACTGAGCAATCCCCAGGGGCAGTCCACAGGTCACCGGGCGACGATTGAGGGTATCCTGCTGGCAAAACCGCAGTGAGTGCCGGCGTTGATTGCACAAAGTCGCGTCCACGGGAGTTGAATGCCTGTTTTTGATTTGGATTTCAACAAACTGATGCTACGTAAATCAACCATAATGGCTGTCCATTGCGGAAATCCGGTCTGGACATCAAAAGACTGATGCGTTGGAATCAGTTGAACATCGGTTCAGGGGGGTGAATGCCAAAAAAGGTGCAGGTGTTCAAAATTGTGCCTTTTGTTTCTTGACACCAGCGGCCCGGTGTGGTTTGGTTCATCGCTCGATTTTGACACCACAGACAAGTGGTATTGCATATTTGGAGGATCTCCATGAAAAGAACATATCAGCCCCATAGACGTAAACGTCGCAACACACATGGGTTCAGAGCTCGCATGGCAACAGTTGGTGGACGACGAGTGTTAAACGATCGCCGCCGCAAAGGACGTCGCAGACTTTCCGTTTCCACGTATAAAAAGTAGTGGAATTCGGACCCAATGGTCCTTGAACCCAAAAAGCGGTTTCCCAGGGAACACCGACTTAAAAAACGCTGGCAATATCTCGACGTTCAAAATAACGGGGTTAAAGTTGTCAGCCGTTTTTTTATTGGGCTTGTAAAGTCATCAGTGGCATCGGATGAAAAGCGCATTCATGCCAGGCTGGGCATTACAGCGACTGGGCGCTACGCAAACGCAGTGCTAAGGAATCGTACCAAACGTCTCGTTCGTGAGGCGTTTCGTCAGGGCATAATCAATATTCCTGATGGACTTGACCTGGTTGTGATTCCCAAAAAGCACGCAAAATTCGAAAGCAGCGCCGCCATATTTCAGGATTTGGCTGTCCTCGGAAATCGGGTGAGAGGAATCGTGGAGAAAAAAAGGTGCTGAGCAGGATTTTCATATTTGCGATCCGTTTTTATCAGCTGGCCATTTCTCCCTGGCTGGGGCCCAGTTGCCGATTTACGCCAAGCTGTTCTGCCTACACACTTACCTGCATTTCCCGATTCGGCGCAATAAAAGGATCATATCTGGGGGTGAGGCGCTTGCTTCGCTGTCATCCATTTGGCGGTTTTGGATACGATCCGCCCCCTTCTCTCGGTACAAACATAAAGGATAATTAGATGGACTGGAAAATCCTCGTCGGTGTCATTGTATTTTTATTCGCATTTGTAATTTATCAGAAGTGCTCGGATGATGGCCCTGCCGATTATGACAAAATTCAGGCCGAAAAACAGGCGGAGCGCGAGTCAAAGTTCAACCGGAAACAGGTGATGGCGCAGTCTGAAGGGCGGGAGAAGGCGGTTGCCGCGGCCAGGAGGAAACGCGGTCCCCGAAAAGCGGAAAAAACCGCCACCATCGAGACCGATCTGTTCCGTGCAGAGATTACCACCCTTGGTGGCGCACTGAAAAGCTATTCACTGAAACATGATCAGTACATGCACCCCCCCAGGGACTGGTCAACGGGCCTTAAGAATGCCGATGCTCCCCTTGAGCACATCAATCTGGTCACCACTAATCCCAAGTCCAAATACTGGGCGGCGTTTCCGCTGCGGTTTCATATCTATGAGGGCCTTGATGGCCTCTTGCCGGATGCGGATTTTGAAATCGTGAAGAATACCAAAACCATGGCGCTGCTTCGGTACGAACAGGCCGATATGCCGGTGGTGATATACAAGAAGTTCGAAGTGGCCAAAGCCGATAATCCATACCAGATGTGGCTGACCGTTCGAGTGTTCAACAAGGGGGATGAAACCATTTCCTTCAGACCTGGTGTGATTCAAACCGGTTTCCAGCCAGAGGAGGAAGCGGAGAGCGGGATATTTGCTCCGCAACCCAATCTGATGGTGGGGACCTGCTACGCCAACGGCGAGCTGTTCGCCGAACCCTGGGAAGAAATAGAACAGACACACATCAGCACCAACGTGAAGTTTGCGGGGGTGGGCAGTAACTATTTTGTGTCTGCAATGATCCCCGGCGATGCAAAGCCAACGACCTGTCGGGTCAGCCAGGAAGCCAGCCGGGTGATTCGCGCCGATCTCCAGTGGGGCGAACTGGATGTCAAGCCCGGCAAGGATGTCATACTAAAGGTTAAAAATTACATTGGTCCCAAGAAGGTTCAGATTCTTGAAACCGTGGGCGGCAATGTGGACAAGTCAGTGGATTACGGCTGGTTTGCGCCGATTTGCCGCTTCCTTCTTTTTGTTCTGTTTCAGCTTCAGGCCGTTGTGGTGAACTGGGGTGTGGCAATCATTCTGCTGACAGTAATGATAAAACTGTTGCTCATTCCGTTGACCAACAAAAGCTTTAAGTCATCAAACGCCATGAAGGCGCTCAAGCCCGAAATGGATAAACTCAACGAGAAATACAAGGATGATCCCCAGGAAAAACAGAAGGCCATAATGGCACTCTACAAGTCCAAAGGGGTCAATCCGCTTGGGGGATGTCTGCCCATGCTGTTGCAAATGCCCATCTGGTTCGCGCTGTTTCGCATGCTGCGCAGTTCACCCGAGCTGTATCGCGCGCCGTTCTTTGGATGGATTACCGATTTGTCCGATGCGGATCCCTATTTTATCACACCGCTGGTCATGGGCGGCATGATGTTTGTGCAGCAAAAAATGATGCCAATGACTGGCGACAACGCCCAGGCGAAAATGATGCTGTACTTCATGCCAATTATGTTTACGGTCATGATGGCGTTCCTGCCTTCCGGGCTGACACTGTATATACTGGTGAACACGGTGCTTTCAATTCTCCACCAGTGGATACTGCAGAAGCGAAGCGAAGCAAAGGCAGCGGCATAGACCGATTCGGATTGTGTTTGATTATGTTTACAGACAGAAAAACAAGCGAATCGGCAGGACGAATAGCTCTGTTGCTATCACATAAAGACCGAAAAGGTCTGGATTTATCGCGTACGACGCGTATTTGCGGATGCAATGCGCAGTTGTGCGTTTTTTGTGCACATAAGGAGTCCGAACTTGTCAACCGAAATTACCTACGCCAACTTTGATATTTGGCTTGAAGAGTTTT
Source organism: Deltaproteobacteria bacterium (assembly GCA_016937015.1). GTDB lineage: Bacteria > Myxococcota_A > Polyangia > JAAYKL01 > JAAYKL01 > JAFGXQ01. Next base: position 4,206 of record JAFGWT010000468.1, on the reverse strand, counting down.
TGACCGGTTTACTCGATAAAACCGGTTTGGATGTCTGGATATCCGAAATGGATATTAACGAAAATACCCGTACCTACACAGTTCAGCTGGATGGTGACGACAAGGCCAGAGCCATCGGCCGCGAAGGACAGATGCTTAACGCATTGCAGCATCTCTCCATTGCGGCAGCCGCCAACAAAGGGCTGCACGATGTTCGAATCGTGATTGATGTGGACGGATACCGGGATCGCCGGGACAGCAAACTAATCGAAGACACAAAATCACTCGCATCTGAAGCCATCAGCTCCGGCGCTCCGGTCGAAATGGAGCCCATGTGTGCCCGGGACCGCCGCCTCGTTCATATGATCATTTCTGATATGGACGGTGTCACCAGTGAGAGTTACGGCCAGGGCCGGGATCGCTACGTTCGACTTATTCCCGCCAGATAAGCGCTTTGGGAGAACGGATTCATGAACGACCAGGTCGCCAGGGAAACCGCCTCAAGTGAATTGTCCAAAGATCCGCTGTTTGGAGCGGCCATCTTAAAACTCAGTTTTATTCGCAAGGATATGCTCAACACGCCGGGGTTTACGTTTGTCTATAACGGGACACTTCGGGAACTGGGGATAACCGACGGCCAGGTGGACCGGTTCATTAAAAAGCATCGCGACGCCCTTGTCGCGCATTTAGAGAAATCGGGGCGTCCATGAACGATACGATTGCCGCTATCGCCACAGCGACCGGCAATGCCGCATTGGGGATTATCCGCATCAGTGGTCCGTCCGCGGGCGACGTGCTGCAGCGGGTGGCGCCGGTGGCGGGAAAAAAGGCCAGACAGCATCCAGGCCAATTGCGTTTCGGCCGCGCGCTGGATGCGAGCACCGGTGAAGTGGTGGATGAAGTACTTTGTTTTTTTGCCAAGGGACCGGGCACCGCAACCGGTGAGGATGTTGCGGAAATCCACGGACATGGCGGTACCCTGGTTTTAAATCAGTTACTGGCGCTGGCCTGTCGCGCCGGCGCACGCCTTGCTCTGCCAGGAGAGTTCACCAGACGCGCCTACACCAGCGGCAAATTGGATTTGACACAGGCTGAGGCGGTCATGTCGCTTATCGGGGCCCGGTCGGAACTGGCCGCACGAACAGCCGCAAAACAGTTGGGTGGGGCGATTGGAGATGCCCTGGCCGACGAATACGAGCACGTGACAAATATCTCTGCCGGCCTTGAAACCTGTCTGGATTTTCCAGATGAGGATTTGCCGAAAGAGATGGTATCTGAATTCATTGGGCGGCTGTCGCAGGTGATTGAAAAACTGCAGGCAGCGGTGCAGTCGTGGAAACTGGGGCAAATGCTGACCAAAGGGGCCAAAGTGGTCATTGCCGGGCCGTCCAATGCGGGCAAGTCAAGTCTGCTCAATGCCCTGATTCACGAAGACAGGGCGCTGGTGGACAGCGTGCCTGGCACCACCCGGGACATTGTGGAAGCATCTTATGAGATAAACGGCATTCCAGTCACCTTTCTCGATACGGCGGGTCTGCGGTTCGGGGCCCAAAAAGTGGAGCTGATGGGGATGGAAAAATCCCGAAAGGCGCTGGCGCAGGCCGACCTGATTTTGCTGGTGTTCGACGGTGCGGCACCACAGACGGCGGACGCGGAAATACTCAGAATCCTGGAATCCCACAAGGACAATACCCTCCCTGTTCTCAATAAATGTGACCACCGTGAGTTCACCCCCAGCGCGTTTCCGGAAGCGATCAGGCAGGGGGTGCAGGTCAGCGCTGCGCAAAATCTGAACCTGGATGTCCTGCAGCAGCAGATGGCCGGCCGACTTTCCTCTGAGCGGGCAACGGACTTAATTCTCACCACCGCACGGCAGCTCGACGCGGTGGAAACCACCCTTGACCATGTCATTACCGCCAGACACATTCTTAAAAAGGGCGGCGAGCCCGAACTGGCCGCAGCAGACATGCGCTGGGCCCGGGAAGCCCTGGCGGCCCTGTGGGGCAAGGATTCTCAAACCGACATGATTGACGCCATTTTCTCCTCTTTTTGTCTTGGAAAATAGATAATTGGCTGACAGGGGTGTTGCGGGGAATATTTCGATGTGTCATATTGATCATACGACCATGGTCATTTGTTCATGGTCACATTAGAGAGTGAAGATATGAAAAAATACCCCGCCGGCGAATTTAAATCCAAATGTCTGAAGATTCTGGATTCCGTCGCGAAAGAGCATGAAACGGTGTACGTCACCAAGCGCGGCGAACTCGTAGCTGCGGTGGTGCCTCCCAATCACGAGCTCGCGGAGCTGCGCCAGGATTTGAAAAACAGCGTTATTTTTGATGATGACATCCTGTCTCCAATTGATGAACAATGGGATGCGGAGAGATGATTCTGCTCGATACGCACGCATGGATTTGGTGGGTGACCGGTTCGCCAAAGCTCTCAAAAAAGGCGCAGACCGCGATTGATGAGGCGCCCGTAAAACTGATTCCCGCCATTTCGGTGTGGGAGACCGCAATGCTGGTGGCCAAAGACCGATTAGGGCTGGACCGGGATGTGGAAACATGGGTGTCGCAGGCACTCAAGCTCCCAGGGGTGGAACTGGCCGGGCTGTCCCCATCGATTTCGGTGCGCGCAACCCGGCTACCAGGTACCTTCCATGGCGATCCCGCGGACCGAATGATTGCAGCCACCGCCATGGAATATGGCGTTCCTCTGGTGACCAAAGATCAAGAGCTGACCGCCTACCGGCATGTGGAGACAATCTGGTAAAATGGCGCGTTGGGGGGCAGCATGATGGAAATATTCACTTCAATGTTTTGAGAGCACATTCTGTGACCTCAAAAAGGCAATTCACCCTTTGAACTTTTTAAATTTTTTGAGGGCTTCATCAATCTGGCGGCGGCTGTCCCGGTCCACGTTGTTGATGACCACCGGGGTAATGGCGATGATGCCCGACACCTTTTCGTTGTGTTTGTGGTGGGTGCCAAACAGCATGCCAATGATGGGAATGCGGGATAAAAACGGAAGCCCCTTTTTATTTTTGCTTTCGGTGTGAGAATCCAGACCGGAAAGGACAATTGACTGGCCCAGTCCCAGGTGCACAAGTGTTTTGACTTTGGAGATGGTTCTGCCTGGAACGCTCTGGTTGGTCTCCCGCAATTCAGAGACTTCCGCTTCCACTTCCAGGTCAATCAGCTTGGCCTCTTCATCTATGTGGGGCAGCACCGTGAGGGTGCAGCCGTAGTTGACTTTGGCCAGCTCCGCCGTCATGGCGCCCACCACGGGGATGTTGATTTCTCCGCCGCTTTCGTAGGTGGCGCTGTTGCCGTTGGTGGTCATCAGGTGCGCCTGTTTGCGGATTTTGGCGATACCATGGGTCTGGGCCGCATGCAGTGACGGTACCATTTGATCCACAACCTTGTATGACGCGGCCGGGGCGCCGGAGATGAGGTCATAGCTGAATTGCAGCTCCCCAGTCCCCATGTTTTCGGGCCATTTCAGACCGCCGCCCAGGGTATTGCTGGTATGAAACTCCACAAAGGTCAAATCCAGTCGTATGTTGGTGCGGGGCAGCACCGCCTGGCCAATCCGCACAAGGGAAATGGCCTGTTCGGGATACATGGCCAGAATGCGGCTGACGCGCTCCAGCTCGGACTCGCTGCCGACTGTGCCGTCCACCACCACCCTGGCGCCCAGCTGGCGGTAATTCAATCCGCTGGCGGGGCCAATCAGTTCCTTCAGTTCGTCCATGAGCCGCGCCGGATCTCTGGCAAAAACTGAAATGGCCAGCTGTCGCTGGTTGCCGGCTTGGTCCAGCAGTAAAATCGATGTGTTTCCCGGCTGAATCGCGGTTATCACCAGCTGGCGGCCAGTGCGAGGAATTTTGATTTCGACCACGCCGCGCGTGCTTTCAGAAAAGCTGTCAATATTGTCGGCATCCAGCACGTGTTGCTGCCCCACGATAAGGGTCAGTTCGTCTGCGGCCCCGGCGAAGCCCTGGGCTTTGGGGATGGATGCGGTGGAGAGCACAAATATCAGTGGTATTAATGTCGCCGCTTTTTTCATGGGGAACTCCTTTGCAAAAAATGGTGTAAAAAAATGGTTTTCCCCCTCTCGGCCGGTTTTGGGAGTTGTTGCATAAAAAGTGATTTATTTTGGGAGTTGTGGACTGCGCGCGGCGGTGCCGTGCTCGTCGCCCCGATTGAAATCTACCGGCTTCCC
>JAFGWT010000467.1 GCA_016937015.1 Deltaproteobacteria bacterium | reverse complement strand
CTTTAAACAACTGGATTGCCGCCTGCGCGGCAATGACGGTGCGCCCAGGAAGTCAAGCAATACTTGTGTAGAATCATGAGGCGCAGGCGGGGACCCTGTGAGTACTGTCGCGCCATTAAGGTCCGACCCCAAACTTCTCTTCGCAATTCAATCTGTCGTGCCGGTATCAAAATGTAAAGGGTCAGAGGAGTTGGCATCAATAGGCCGTAAAATAAAAACGTTCAGCCCACAATGGCTTTCAGTTGAGCGGTCAATTCGGGCAGGTCGGTTTGGATGGTGCTCCACACCTGGTCGAGGTCCACGTCAAAGTACACATGCACTAAGCGATTACGCATACAAACGATTATGGACCATGGAATTTCCGGGTATGCGTCGCATGTTTCCGCTGAAACGCGGGCGGCGGCTTCTCCGATAATCTCAATGCATTTGATGAGACCTAAAGTCCAAATATGGTCTTTGTCGAGGTCTTCGCGAGTGCGGGTGGTTGCGGAATCCATCACCTCTGTGGCGGCGTCAATCATGTGTTGGATTCTAATCCGGTCTTTAGCGTCCATACTGAACTTCGCTTTTGGAGAGCACCTCATCCCGGAAGTATTTGCTCAATTCAGAAGGTGTTCGAAGGTCCACTTTTCTGTCAAGCATTGCCGAAAGCTTCGCTTCCAGGACAGCCATGTGCAAAAAGCCAGGCGTATGGCCAGGTTCAAACTCAACCAAAACATCAACATCGCTGCCCGCGTGAAAAGCTTCTGTAAGAATGGAGCCAAACAATGACAATTTAACAATATGATGCGCCTCGCAAAAATATTTAATTTCCTGCGAATCCAAAATCACATCATGAAATGTCATTTTCTCAGCCATGCAATGCAGTTTAATTTAAATTTGCGATGCCGTCTACAATATGAATTGGTCGAATCCATGGGGAATCTCAATTTTTCATGAGGTTATTTCCCTGGTCATGGCAACCGCATCAACGCAAAGCATCAACGCTTACAGTATTTTTCACATCAGTTTTTTGCACCAGCATCAACGCCCCAGCATCAACGCTTACAGTATTTTTCACAGTCGGGCGTTCGAATCGCTCCGGACGCGCATAATGCCCAAAGCCTCTTGGCGCTTAGGAGCGTAATCGCGTTTGACATCACTGCGCCCTGGCAGATATGATTGCTCTTCTCGGTTGGAAAGGACCACGGATGAACACCAAAACAGTAAGCGGCCGGCGGATTTTGCTTTATTCCGCGCTGTTGTTTATCCTTTCGATGGGGTGCTCGCGTACCGCGCCTTTGGGAAACAGAACGGACACTTCGGATTCAGGCTGGATTCTGCCGTCATCCAGTGACATCGATATTGTGGATACAATTGTCCCGCAGGGGGACACGCAAACCGATACCGTCACCGCGTCCATGGGGGATACCGAGAGCGATTCCGGCCCAGACACGGACGTTGGCGACACCATCGATACAGCCGTCCCTTGCCCGTACGAATGCACCTATACACAATGGATTTGTGAAAATGGCGCCGCTGCCGGACTGGCCGCGGATGGTATCGTCATGACTGACCTTCAGTGCTCCGACGTGATGATGGCAGAGGGAAAGACCATCTGCTGCAACAACGGCGTGTGGTTTTACGAAGACACGGCCGACACTGCCACGTCGATGGATACCGATACCCCCACCGACAGTGCGGACTCTGCCTCCGCATGGGACAGTGATACGCTGCATGAAGATACAGCGACCGCATGGGACAGTGATTCCCTGCCGCCCGAATGCGACTGCAATGAACACCAGTGGTGTGAAAAATCAACCGGCAGTTGCTGGTGTGTCAACGGGTACAAAGGACCGGAGTGCCGTGATTGCGACACAGCCAATGGCTACGTTCCCTGGCCGGGGCGAGACGGCATATGTATTCCCAACAGTTGCAGCGATATCGTTTGCGACGGCGAAGCGGATTGCCGCATTGATTTGGACGGGCGGCCGTCGTGTGCGTGTGCGTCGGACCTGACCGGGTCCCATTGCAGGCAGCAGTGGCAAACATTACTGGTGCCCCCCTTTGCGTCCGATGTGGCGTTTGACAACGACGGCAATGGCTGGTTCGCCACCAGTCAGGGGATGCTTTACTGGCATTTCAACAACACCCCAAAGGACCTCTCGGATGATACCATGCAGTGGTACGCATCCAGAAATTACACCGCGGTCAACAGCATTGCCATTGACTCGTATGGCCGAAAATGGATTGGCGGGATGGACAGGCTGATTGTGTTAAATGACAATGGCACGCCATTTAACCGAAAGGACGACACCGAAATCACCGTCGACGCCAATCTGGGTACCTTCAGTACTGTCGCCAAAGTTGTGGTGGACGCCAATGATCGCTGCTGGCTTGTCGCAACGGGCAATTCCGGTGTTTATGTGCTTGAAAACATCGGCACCGCGATGCCGCTGGATACCCCCCATGGCACAGAGACAGCGCCCCAATGGCAGCAAATATACACTGAGTACACCGTGACGGATATGGCAGTGGACGGAAATGGACTGTGGCTGGGCGGAGAAGCGCTGCTCACCTATATCGACATGGGAAGCGACATCGGTGATACCTCGGACGATGTGGCGCTGTCTTTGTCGTCCATTGCACAGTTTGACCGGATAACCCACATTGAGCTGGATGCCGGCGGACTGCTCTGGGTCACCACCACCGATGCCATTTTTACTGCTCAGAATGGGGAATTTCCGCCAACCCCTGCGGGATACCGCATTTCCGAATGGACACCACAGCCGGACAGTGCGGTATCGAAAACCGGACCCGTGGTGGCAAACGGAAAAGATGGCGCCAAATGGCTGCAGTCCACCTGGGGCGCGCTGGTTCGCATCGACGACAGCAACGCTGAGATGCCTGGTCCAACCGCGTATGCCCCCCTGTTTGCAACAGGATGGGCCGACATCTCGCAGCCGCGCAACGTGACGGCCATTGCCATTGATGACGCCGAACGAAAATGGCTCATTTACGAAGGGATGCTCCACGTACTGGATGACCAGGGGACCCCCATGACCCCCGAGGACGACATATGGACACGGGTCGAAAAATGGTCGTTGCCGGTGGATACGCTCTCTGAAGTCGTCCCGGATGCGCACGGTGGCGCCTGGGTGCATGGGACGCACAACGCAGCGGGGGTGCCGGGATGCGCCGATGAGCTGTTCTACGTCTCCCCCGGCCATTTTGCCGATGGCTTTGACGATGTGGCAGTATCGTATCGGCACCATGTTTTCAGTGCCGAAACGCCCTTCTGTGGGGAGATTCACGGTATCGACGCCAGAGGGCTGATTTGGCTGACGAATTCCGCAGACCGAAATGACACGGTAAAAAGCCTTGTGCTCGATGACAATCAGACGCCGCTCTATCCCGATGATGACATAATGGCCGAATATGTTGAGGGGGATGAGTCCGTTTTTGTCCATGCCTTTCTTGGGTTTGACCGAACAGAGGGCGTCTGGGTAAACAGTGGCCATCTCTCGCTTGGGCGTTCGCTTTCAGACAGAACCGACGATATGTTTGTGCCCATTGCCCCGCCTGGGGTTTCCTCAGATGCGCTGATGTCTGTCGCCGTGGATACCGCGGGATACAGGTGGTTTGGCTACAACATTGAACGCACGCCGGATGGTCAGTGGGCCAGCAACGGACTCCAGTGTCTCAATGATGGCGGCACCCTCGCCGACACCGACGATGATACCTGGACGGGTTTTTACGCAAATGACGGTATGCCATTTGCCGCGATGACCGAAGCGCAGCCGGGCGGTTCAGATATGATTTGGATTCGCAAGAATATTGATCAAAGGAAAACGCCTCAGTTTTGCGGTCTCGACCACAACGGCACCCCTATGGATAAGCGGGATGACAGCTGGATAGTCGTCTACCTGGGGTACCAGTTGTACCGGGAGAACGCCGCGCTTCGCACGATTCTGGATTTTAAAGCGAGCAGTACCGCCGATGTGTGGTTTGGCACCAGCCATGGCGTTCAGTATCTGCACCTGAATAACTGAGAAAATTAACAATTAAACATAGGTACGATCTTTAGCCTGAAATATAGCAATTACCCGAATTTTTCCGTTTAAGAAGCAGCCGTCATGCCCGAGAATGAGGGTGTCGCAAAAAGCTGTTTTCGCAACATGAAAAGCAAAATCCGTCGTCCCCGCGCAGGCGGGGACCCAGTAAATGCAAAGTCTGGATTCCCAATCAAGTTGGGAATGACTGCTCTGATGAATCGAATAAGCACTTTCGCGACACCCTCGAATTCGGGCATCCAGT
>JAFGWT010000466.1 GCA_016937015.1 Deltaproteobacteria bacterium | reverse complement strand
CTGTTTCAGCTCTTCATTGGAAACATCGGTGGTGATGTTCAACGCATTCAGAATTGCGGTGGGAAATGGCTGGTCAAACTCCTGCTCATTCATTTTTTCATATATCTCCACCACATTTGCAGATCGCACCATCCGTTGGAAGAACCTGGTCACCCAGACCGACCCAAGGGTGTTTCGCTGCATAATGGTTGTGAGCTCTCTGATATCGATTCCAAAAGCCTGTTCCATCGAAGTAACTCCGTTCCTGTTAGCGGTTTCAAAGAATGATGATGGCTGCGCCATATGACAACTCGGATACTGTCCTGCAACAGAACCGGGAGAAATCTGTGACAGAAATGAGAACTACGGCAATGTGAATTGAAAATGAGGTATCTTCCGCATGTTGCTGAGAGTGACTGCGTCACCCACGGCAAGTTGTTGAGCGTATATATTTTTCCTTCAGACCGGCGTGTTGTAAATTGAATTGAATCAGGCAGCCCGGAACGCTTGATATTTCGGTAGAATACTATGGCTGCTGAATTGTTTTTTGATAAGTGAAATGTTCTGGCGAATAAATTTTCAGGTCATAACGTTATGAATATTTATACCGTGGGTGTGAATAGGCTATACTGTCACCTGCGCGTAGCGAGAAATGCAGTCAGAAGTTCGTATCGGAAAGGCCCTGTGAAGGCCAGAGAGGTGCAAGATTATGAAATTGTCTGAGAAATGGATCATTTCAATTGTGACTATTGCCGGATTCTGCAGCGTCCTGTTTGCGGCATCACCGGGATGGTCCCAGAAAAAGGCAGTGGTTCAGCCGGCGATTCAGCCGGGGGCCATGCCGGACAACGACGGGGTTTTACAAAAGCAATTGAATCTGGCTCCCCCTTTAAAAACATCGGGTATGAGGCAACTTGGCAACCGTCAGATTATGCTTTCTTCGGGAAAAAAAATGAAACTGAAGGACGTTGCGACGCTGGCTTTTCAGAATCAGAATGAATTTGCCGCCTCGGTTGGAAAAAAACAGCTGGTGGGAAAAGCGATTCTGGCAATGCCCGTTGTGCGCGAAGAGGTAAGCGAGTTTGATGATTTGTACGTACTGAAACAAAGTACGCAGGTGATAGTCACCAATCCTTCGGAATTGAAGGCGATTTCACCCCAGTTTGCATCACTGATGGCTTCCAGGGCAGGCAATCCGCTGAATATGTCCGCGCTTGACAAAAGTGAGCGCGAATCCATTGCGGACATCATTGCCAATATCGACCAACGGGACCCCAATGATCCCCTTCGTCTGGCTGCGGCCAAAGGGGAACAGGCGCTACTGGATGCCATCCAGGCCGGGCTTGGTGAAATCACTGTGGAAGACACGTTTATTGTTCCGAGGACGCCGATAAAGGTTGTGGACGGTGTGGTTCAGTTGCCATCCCTCGAAGGCGGCACCCTGAATTTTAAAACCATGGCGCCGGTAAACATGGCGCTGGTGCAGCCTGTGGCGACCACCGGGACCAAGTCCGGGAAAGCTTCGGCCATCGCAGCAGGGGGAAAGTCACCCGGGAATGCCCTTGCTGCCACATCTGGGCCTGAGCACGCCGTATCGAAACTTTCCAAAGAGACTATCGCCAACAGCGCCACCTGCGATACGGTGGTGAATGAACAGACCGGTCAACACGAATTTTCACTGGAACTGCTCAATGGGTTTACGCTCGGGAATGCCTGGATGTGGGAACGGCGCTGGGATTTCAGCGTTGGATTTTTCCGCATTACTTATGGCGCCGGATATGGCATTGGGTTGCGCATTCCGATCGAAGTTAAGGGAAAGCTGTCTCCTGTTGAGGTGAATGTATGCGATGCAAATGACAGCAATCTCAACGTTGAAACCCGTCTCGAGGTGAATACGCTCGACGCGGATGCTGAGTATTACAGGCGCGCGGGTTTATCGAATAATAAAGTGTTCAATGGCCATGAGCTGGTGCTGGAATTTCAGGTGGGCTATGGCTATAAACTGCATTTGTTCGGTAAGGATGTGGCCAAAAAATCCTATGACGCGCTCAAGGGGCTTCACTTCTCTCAAAATACCAGGCCGCCGTTTGGGGCCTACTGTCCGGAATGCGGGGTGGATATCGCCATTCCACCGGAAATTACTGAAACCGAGATTGATTTTCAGTATCTGAAAGGTGCGCTGGTCGCAGGTATTCATCTCAATGGCAAAGGCACCGTGTCCATTGAGAAAACCGATTCAATTGGCGGCAAGACATCCGGGAAACACACGATCACTTTTTCGAATAAAGACCCGCTTGGCGATGTGATGACTGTGCCTAAAACCACATTGCGAGGAAATGCGACGCATTCAACTGTCTGGTACGGTCTGAAGCTCGATCGATTTCAGTATCACATTGACCTGCATATGATTCCCGAACTGAAATTTTCTTTCACCGCCGGCTACAAGGGGTTCAACCGGTCATTCAACTCTCCATGGATTCGCCTTTCAGCCTTTGCCATCGATTTACCCAACTACACGCTCGGCAGCCACGAAGGCACTGTAAATCGATATGTGTTTGAAAACGGCAGGAAGCAGTTTACGAAGATTGAAAATACAACGACGGCAAAACCCGGCGACAGGGTCAGACCAATCGCTGCAAAGCGCGTCCAGAAATAAACTCAGGTGCGTTGGCGATGCCTGCACACACCTTACAGCTAAAAAAAGAGACACCGTCGTTACCGCAAAAACGGTAATTCAGATCGCCGGAAACCTGCACAGGGACTGGCGGACCAATACACCGAACCATGGACTGACACCAGCGCGAGGAAAGGCGTCACATCAGCATCGACAATTGAAACTTGCCGTCCTGGGTGGCGTCCCGGTCCGGGTTCCAGGGGGGGGAGAAGGTCAGATGGACCTCTGCGCTGCAGACGCCATCCACCTGTTCCGCATGATATTTTACCGCGGCCATTAACTGAGGACCAATGGGACATCCGGGGGTGGTGAGGGTCATGTCAATACTGGCGTTGCCGTCTTCAGAAAGCTCAATTTTTCGGATCAGCCCCAAATCCACTATTGATATGCCCAGTTCCGGGTCGATTACATTTTTTAGCTGATTCATTATGCTGTCGTTCATTTAAACGTCCTTTCAAATATTATATCGCGCCGCCCCTGCTGTCTGTCGCCTTCCAGTTGATGACGGTTTTAATGTAAGGTCAGTTTTGGGATTGTCATTACATTGTCCCGTGTGATTGTGTTAGACTTACAGGACACATGCGGCGAAAGACCGCGTACTCTCGCTCATTTTTGGAGGCGACAATGTTGAATGTCCGGCACTTATTAATTTTTGCGTTCTGGATTCTGTTGCTGATGGGGGGGTGTGGTGGCGATGAGGCCGGCCAGCCGTCGGCACAACAGGACACTGCGACTGATTCTGACCGGGACACCGAATCTGATGCGGACAGCGATACGGACACGGACAGCGACACGGACAG
>JAFGWT010000465.1 GCA_016937015.1 Deltaproteobacteria bacterium | reverse complement strand
GTGCAGGGCAGCGCCCTCGATATCGAAGCCAAACGGCGCGCATTGAGCGTATATTTTCCCCGATACGTGGTGCCGATGCTGCCCGCCATGCTGTCCAATGGCCTGTGTTCGCTGCAGGAAGGCGTGCCCCGATTTACGCGCACTGCTATTATCGATTACAACGCCAATGGTGAACGGGTGTCCAAACGGGTGTGTCGCGGCATTATCAGGTCCCGAAAGCGACTGACTTACAAAGAGGCGCAGTCGATTATCGACGGCAGGGAACAGAGCGGTGACCGCGACGTGAATGCGCTGCTGGCGCTGATGAATGAGCTGGCGCAAAAAGTGGAACAGCGCCGCAAGCTGGCAGGCATGATCAATCTGAATCTGCCCGAAATAGAGCTGGAACTGGATGAACACGGTCGCGTCATCGATGCGGCTGAAGCGGATGGCGCCTACACCCACAAGATTATCGAGATGTTTATGGTGGAGGCCAACGAAGTGGTGGCGGAAATTCTCGATGAAAAAAACGTGGCATTTATCCGGCGCATTCATCCCAAACCGGATGAGGAATCCAAGCTGCAGCTGTCAAAGTTTGTTTCGGCCTGCGGATATACGCTCTCGACGGATCCCTCTTTGGAAGAGCTGAACCGTCTGGTTGCCGAGACAGCCGAAAAGGATGAATCCTATGCGATTAATCTGGCCATTTTAAGATCGTTTCAGCGGGCCAGCTACGCGGTGGAGCGGGAGGGACATTTTGCACTGGCCAGCCGCTTTTACTGTCATTTTACCAGCCCTATCAGACGGTATCCCGACCTGGTGGTGCACCGTCATATCGAAACGCTGCTCAACAATGAACCGTTCGATACGTCTTCGGCGTACGAGGCCGCACAAAAGGAAGACGCGGCGATTTTTTCCGCTGTGGAGCGTTCTGCCCAGGCCGCCGAAACGGAGCTGCGACTGGTGTTGGTGCTCCAGTTTTTGCAGGAGAAGACCGGTGAACTCTTCAACGGCATTGTGACGGGAGTGACGGATTTTGGGTTATTTGTGCAACATCCCAAATTTTTGATTGAAGGCCTGGTGCGTCTGCAGGATTTAGGCGATGACTGGTGGGAGGTATCGAGCGATGAGGGCAAGGTTCGTGGCGAATATACCGGAAAGGTGTTTCGAATCGGAACGGTGATAGAGGTTCGAATAGATGGCGTGGATACCGCTCGGCGCCAGCTTATGCTCACCCCGTCCTGGATGCCGAAAAAATCAGTGAAGTCAGATGGATTGTCTGAAATGTTCTACTCAAACGCCTCGGAAAAAAAGGACGCGCCACGACCGAAGCTGCCGCAGCGCAAAAGCGCGTTCAAAGGGAGCGATCGTCATGGCCGACGCGGTGGCAACAGCGCGCAAAGAGAGAAACCCCGAGGCCGCCGGATGGGTGGAAAGCCAAAGAAGCAATGAGCAGAGAATCAGGGGGTCATGGCGTGAGCGCCGCCTTGGCGCAACGGATTATTCGGCTCTTCGTCCGGGGGGTGTTATTGGGGGGCATTTCGGTCATTCCGGTCGCCTCCTTTGCTCAGTTGCACGATGAAAAACAGGCGTCCAAATTAACACAAGGCACCACGATTGAGAACGAAACCGCTTTTACTTATATCGGCGACAACGGTAATACACCCGCCGAAACGGTGCTGGGCGAAGATGATAACCGCGGGGTGTTCAACGAACAGATAGGGCTGTCCCATCGCAGGGATGACACCGATGTGGGCGCCTCCCTCACCCTGCGCATGTTTCCGCTGTCACCCAGATATACACCGGTGTATTTTGGAAGCGACGCCCCGGAGGAAGCAGCGTACGGCTTTGACAATGACGCCCGCCTCGAGCGCATATGGTATCATCAAAAGGCGGGGAACGTGGATGTCACATTTGGGGACTTTTCGCTAACCCTTGGGCGTGGCATCGCTTTTCATGTGAATGGCGAACAGAGTGGCTGGGATCAGGCCACGGTGAGGGGGGCATCGCTGCGGTTTCAAAAGCCCGGGGTGCTGACCCTTGGCGGCTACGGCGGCTACACCAATTCAATTAACCAGGATGCGGTGACCCGTACGCTTCTTGATGCGGATGCCGCCGATACGGTTTTCGCGCTGGAGGCGAAATTGCATTTTGCAGAGGCGCTTGCCCTGGGTATTCACGGGGTTCATCTTGAACCAAGGTTTAAGAGTGCCGCCCATGTGACCCCCGATCGACTATTTGTGGATCAGGGGCCAGGAATTCGTATTTCCACAATTGGCGCTTTACTGGATTTCCGACTGGGGGGGGTGTCCATTTATGTGGAAGGTAACATTCAATCTCATGACAACTTTCGACTGTTTAAGGGCGTTGCAGTAAAAGGGGAAACCGGAACAGCGCTGTTTGGCAAAATGAAATGGGATTCGGGGCCGCGCTTTTCGCACACAACACTGCGAGTGTCTGCACAGGGCGTCGCGTATCGGCGTTTTTTGTCTGAAGGGACCTTTCGAAGCGCATATGGGATGTACTCGCTCAGCCCGGTCGTCCGCTATCATCAGATGCCCACTCTGGAACCTGACTGGGTGCTCATCCGTTCGCTGGGAAACGAGACCGGGGGGCGGGTGGAAGGAGAGCTGCGATTCAAGCGAACAGATACGCGCGTTGTTGCATCGACCAGTGTTGTCCGGTATCTGGGTGGAATTGACAGCTCGGGAAGGTGGACGAATTTCGAAGACGTCACCGCAGTGCATCCGGTGGTGCAACTGGTGCAGCCCCTGCGACAAAGGGCACATGAGCTGACGGTGACACTGGGCGGGCGTTACGAGCAGACTGATATGGCCACACTTTCTTTTAATAAGTCAGGACATCTCCTCCATGGAAGCCTGACCTGGTCCGCACAGGTGAATCCGCAGCATTTTTTCGAACTGTCCACACAGCTTCGACGGCATCGGCTGGGCGTGCAGGAACGGAACGACAGCTACTGGGTGAATGACAATCAGCTGACATACCGGTTTCGAAACCAGTGGCGATTTCGGGTCGGCCTGCAGTACAGCAATGAGCTGGCGGGCAGTGATAAGCATTCGCTTCGTTTGATTCGGGATCTGTCATGGTCGAACAATTGGTTCATCAACGGCGCGGTGGAGTACACGGCGACGGGTATCTTCGAAGCGTTTACCGCCGGGGTATCCGGGGGCACCACCCGCGGCGGATATCAGTGCCACATGGGCAGTTGTCGTTTGTTTCCCGACGCCGCAACTGCGATGCTGACCATTTACTATCGGTTGTAATCGCTCCATGCGAACGAAAGCGGGCAAATGAAAGAAACACCACTGAAAACGCATGCGAAAGCGGCAGTGACGTCTTTTCGCGATGGCATGAAATCGTTTCTTGACGGGCAGCGCTATGTCTTTTCAGAGCACCCTGAGTTACTGAAACTGTGTCTCTTTCCCATGGGCATCGGTTTGGGCATATTCGTGGTACTTGGGGGGCTGTTTTTCAGTCACGTTTCTGACGTCCTTTCGTGGGTGTGGGCAAAGCCGGAATTCTGGGGATGGCAGATTTTGTGGTACGGATTCGCAGCGGTGGCGGTGGCGCTGACCGGGGTAACCACCGTACTCATGGCGTACCTTGGATTTATGATCGTGTGCGCGCCTTTCAATGACCGATTGTCAGAGCGGGTGGAAGAATTGGAAGGGACGTTTTCTGTTCGGCCGTTTCAGTGGTCTTTTTTCTTTCGCGATGCGTGGCATTCCATTGTCGTGGAGTTGGTTAAAGTGTTTCGTAAGGCGGTGTGGCTCGTGCCACTGTACCTGCTGAGTCTGTTTTTCCCGGTGGTCGGACAGCTGCTTTATGCGGTTTTAGGGGTGTACAAAATGTCTTTTTGGCTTGGCGTGGATTACGTGGACTGGGCGCTGGCGCGGCGAGGATACGCCGCACAGGAACGACTTGAATTTGCGAAACAGCACCGCAGCGCACTCAGGGGGTTTGGTTTGATGATGACTCTGTTCAGCATGATTCCTCTTGGCGCAGTGGTCTGCTGGCCGGGCGCGGTGGCTGGCGGAACGCTACTTTGTTCTGGACTTTCTCCTGCGGATCGTCGAAAAGAGTCCCTCGGCCTCCCGTGTCCCGAGTCGGTTTCGGGTGAGGCGGGGGAAATTCGTCTGAGGTTGAAATGATTCCCAATTTTCGAGGTGCCCTGATGGGGCTGTATACGTTGTTTCTGGCATCTGTTGCCGTGGTGGGACTGTTTGTAGAGCCGACCGGGCGACTGTATATGTGGATAGCGGGCAATCTGTGGGGAAAAGTTGTTCTCGGTATTGGCGGCATTCGGCTGGTGGTTAGAGGTGGTGAACATTTGGATGCAAAGCAACCGTACGTCATATGTTCAAATCACGCCAGCCAGATGGATATCCCTGCGATTTTTGGTGGACTCCGGATTCCCGTGCGATTTATGGCGAAAAAAAGTCTGTTTTTTATTCCCATTTTTGGGTGGTCCATGTGGCTGGCCCGATTTATTCCTGTTGATCGGGCCAGTTCGCGTAAAGCAAGGGCATCCATTGAGAATGCGGCCAAAAAAGTAAAAAATGGCCCTTCCGTACTCGTTTTTCCAGAGGGAACGCGCAGTCCCGATGGTCAGATTAAAAGTTTTAAATCCGGTGCATTTGTTCTGGCCGAAAAGGCTGGTGTGCCGGTCTTGCCAGTTGCTATCCGAGGCTCATACAATGTGCTCCCCAAGGACAGTCTTCGTCCTCAAAAAGGGGTCATCGAATTTATTGTTGGCACCCCGATTGGGATGCCGAGTGATTCCGATGGCGAAAAGGACCAGTTGAGACGCTTGACCCGTCAGGCCATCGAGAAAATGTTCGAAACGGGGCAGCCGGTTTAAACTCTGATTGAAAAAATTGCTGTTATTGCAGAACTCAACTGGATTTTCCGCAGTTCATAGACTATTAATTTGAAATCATTACGTTTTGTCGTCTATAATAATTTGAATTATATTTCGACTTAATAACGCCCCCTTGGCACAGATGGGTCGCGTACCGGAGAATGGGTTGAGTAACAGAATGACGGATACTTTGATTACCAGGTTGACAATGGGGGTCTGCGGCGCCATGGGGGCATTGGCAGAGATAAAAGCACCAAAAGCAGTGCTGCAATCTGCTATCAGCGCGTATTCCCTTGGGTTTGGAGTGAATCGTTCAGAATCCGCGGTACCCCCTGATGGCTTTTCCTGTTTTGGTGATTTTTTCGCCAGGAACCTTTTGGCAGGGACGAGACCCGTCTGCCAGGATGATGATGCGTTTGTCTCGCCCTGTGACGGTCAGATTGCCGCCATTCAAAGCATTCACGCCGATTGTGCCGACACATTTCGCGTCAAGGGATTCGACTACAGTATTCAGCAATTGGTCGGTACGGATTGCGGCAACCTGTTCTCCGGTGGCAGGGGAATGGTTATATATCTCCATCCCAGGGACTATCATCGGGTGCATGTTCCGGTTACTGCAAACCTGCGCAGCGTGAGGCACATCGCCGGCGCGCGGTTTCCGGTTGCCCCATGGGCTGAGAAGCGGGTTTCAGGTATCTTCCAGCGCAACGAACGGATGGTTTTTCAATTCGATGTGGCGGGGCAGACACTGATTCTGGTAATGGTAGCGGCGTTTGGCGTAGGGCATATCACATCACCCTTCGCGCCTCCCCGCGGCAGACACAGCTCTGCTGAGCGCCTGTTTGGCAGCAGTGCCGCGCGTCTCGAAAAAGGACAGGAGCTCGGCGCGTTCAGACTCGGATCCACCGTGGTGATGCTTTGGACCGATGGCTTACTTTCGCTTTTACCGTTGACTGTTCCGGGCGGAGTCTGTTTTGGAGAAAAAATTGGCATGATGACGCAGGGAACTGCTTTATAGCAACTGCTGGAGTGATACGCATGAGTGATGAGTCCCGAAAAGACGTTGTACTCGAAACGACAGATGATTCCACATCGGGAGGGTCCCCCGGCGCGCCGACCGGTCCTGTCGGTTCTGATATGTCCCCGGTGCCCAACGATATGTCAGACGACGACGTAATGGAACTGGGCGTTGACCATATGGTTGCGGATGACGATGCGGAAGATGATGTCGCGGTTGCAGCACCTTCTTCCCCGCCGCACAAAGCGGCTCTTCACGATATTCCCATGGCAAGAATCAGCCTTCTTCCGTCTACAGGCGGTGCATCTGCCGCTTCAAACGCACACGATGTCCATGAAGAACTTTTCGAACTGCAGGAAGGTCATGTGGTTGAAGAAGGCGTGGCCATTCCGGACGAAGAGAGTGACCGGGCTGATCACAATTTTGATTTTGGTACGCCGGCGATGGTGTTCGATGGGGATGCGCACGGGGCAAATATCACAGCGGCGATCGCCAATGCAACCGATGGGGCCGCTTCAAACTCAGATATTCCCAGAGCACGGGATGCGCAACTGCCGCAGGCCAGTATTCCTGAGGGACAGCCCGCCCACGCGTTCCCTGTGAATCAGCCGCAGGGGGACAGTTCTGACTTATCTGGCGCCAGACATGATTCTTCGGATTTGATTGCGGCCCCAGGGAATACGCCTTCACGGATTAGTCAGTTGAAGGCTCAGGGTAAACGGGTATCTGTCGATGATTTGACTGCAGCGGTATTTGACGATGAACCAGTGGATGACGGACCGAGGGAGTCGACTCTCGACAATTATGTTGGTTACATGGCCAGGGGAGATTCTGCGGGACCGGCAATGAATTCTCCCGAAACCGCGTTTCCGGGGGTTCAGTCGCCTCCCTCTGACGAGTCAGACGCGGTGGAAATGGATGGCGTGGATGATTTGGACATCGACATCACCGAGGAAGTGGAGGAGATGGTGGACGGAACAGCCACTTCTGCTGGCGGTGGTCAGAAGCCACCACCACCACCGCCACCTGCCGGGAGCGGGCGTCCAGTGAACAGCTTTTTTAAAAATGACAAAATCGACGCAGCGAACGCATCTTTGAAATTAATGGCCAAAACTGCGCGAAAGTCCCGGGGCAAAAAGCGGGAATGGTGGGCAACAATATTCGACGACGAATATCTTATGCTCCTGCCTGAGCGCTCTCCTTACGAACAGCAGAAACAGATTGACTTCATTCAGCGATATCTTGGACTTCCGCCAGGGGCGTTGCTTCTTGATTTGGCCTGTGGCAATGGTCGTAACTCAATAGGGATGGCGCAGCGCAATTATCGGATTGTTGGCGTTGATCTCTCTTTGTCCATGCTGGCCCGTGCCGGAGATGCCGCTCAGGAAGCCGGACAGAAAATCAATTTTATTCACGGAGACATGCGTGATCTGGGCTTCGACAAAACCTTTGATGGTGTGTTCAGTCTGGACACCAGCTTTGGGTATTTTGATGAGCCCACAAATGTGAAGGTCCTGCAGGGAATCTATCGGGCACTTAAACCCGGTGGGACGTTTCTGCTCGAACTCGCCAATCGCGATTTTGTGATTCGGCAACAGCCGAACATGGTCTGGTTTCAGATGGACAACATGGTGTGCATGGAGGAAACCGACTTCAACTATATTAATAACCGGCTATATATCAGCAGACAATTGATTATCGGTGACAATGAAAAGCAGTCCAAGCACGAGTTTTCCCTAAGACTTTACTCGCTGCACGAAATCGGACAACTGCTTCATCAGGCCGGGTTTGCTGTTATCAAAGTTTCCGGTCACAGGGCAACACCGGGCGCGTTTTTTGGTCCTGAATCCTCCAAATTGATTATTATCGCGGAGCGACGCGGAGATTGATCGATTGTCGATCGTTTTAATCGGCTATCTCATAAAAAAACTGTTGGTTCGGTTCAGTCTGCTGACGGGATTACTGGTGGCGGTTTACTGTGTCATCGATTACGTTGAAACCATGTCTAACGTTGGTGCAGCAAATCTCTATTGGGTATATGGCTGCAAAATTCCGGAAATACTGACGCATATGTTGCCGCTGTCAGTATGTGCGTCAGTGCTTCTCACTGTAGTTGATTTCAGAAAAACGGGTGAATGGCACGCCATACAGATGGCTGGGGTATCCGAAAGACGGCTTCAGGGTATCCTACTTTGCTTGCCTCTGTTGCTGTTACCGTTCATTCATATGACGGCGCACCAGTGGGCGCCAAACGCCATGGCGGTTTTTGAATCGGCCGTGAATCAGCATCGAATGACGCCGCTGACCCATTATCGTCAAAACGATTGGATTGTCGCCCGTTCATCTTCAAATCAGATGGCGGTTCGTGTTCGGCGATCGCCTTCCGGACGAGCGAATGAGCTGTCTGTCCAGGATGACCAAACCACAATTCATCGCTGGCGATCTTCTGAACACAGGACGGAGAACGTCCCTTTTGTTCCTGATTCCCGCGCCGCCAGCCAGTCTGGACTGTTTTTACCTGTGTATGGCACGAACGGTATTTTTGCGTCATCGGTTTCAACTGATTCGCTTCGTCAGATGGCGAAAGTACTGAGGGGGCACGGCGCGCCGGTTAAACAGATTGAATCCGCACTCGCGTTGCGCAGCAGCATTGTTGTCGCATCCCTGGTGGTACCGGTTGTCGCGTTGCTGTTGCTGGTCGCCATACCCTATCAATCGGCAAGATTTTTTGCGATAGCCCTTTCGGTGGGGGTATCGGGTGTGTATTGGGTGGTACTGATGTTGCTGTGGGCATGGGGTACCGCAGTGGATGGTAGAGTGTCGGTGATTCCAGAGTTAAGTGCGCTGATTATGCTAGTGGGGGGACTGGCCGGCGCGTGGGCTGCCAGACCGAAACAATGCAAAGTTGATTGAATCCGTCAGCCCGGAAAGCCTGATGTTTCGGTAGGACGATGAGCACGGATTCGATCATCTGATGTGCGTTCAGGTCTAGAATTCGTCACCGCTGAAATCCATCGAATCTTCATCAACGCTGAAGTCCATGGTATCGCCGCTTTCGTCCTGGCTGCCGCCGTCATCATTGGTGAAATCCATGCTTTCATCATCTGCGTCCGCTTTGGCAGCGGCCACTTCTTCCTTGGTTTTGGTCGGCGGACGGGTAATCAGCAGATCCACTCGGTTATTTGTCTGACGGCCCATTTTTGAATCGTTGTCGGCCAGCGGAACGGTTCCGCCATGGGATTCAATCAGGATTTCCGCGCCATCGACGCCCTGCTTGACCAGATAATCCTTGATGGCGTTGGCCCGGTCGGTGGTCAGGGCTTTGTCTGCGGTGGGATCTTCAGACGCAGCTGTATGTGTCGACACAGTCAGTTTCCATGTGGTATTCCCCTTGAGCACGGAAGCGATGATATCGAGGGTTTCAAACGCCTGGTCTCTGTCTTTGAAAATGGGCTTTTGCTGCTTAAACGTAAGCTCATTGACCAGAATAAAGGCCTCGGGTGATATTTCAACCAAAGCGGCCGCTTCTTCCGGGCAACCGTCCCCGTCCGCAACGCCGTTCAGGGTTTCTTTTTCATCTGCACACTGATCTGCTGAATCCGGTACGCCATCATCATCGTTGTCGATTTCGGGACAGCCATCCTCATCCTGGAAACCATCCTGGTCTTCTTTGGAACCGTCGCAGAAGTCGTTGCTGTCCAAAACGCCATCACTGTCATTGTCCGTATCCGGGCAGCCGTCCTCATCCTCAAAATTATCGTAGTCTTCCGCTTTATCCGGACACTGGTCAGTTGGCTCCTTAATACCGTCCTCATCGTGATCCAGGTCTGGGCAGCCATCGTCGTCTCTGAAACCGTCCTTGTCTTCCGGCTCATTCACACAGGAGTCGTATCCATCCTGAATACCGTCGCCGTCGTTGTCATCATCGGGACATCCATCTTCATCCTGGAAACCATCCAGATCTTCTGGCTGCTCGGGACATTCGTCTCCCTCATTTTCCAGTCCGTCGCCGTCGAGGTCGTCTTCGGTAACCATAAAGAACGCATTGGGATCCCGTTTGGTGCTCCCGCTCCAGGTGAATCCTAAAATGCCCTGAATCTGTGGCACGCCAATGCCGCTGATGATGCCGCCACCTACCGCGGTGACAATCTGGAAATCCTGTTTGATGTTGAATTTGGCGCCACCGTCGAACAGGAGTGGGGCACTCTCCATATCCATGAAATTATCGGATACAACGTTTTTTTGCCCATACAGTTCGCCGAAAAATTCGAGTTCAAACACATTGGGTTTAACAGCGAGGGTGTAACCAGCACCGCCGGAGTAGGTGATGGCGTGACCGTAAACAGCCGAATAATATTCAGCTTTTTTGCGAACCATAAATCCCATGTTGCCCATTGCCCGGAATGGTCCCTTGCGGAACGAAAACAGGCCTTTTGGGGTAACGGTAAAGGATTCAGACCCATTGTACCCCTTGCCCTGCTTTGTCCATTTGGTCATAGGCAGTGTGGGGACAACTGCGGCAGAGACAACGAAACCATCTTTGTTTTCCTTGCCCCAGATGCGGCCCTTCAAATGGATGCGAATATCACCGATTACACCGTATGAATTGTATCTGTCGCCATCATCAGCTGATATCCAATGGTCTCCGGTTATCAGGTTGAAGTGCTCTTCCGGAATATAGCCGCTTTGCCAGATGTAAATCGGTACGCCAATACCGGCCTGAAACCGCTTAAGAAAATTAAATCGGAACAACACATCCGAAACCATCATCGATTCGATGTTATCGATAGTCCCCTGTACGTCGGAGGTGGTAATGTCTTCTCCACATTCCCCCTCGGCATTGCATGCCAGCGTAACAAATGGCCGATGTTGATACGAAGCGAGAAAGCCGGCGGATGGTTTGTTGTTTTCACCGAGTTCAGGCGATTCGGTGGCAACAAAATTGTTGCCGCCAGGGGCCGGTTCCAGCAGATTGGTCGGCATAAATATTTTGTCCTGCGCAAACACACTTGAACTGGGCAGGACAAACAGCAAAATTGTGACAAAAACACCGAACTGTGAAAACGCTTTGAATCTCAGTTTATTCTTTTTCATCGGCTCTCTCTTCACTACTCTCTTGACTGGAATGTGTTGTTTCCAGGGTTTTACCTTTGCCATATAAAACTGTAAATCGATTTGTACTTCTGTAAAAATACAAGATACCCGAAAAATCACACTGATCCAATTTAGTTCTACAGTATTGTGTGTTTTTCCTTATCTGTTCAGTTATCGAGGATAAAGGTATACGTCCACACTATGACTGTATCAACCGGATTGCCCGACTTATCGAGGGCGGGCCGCCATTTTTTTTGCAGCGCGTGTTTTTTTGATGCTTCTCCCAGTCCTTTTCCGGGATCGCTCAGGATGCGAACCTGCTTAACGAGGCCGTCCTTTCCAATAAAAACCTGAAGCCGAACTTTTCCTTCCACACCGTCCCGCTTCGCTTCAAATGGGTACTCCGGCATACTGTCCGCGGAATTGAGTGGTTCAGGTTTTCGGGACCAATCTGCACTGGGCACGGGACGGAATGTTGTTCTTTGGGGGGGCGGCGGTGGCGTGTCGACCTTTTCACGTTTAGGGGCGGTGCCGCGAACAGATTTGCTATCCTTTTGCACGCCTGCAAATTTTGTGTTTCCCTCAGACCGGGCCAGGTTCCAGCCGGCACCACTGCCCGTCTGCGCGAATGTGTTGTCCCCCAAATCGAATACCGGAGGGGCTACCGCCGCTTCAGGGGGCGGCGGGGGTTCATCCGGAACTTCGGGCTCTGACTCTGACTCGGGCGCGGGCGCGGGCAGGGGTTTGGGCTTTATCTTTTCCTTCGGTGCCTCGGGCGTTGGTTCCGATTCCTGTTCGGGTTCAGGTTCCAACTCGGGTTCCGGCTCAGGCGCCGGTTCAGGTTTGGGCGACATCAGTTCAATATCCACCGTCTCCCACATTTTTTTCAATTGCTGAGGCAAAGCAATCAGAAATATGGCAATTCCCGTGTGCAGTGCCACTGAGAGAATCATGGCAAGGCTGAGGCGACCGGTGGATTTGTCCTTCATTGACTTTCTTTTTCGTGACTTTCTTTTTTGGGCGCATCAATGTTGATGGCAAATTTGGAAACACCGAGCTGGCGAACCAGGTCAATGATGTGAACGACTTTGCCGTGAATCACTTTGGAATCCGCAGCGATAATCACCCGAACGTCGTCATTTTCCTTTTGGGTTTTACGAATCAGGGCCTCCAGCTCGCTGTCGCTGGACTTCTTCCCATCCACATACATTTTCCCGTCTTTGGTAATAGTAACCGCCAGTGTGGTCACGACGTCTTCGCCGGTTGCCGCTTCGGGGAGATCAACCGGAATGGACTGTGCCACTATATATGTGGCAGTGACCATGAAGATGATCAGCAGCACGAGGGTGACATCGACGAACGGCGTAATGTTGATGCCGCTGATGATGTCTTCATCGTCGTCGTTCATTGTGGAAGCCATGCATCACCCCTTTTTGGCAGATTTGTTTTCCAGACCTGAAAGGATGCTGTGCACAATGGCATCCGCATCGCCCAGCAGCTTTTTAATGCGACGATTGAACGTGTTAAATGCCACTACCGCAGGAATGGCCACCAGAAGTCCCAGCGCAGTGGCCACCAGTGCTTCTGAAATGCCACCCATGACAGTTGATGCACCGCCGGTGGTGTTTTCCGAAAGATCATGAAAGGCCTTAATGATACCGATAACGGTTCCAAGCAGGCCCACAAATGGGGCATTGTTTCCAACTGTTCCAAGATAGGCCAGATTCTTTTCGAGGACGAGTTTTTCGCGGATGCGTGCGCTGTTGGCTGCTTCGGATACCGCGTCCGTGCCATTTTCAGCCTCTGCCAGTGCCGCTGCGGCGATAGCAGGGGATACCCCTTTGGTTTCGCTCATCAGTTTGCGGGCACCATCGAAATCCTTCTTGCTGAGCAGTTTTTTTACTTTTTCTATGAGGTCGTTAATATCCGGCCGTTTACCCATAAAAAAGATGCCGCGCTCCACCATGATGGTAATCGATATAATGGACAGCACTATCAAAATCCACATCACCCATTCGGCACCAAGGAGTGCGAAGTTTTTAAACTGTTCGGTAATATTCATTTTAATGACCTCTTTAATGACCTCTGAATCGGTACTTTTATGAATAGGGGCTGAGTCGATGTCATATCCAGAAACATCGTTTCGCGCAAGGGCTGTATCTCAAATCGCAATGCAAAATGTGCAAGACGCGCCAGCGCTCAGCCGTCTCGCACAAACATCACAGTTATTTAAGATTAGACAGGGACGAGAAAATTATATCAGTGCGAAAGGGGGGACTCGAACCCCCACATCCTTGCGGACACAGGCACCTGAAGCCTGCGCGTCTACCAGTTCCGCCACTTTCGCG
>JAFGWT010000464.1 GCA_016937015.1 Deltaproteobacteria bacterium | reverse complement strand
TAAGTCGGCTTTTAAATTCAAATCCATCAAACGGCTTCAGCTCCACCTCGGACAGAATCAGGTTCACCTGTTCTTCAATCAGGATGCGAATGGCTTCATCGGCCCGACGCGCTGATCGGGCTTTAAATCCCCTGGCGGTCAGCTGCATTTCGAGAATCGCACACTGCTCCGCATCGGAGTCCACCACCAGCACCGTCTGCGCGCCGGTCAGCAGCTTGCGCTTGATATCGTCGCCCGAGACGACAAACGCGAACAGATCCACAATGTTGGCATCGAATACGGTGTCTTTGCCTTTTTCGATGACCTGCATGGCTTCACCGGTGGTCAGCTGTCGCCGATAGGGATTACGGGGATTGGAGGTCAAATCGGCAAATGTATCCGCAATGGAAATAATGCGCGCGCCAAGGGGGATTTCATTTTTGCGCAGCCCGTCGGGAAATCCCTTGCCATCCACTCGCTCGTACATGCTTCGAATCGACTGAATGGTCGTTCGCGGCAGCTCCGCCGTTTCGAACATCCGAACCGGGGTATCGAATCGCTTCTGGGCATTGGTGCGATGTCCCTGCCATTCCGCAACATTAAATGCCGTCAGGTGATACGGGCCGCTTTTGCCAATGTCATGAAGAAGGGCCGCCAGCGTAATCGCATGGCTATCGGACTCGGGGAGCCCCATTTTCTCACACATCTTCTGCGTATTTGCCGCCGCAAGCACCGAATGACCGCTCAGATTTTCACGGGTACTTTCGAGCAGCGACACCATTACCTTGGCCAGTTCGAGTGAATGTCCCGCCGAACGCACACCGTGCGGACTCTGGCTCGTCCGTGCACTTCGCGCCAAATCCTCCTCTGAGAGGACCTGCTCCTTGCGTCCCATTCCGGACGATGCCGCAGTGGCGGCGACCATGGCGCCCTCGTCGAGGAGGTTGCGCTCGTAGACGTCCATCATACTTTGAAACGCCGCTATGGATTCCTTGTCAATGGACGTGAATGCGTGAATGTCGCCCTTGTAAAATTTATTGATGGCTGCGTTAATCGCAGCAGGTCTTGCCACAAAACTGCGAATATGGGTTGCCCCAGCGGTCTTGCGGAGATTGTCGAGCATGACCAAATCCCCCGGTGTGCTGGTCACCACAGACAGAGTGCCTGACCCCTGATCATAAAGAATCGGAAATACACCGTATTTCATGGCGATATCCAATGGAATCTTCTGAAGAACCATTTGCCCGATTTTGGCGATTTTCAGTTTGGACGTCGTCACAAACTTGGTGCGATGCTGCTGCGCCAGCCACTTAATCAGCGTTTCCTCATCCAGGGTGTTGCTGTCAACCAGTGCGTCGATGATATGGCAGTCAAAATTACCCATGTACTCGACGGCTTTTTTGTACGCCCCCTGAGAAATAACCCCGTTTTGAAGCAGCAAGTCCGCAATTTCAGTGGAAGATTTCATACAGAACCCCTGGTACGTACCGCCGTTCATGCGCGCTATGGCACTGGAGCGGTATGTTGAACGATTAATCAAAGATAATATGTGATAAAGAGTAAGTAAATCAAGTAATACGCGCCTCGGCGCCGAACAGGGGAGTTGGCAAATATCGACTATTGAACCAACTCAGCGGAAATCACATTATTTCCGATGTTTCAAATACGTGCCACACTGACACATAAAATCTTTTAATTGTAAATTATTTCACCCGGTTTAAAATAAATGACGTTTAGAGAACAGTGCAATCCCCCATCGAAAGGAGCATTTTATGAATGCATTATCCATTGTTGCCGTTCTCCTGGCACTCGGTCTGTTTGGCGCAGTGGGTTGCGACAGCAATGACGCGCCAGGCGGCACCCACCCCAGATACACGGAGTATAACGACGATCTGCCGGCGGCAGGCAACCCGGATGGTGATTTTGCCATACCGTCGTCGGCGCTTGCTGCGGACGTGACCAATCCCACCACAGTGGTCGGTGATGGCACGCCCGAAAGCTGCACCAGTGACGCCGTGGTGGCGGCCATCGCGAAGGGAGGAATCATCACATTTGATTGCGGTCCCGATCCCATTCGCATTCTGCTCGATGAGACGGCGAAAATTTTTAACAACACCGGACCCGACATCGTGATAGACGGCGGTGGCAAAGTCACCCTGAGCGGTCAGGGAGAACGTCGAATTCTTTACATGAACACCTGCGACGCCAATCAGGTGTGGACCACCGACCACTGTGACAACCAGGACCACCCGCGACTGACCATACAGAACATGACGTTCATTGATGGGGATTCCCGCAGTGAAACCGAGTACGACGGCGGTGGCGCCATCTGGGTGCGGGGCGGACGCTTCAAGGTTGTCAACTGTCGCTTTTTTGCCAACACCTGCGCCGACTCCGGACCCGATGTGGGCGGCGGCGCCATTCGCGTGTTTTCCCAGTACAACGGTGAGCCGGTCTATGTGGTAAACAGCACCTTCGGCGGGGATACGGATCTTGGCAATGTGTGTTCCAACGGCGGTGCGCTCAGCAGCATTGGCGTCTCATGGTCGATTTACAACAGCTATTTCAGCCATAACCGCGCCATCGGAAACGGCGGCAACCCCCAGACGTCCGGGACCCCCGGCGGTGGCAGCGGCGGCGCCATATATAATGACGGCAACGAGATGACCCTGTCCATTTATGGCAGTACCATCGAGTTCAATGAGGTCAACGCCTACGGCAGCGGTATCTTTTTTGTAACCAACAATCATACCGGAAACATATATATTGAAAATTCCACCATTCAAAACAACACTGGCGGTTCCTGGGAAAATGTATTGCCAGGGATTGCCATGCACGAAGACACCCGAAACGAAGTCGTCAACTCCACAATCGAATAAGCCCAGCAGAAAAATTGGCAGTAATCGCTGTCGCGATGGGTATTGCGGCGGCCTTTTAAAAGCGCAGTCCCAGAAGGGCACTGGTGTAGTAGTAGCTGTCGTGAAATTCCGGACCATCCTCGCCATCTCTGTCATCGGTGGCATAGCGGTGACCGGCCTCAATGGAAAGGTCCATGGGCAACACGCGGCTGTTCAGGTGGCCCACCATCTCAGCCAGCACGGAAATATCCTTTTGCCTGGGCCATGAAAATTCCACATCGCACTCCAGATTGGTTTCGAAGGAAACCGGCGCACGCTTTCCAAGCACAAACCCCACCTTGAGCGCCAGTTCAAAAATCATCAGGCCGTGATAATCATCGCGGTAGTGCATATTCAGCGGTCTGTCCGGGTCGGCGTCTTTCGCATAGTAACGTTTGAACTCATATCCCAAAAGACTGGTGGTCAGTGCAACCGCAAACACCTTCATGGCCCCGCCGGCCGCATATTCAAACGACCGCAACTGCGCACCGAACTTTTCATTCACGCCCTTTTCCCGCTCTGCGGACAGAATGCCCACAGCGATGGCGCCGCCGTTTAAATAGTGATAGACCGACAACCGCGCGCGATAGGCGTCCAGGGAGGAAGGGGTTGTGCTGTCGTCGATGCTGTCTCCAAGTCCCAGTGCAAGGCTCCCGTACAGCGAAAACAGGCGTTCATATCTGTCGAGTTTGAATCCGTAGAAGGCGCCCTCCCCCTCCAGTCGCCAGGTGGCGGGCGTGTCAGTGGGGGTGTCGAGATCCCCCAGTACCCCTAATCCGGCTTTGAGCTGAAAGTGACTTTTTTCCATCCGTTTGGTTTGCACCAGACTGGCAATCGCCGCGTCCCAGAACTCCCCGTCATCCGCATGAAGCGACAGGGGGGCCACCGACAGCATCAGGCAGCAGCCGGCAAATAACAGCACCCGACAGCGCCATTTGGTTATGAGTATATCTTTTAAGCGATTCATGGCGCTCTGTTTATCAGCCTGGCTTATAATTGTAAATCGTTACGTTCAGGGCCATGCAACAATGCCCGTCCAGGTACCCCGTCCAGGTAAATGGTCTTTTTTACGCGCGACAATCCGGAAATTCTGTTGACGTGGAAATAAACCAAAGGTCTTATAAGTTGGGAAAATCAGGAAAAAAAGTTGCGGAGTAACTGAACGTCCGTATATCCTGTGGCCAAAATTAACGGGGAACAAGGAACGAAACGCAATATGAATAATATCGTAAATACATTTTTGGTTAGTGGCGCAACTGGGCAAACCGAATTTGAAGCGGGCAGTCTGGAGCAGATGCTCCATCTTATCTCGGAGGCGTCACCCATCGTAAAAGGCGTCATTTTCCTGCTGGTCGTGTTCATTCTCTCGGGTGTTTTTATTGTCATCTACAAATATATTCAGCTGAAACGCGCCCATCGACAAACCGGCCGGTTTCTGGAAGTCTTCTGGGCATCCAAGCGACTGGACGAAATATATCAGGCGGCCGATCAGTACGAGCGCAGTCCCATCTCAAAGCTTTTTAAAGCGGGATATATTGAGCTGTCCAAACTCAAAAGCGCTGAAAAAGCGGCCCAGGACGGCGAGAGCAAAGCCCGGGACGAAACCAGCGCCGGGGCGATTGGCAATGTGGAGCGCTCCCTGAGGCGCGCCATGACTTCCGAAGTAACGTCCATGGAAAGCATGGTCCCGTTTCTGGCCACCATCGGTTCCACCGCCCCGTTCGTGGGACTCTTTGGCACCGTCATCGGGATCATGATCTCATTTATGCAAATCAATGCGAGCGGCAATGCGGGCATGGACGTGGTTTCACAGGGGATTTCCGAGGCGCTGATTGCCACTGCCATTGGGCTTCTGGCGGCGATTCCAGCAGTTATTGCCTACAACTACTTTCTCAGACGAATCCGGGTGTTGTCATCGGAAATGGAAAACTTTTCCAGCGACTTCATCAACATCGTTAAACGGCATTTCTTTAAATAGACGGAGCATCTCATGGCAATGGCAACAGGCGGTGGCAACGGCCCAATGAGCGAAATAAATATCACGCCCCTTGTGGACGTGATGCTGGTGCTGCTGATTATCTTTATGATTACCGCGCCCATGATGGACGACAAAGGGGTCGAGCTGGATTTACCCAAGGCTGAAGCCAAACAGATGGAAGTGGACGAATCCAAGCTGGTAATGACCATCGACAAGGACCGACAGGTATTTCTTGGGGAAACCCTCATTCCCAATGAAAAGCTCGAAGACGCCCTTGGCAGCAACGCGCGCCTTCAGCGGGAGGGCGAACTGTATCTGAAGGCCGACCAGAGCATTCCCTACGGATTTGTGGTTCAGGTCATGGCGATTGTAAAAAAGGCGGGCATTCCCAAACTGGGCATGGTGACCGATCCCGCCGGCGGCGAATGGCCCCCCAAACCCGAAGCAGCTGAAGACGCTGCCGTAAAAAAAGCGAAGTAACCGCAGTCGCGTCCCTCGCCACACCAAATCGATTCAGTTTTTACATTCCCTGCACGCCGGGCATTTTTGCATCACTTTACGCAGCGCGCTGGTGATTTTATCTGTTAGCTGATAGTTGGCAAAGCAGGTGCACAGGGCCTCAACATTGTAGGGTTCCACTTCGGTTTCAGGATATCGGTTGAGCACGTCTTCAATCCACAAAGGAGCGGTTTCGCAGGTTTCAGCGCTGATGGCCGCCGAAGAGGACCCGCTATCGTTGCTGGCAAAGGACCGTATCACCCTGTTGGCCACAGTCGACAGCTGGCGGGCTGTCCCCGGGATTTTCATTCTCAAAAAGAACTGATGAAATTCATCCCGGGTCATATGCTGCAGCAGATTTTCGTAGACTTCAAACGTGTTGGCAGCGGGCACCTTTCCTGAATCCAGCAGGCGAAGCGCAAATTCAATATTCTGTTTGCGTTCCTGACTGCTCAGCTTTTTCATGCAGGTGCTGAACATGTAGCTGAACGCGCACGACTTGAATCCGCTTTCCGAGCGGGTCATCAGGTACTCAAAATACCTGCGCCCATCGTCACCCATGACCCCGTCACATGTGGTGGATGACAGAATCTCCCGGGCTTTGTAATTGGCGCAGGTACACATCGCGTCCGCGTCAACGGACTCAAGTCCCGGTACCACCGCAGTCAGTCGTTTTATTTTTTGCGGTCGTTGCCGACAGGCGTTAAGTGCCTCGCCCGCATCCCGTGGCAATTTTAAAAGCGCCTCCAAAATCTTTTCGGCAATCACGCGTTTTTTACCGTTCAGCTTTTCATGCCACGTCATAAAATGGTCGTACTGCTCATCGGCTGGCAGCTGTTCAATGTACGCGGCAAAGCTCTGGTCGCGCATCTCCGGACTCGACGAAGACTGATTCATCATTGCCGGCAGCAGACGCGCTTTCAACTGTTGCTTTCTCACGTCATCAACCCGCAGCCGATCCAGTTCTGAAAAGCACAAATTGCTTTGGGCCGGGGCTTTATTGACGGCATAAAACATTACATCCTGCTCAATGTCACTCAGGGCGCGGTCCTTATCAAAACGACCTATCACCGACCGCATCTCCCGGTCCTCACAGGTGCAAAACGTCCTTACGTCGTCAGGCACCAAATCCGCACTGACCGCTGCGCTCAGTCGCCGGAGTTCACTCTCACCGGAGTGGCACCACCGCAGCACCGACTGGGGATTGTCCGCATCAAGCCTGAGCAGCGCCCTGAACCGTTTTTCAACCAGCTTCCCATAGGCCCGGTTAGCGGTGTCCAGCGACCGCTGCCATTTTAAGAACATCTCCAGCCCTTCTGTCGCCGTGAGCGCAGCAGTGAATGTTTCGAACTGATTGATCATCGTTTCAAATTTGCCATGGGGCAATTTCCCGCCAACGATCATCGCGGCGAGGTCGTCTCGTCGTTTTTTCCGGGTGGTTTTGTCCATTGGGCTTTCGAACAGCGCCTGGTAGCAGGAAATGCCGGTCCCATTGGACCGCCGAATCATCTCGATGCCCGCCTGCCAAGCGCCGTCGTCGAGGGGACCGCCTTTGGCCAGATATTCGAGGACATTGGCCCCCGGACCGTGACCGGGGTAACAGGCCAGGGGCTTCTTTTCAATCTGTTCCTTAAGCCACGTGCCATATGTGGGCATGTACGGAATGCTGTCCCTGAGTAACAGCACGACGGTGGCGTGGGGATTAATAAAGTGGGTTTCAACGGTTGCCTCGTCGCCAATCGGGAACTTTTTCAACCGACCCAGGGCCGCTTCGATTTCCTTTAAATCCGGATGCTTTTTCGCCGCCTCATCAATGATGAACAGCGGATCCCGGCCATTTTCGAGCATGGTCAACACAACGTAAATCCGCTCTGACACGGACGATTTTTCTTCTATGGTTTCAAACCAGTCCTTTGTCGCCACAAAGAATTTTTTTCGATTGTCGTACATGTCATCGCCGGGCGTCCCATCGCCAGGCGCGCCGGTGAATGACTCAGTGGGCCGAATCAAAAGACGCGTCAGGCGGGTCATCGTCCCCAAATCCCGGTTGTCGATGCCGTTGCACTGGTTGATGGCCTTTTTGAGCAGCAGACGTCGTTCTTCCAGCGCCTCAAATGTTCGCCCCTTGACAGCGCCATAGGCCGTCAGGGTTTCCTCGCATTTTTCCGGATCTCGGTAGTCCCTGTCGCCTTCCTTTATCACCACCTCCCGCTCCACAATCACCTGGTCATCCAAACGCAACCGCTCCCGTTCGTACGCCGCCAAAGGATAGGTCTGCACCATCCATTTGATACACCCTTTGGCGTTGCACTCCGAACTCTCGTGTGTCATCTGCCGGTCGTAAATGCGCACATTGGGACACTGCTCAGACACCTCCCGCGTCATGTCCAGATTGTCCATCGTCTGGGAGACGTCCGTTCGCGCTGAAATCATCACCCCAAACAACCGGCACAGTTTTTCGGTGCATTGCGCAGCTGCGAGCGCCGCCGCCTTGTCCTTTGTGTCGCCAAAACCTTTGCATACAAACGTAAACTTTTTTTCGTTCCGTTCATCCCCGCTACGGGCCCATTTGGGAATCTCAAACCCCGCCGGAACGGTTTCGGCAATATCCCCCCGGGCGCCCGCATCCGCCATGTCGGCCCACCTGGCATCCAGCGCATCGAAAATATCCGTCAGCGACGTGGTGATGGCATCCGACCCGGAGACCACTTTTTCGAGCATGCGTTTGAGGGTTCGCCTGTCCATGTCCAACCTGGCATACACATGCACCGCCTCGCCCTCTTTGGTATTAACCTTTTCCCAGTATCGGGTGACAATCGGCGTGTCGTCAACCAGCACCTTGGATTCAGTCATAATCCGTTCAGCGAACACCCCGGAGACCTTGCTTGAAACCACATCAGACAGCACGGAGACCACCCGGGTATTGAGAAACTGCGCCAGCTCCGCCCGGGCATAACTGTCCGCCACCTGCTCACCGGCCGCCACCTGCTGCTCATTTCCAATGACCACATACCCCACAATGTGAACCACATCCCCATCCTGTTGCCAAATCCGCGCCGAATC
>JAFGWT010000049.1 GCA_016937015.1 Deltaproteobacteria bacterium | reverse complement strand
AATCCGAGTCTGAGTCTGAATCCGAATCGCTATCGGTGTCCGCATCCGAGTCTGAATTCGAGTCTGAGTCTGAGTCTGAATCGGCGTCACTGTCAGCGTCATTGTCCGTATCGGTATCTGTATCGGTATCTGTGTCGGTATCAGTATCCGCATCGGATTCGCTGTTTTCTGTGGCGTCAGTGCTGGCATTGTCGGCTTTATCCGGGTCTTTCGAACAACCGGTTGCAATCAACAGAATCAGAAGCATGCAACCATAACAAACTGTCAGTGTCCTCATTGAAAATCGTCTCCCTGCATTTTGGGGTAAATTAGGTTCACGCGTTTAAAGACATAATTTTAATTGTGAATTCGTATCGGACTGCTGCATCAGGAATGGCGCGAGCGCATTCTGCCATTTTTTATATGTCTCGGTATGATGTGGTGACAGTCGCTTTAAAATGGGCGGATTTGTATGCCAGTGGGTATGGAAAAAGAGGTTGAACGGCAATAATAGAAAACTGGGCGTGCAGACTGATGCCACATGATACTGAATTGCAGCCGGTGACGGCGATATTTAAGTGCTTCGCGGCCTTGCGTTACGACAGTATGGAAATGCGGCGTGAAAAGCATTGAAGCGATACATCAACAATCAGTACAACGATATTACGCAGGAAACACGGGTTATGGTTGTGTTGTCTGGTCCGGATTCGACGTTTCAGATGCTGAATAACGCCGTGGCCTTATTGATGGCTTTCGAGATAGCCCATTAGCCAGGTGAGGGCGGGTCTGGGGGTGCCGTCAGCGTGCCTCAGAAATGCATCTTCCGTGTAAATCTGTCCCTCCACGTATCCCCAGAACGTGATGCCTGCAATCGCCGGGTGCTCGTACAGTAAGGGGAAAATTCGCGCCATTTCGTCACGCTGTACCTGATCCGCCGCGTTGGTGAT
Organism: Deltaproteobacteria bacterium; assembly: GCA_016937015.1. Lineage (GTDB taxonomy): Bacteria > Myxococcota_A > Polyangia > JAAYKL01 > JAAYKL01 > JAFGXQ01. Next base: position 7,481 of record JAFGWT010000049.1, on the reverse strand, counting down.
TTCCAGTCCGGAGATGTAGAGCGGCAAGCCAAGGGATGCCAGTGAATTGATGTTGGTCACGATGCCATCAGAGTCCGCTCCCACCAGGGACCTGCCCACACACCCAATGCCATCCAGCAGTCCACGATCATTCAGAATTTTTGCGACGGGTCTGATCTCGTGCGTCTGCCAAACCAACGCGTTGTATTCTTCCATTAACAGGCTGGCGCCAGGGCAATGGTTTCGCGCCATTTCGAAAACATTTATCAACCAGTCGTAGCCGGTGATGCCTTCTCCACCCAGGGCACCCGAGTAGGGCGGCGGATCGTGAAACGGCATGGCAACGACGTTAATTACGGGAATATTCGGATACCGGCTGCAGAACGCGTCAATCCATTCTTCAACCTCCGCTGCCTGTTCCACGGCAGACAAACTGTTGAGCCATCCAGGCTGCTGTCGATACCACACCAGCGTGTGTGCCTTAAATGTAATGTTCCTGTTCTGTGATTCACTGTAAAGCGTATCCATGGGGCCCCAGTCCATGACGTCGCGGACTGACTCGATTTCGCCCCATTTTCCGGCATTCTCCGGGGTAACCTGATCCCATAGGTCGAAAAAGTCGTATGGGTAGGTTTCATTCTGTGTGGCTGAGCCGACCCATTTTGAGACCGGTGTTGCTGCTGTGCCGGTTTCGGTCCCGGAGTCAGTTTCGGGGTCGGTTTCGGATGCGCTGTCAGACGTTGCTGTTGATTCGGTTTCTTCAACAGTATCAATGTCTGTGGCCAGGGTGGTATCCACGGAAGTGTGGGTTCCAGTGTCTGTATCTGAGGGAAGTGTGTCATTCATTGTATCGGTTGAGTTATCCGGTGAACTGGCTGTTTCGGTGTCTTCATCGCTCTCCTTCGATACTGCGGTGCCTGTGTCTGTGAAGTCTGTGATGGTGGATGTGTCTGATATTGTGTCCGTGGAGAAATCTGTGAGTGTATCAGTGGTACTTGACGAGTCACTGAATTGGAGTGGGGCGCCGATTGGTTCAAGGTCCCGGGTCACACAACTGCCAAGGGAGGCAACGCCTGCGCCGGCGGTCAGAATGATAACAACAGCTTTTATACTCATATACCTCAATATAAAGTTCCTCCGGGGCACCCAGACCCCGACTTTATGGGACACATCAAATTATATAAAATTTGACAACAGATATAAGTTTTAAAAAAATTAAACTGCAGCGCGTCATGAGCCATTAAATACATTAGAGGTACTATTTGTACAGAAAAGGTGGAATCAATAGGGATAAACGTGCAGCCAACCGTTGAAAAAACATATTTAAACCAAGAACTTATCGACGGTTTGGCGTCTGGCGATGACGCGTGTGCGACCGCTTTTTATCAGAAGTACGGCAGCCGGATTGAACGGTTGGTTCGCAGTTTACTGGGAGTGGACAACGCTCACGATGATGTGGTGCAGATGGTTTTTCTAAATATACTGGATTCCATTTCAAGTATTCGGGATGCGAATCGGTTGAGCTATTGGGTGGACAGTGTGACTTTTAGAACAGTTTATAAGGAATTGCGAAGTCGAAAATACAGGCGGCAGGTCGTGCCGTCGTCGGATAGTTTGCCGGATTTGGCTGATCGACGCAATCCCCAGGGAACGTGGGTTGCGAGGCAGTTTTATGTGGCACTGGACAAGCTGAAGCCTGAAGAGCGAATGATTCTGGTTCTTAAATATTTTGAACATTGCACGTTGCTCGAGATGGCAAAGATAAGCGGTTGGAGCGTGGCGACCGTGAAGAGGAGGATTCAGCGCGCGGTGGCCAGTTTCGAAAAAATAGTGCGTGAGGATACGATTCTGGCGTCGTATGTTGGAGAAAATCACAATGTTGGATGACGATTTTGCCTGCAGAGAATTGACCGAAGCGGTGCGTGAAGTGCTCGATGCGAAAGACATGCTGGCGTCAAAACGGCATGAGCAACTTTTCGTTACTTTGGTTCGAAATCAACAACGCAGGCGACAGAAAAAAAGACAGGCGCGAATTGGCCTGGGTATTGCCGCGATTGCGGCGGCGGCGGCGCTGATTTTTTCTGTTGCCCTTGCGCTGACTCCAGGTGACCTGCGCTTCAAAGTTGGGAGTGCTGCCACATCTTTTGTTTCCGGTGAACCCGGTGCCTGGGTACAGGCTGATGCCAGCGACATTGAGATTCTGTTCGAGCAGGGTTCCAGATTCAGAGTGCAGGAAGGGTGTGCCGCGCGTGTGGTGGAGTCAGGTGAGGAGGCGGTGACCATTGAGTTGTCCCAGGGAGATATCTTTGCGGATGTTAAAGGGAATAAAAAGACGAATTGGCGGATTACCGCCGGGCCTTTTACGGTAACGGTGCTGGGGACCGCGTTTGATGTGTCGTGGGATGCGGCAACCAATGCACTCGATGTGAATGTCAGACGCGGGGTGGTATTGGTGCAGGGTGCAGGGTTGCGCCACCACGGGGTGCGATTGTTTGCGGGGCAGCAGCTGGCTGCAAACGGTCGTTCCGGGGATGTATCGTTAACGTCTCCAGCCGTTGGACAGACGTCTCCCATGGCTTCAGCAGTGGCGAATACCGGCCACATTGGGGCGTGGGAATCTGAACGCGCAACAGATTTTGAAGCGGAATTTGCAGAAGGCAGTGATGACGCTTCGGATTTGATTATGCCGAAAAAGCCTCAGGAAAAACCGCATGCCTACCGTTCAGTGAAGCGGCCATGGGTGGTCCACTACAGGGAAGGCCGGTTCGCCGAAGCGGTTCTCGCAGCTGAAAAGGAAGGTCTTTCGACACTGTATCGCACTGCAGACGCGCAGACATTGTGGAATCTCGCTGATGCGGCCCGAAACGCGCGACGGGTGTCTGTTTCCAACGATTCTCTTATTGCTTTGCGGCGTCGCTTTCCCGCTGGAAATAAAGCGAAACTGGCAGCCTTTATTATTGGTCGCTCAGCGATGGATGTGGCAGGTAATGCCACCGTTGCCGCTCAATGGTTTCAGACATACCTGTCGGAATCCCCGAACGGCGATATGACGGAAGAAGTTTATGGCAGGTTAATGACCATTTACACCAGAACGAACAGGTCGGCGGCTGCGAAACGAATCGCATCGAAGTATCTCATTCAATACCCTAAGGGATTGTACGCGGCTCGTGCAAAGCAGGTATTACAGTAGCGATATTTTGTGTATAATGACGGGATGCATAACGCGTCCCGACCATGTCAAATCATCGTTTTTATTTCATTATTTTTGATTTGTGGCAACGTCGCTGCGCAATCGCCTCAGACGTCTGATGGGGCGATACGTCCCATCGTTGTTTTGGTTTCTCTCACCCGATGCTGCACGAGCGAGGCCTGGCCGGAAGCCGAAGAGAAGATTCGGCTTGAGTTTATTCAGGGGGGAGTCGATGTGGTGGTAGTGGATGGGCGGGCGATGAACGAGGCGGATAGGCGGGCGGAACTCATAACGATTGCATATGAGTATCAGGCGGCAGCAGCGATTCGAATTCTAAAACCGCCGTCAAAGGCCAGACACGCTGGCGTGGATTTGTGGATTACAGACCGGGTGACCCAAAAAACCGTATATCGATATTTGCCGCTGAAAGACGTGAATTCAGGAGAATCATCTATTGTTGCGGCGTTAAAAACCATGGAGCTTTTCAAAGGCAGTCTTCAGGAAATTCATCTGGCGAGGGAACGGGCTGAAAAGCTGCCGAAGTCGATAGAGACACTCAGTGAGTCGCCGGTATACCCAACTGCGGCGAGGAAGCCATTTCTTTTGGGGGGTGGATTTGGCGGCATATTTTTTGCGCGGGATGTGGGTTTCAGGGGAGCGCCAATGGTGTGGCTGGGCTGGTCTCCAACCGCGTCTTTTGCGATACAGGTGGAAGGGGTTTTTGGTGTGATGGGACGGGATATTGTGAGCAATGGATCGGCATCGAGTCTGCTATTTGATTCGGTTCTATTGAAGCCGTTGTGGGTGATGAACCGTTCGACCCAGGTGAAACCGGCCATTGGGCTTACGATTGGGATGGCGTATATTCAGATGGAGGGCATCCGCAGTAGCTTTATGACCCAAAAAACCGCACATTTGACTTCGCTTTTCCTTGGTGCAGAGACGCAAATGTCGTTTGCGCTGACAGAATCGCTGTGGTTGACGCCGGCATTTGATATTGGATTTATCACACCGCAGGCCAGAGTGCTTTTTAACGGCGCTGAAGTGGCGCGATTTGGTGTACCGATACTGAAACTGTCGGTGCTGCTGAGTGTTCATTTTTAAGCCTGAGTGCCGGTGTGATTATTTGGCGTTCCGGTTGCATCACCCGGGCTTTTCTTTTATGACCCTCTAAAAGCTGTGAACGGTCGCATCGCTTTAAATGGGAAGGTACTGCTTTGAACAAATCTCCGGCAATGAAACTGAAGACGGTTTATTTTGTTTCCCTCGGCTGTCCTAAAAATCGGGTGGATACCGATATAATGGCAGCGGCACTGATTGAAAAAGGGCTTCATCTGGTGTTTGCACCTGAAGAAGCGGATGTGATTGTCGTAAACACCTGTTCATTTATTGGTGATGCCAAAACAGAGTCTATCGATGAGCTTCTTGAGATGGCCACCTACAGAAAAAGCGGCCGGTGTCAGTTGCTGGTGGCGGCCGGGTGCTTGCCTCAGCGAAATGGCGATGAGTTGAAAACCGCGATGCCGGAAATTGATGCCATGCTCGGAACCGGTACCCCGGATAGAATTGCCGAGTTGATTGACGGGCACAGCATTGAATTGCAGCCAGGGACCGGCGCGCATTTCCTTCAGCAAATCAACACTGCGCGACTGGTCACCCCGGGCCAGACAAGTGTGTATATCAAGATTGCTGATGGCTGCTCACGAAAGTGTGCCTTTTGCGCCATTCCGGGTATTCGTGGCAAAGGGGAGAGTCGCACAATTGAAAATGTGGTGGCTGAAGCGCGGATGCTCGCTGAAGCCGGCGCAAAAGAGCTGGTGCTGGTTGCCCAGGACACGGCTGCGTATGGCCGGGATTTGAATGACGGCACCAATCTGGCTGGGCTGCTGCATCAACTGAATCAGGTGGAAGGGGTTCAATGGATTCGGGTGATGTATCTGTATCCGGATTCGGTGGACGAGACACTGCTTCGGGCGATGCGCGATTTGGACAAGGTGATGCCCTATCTGGATATTCCCATTCAGCATGTCAGTGCGGCCATGTTAAAGGCGATGCGACGGGGACATGGCAAAAAGCAGTTACAGGGCAGTATCGCGCTGGCGAAGCGAATGTTGCCGGAGGCGTTTTTGCGGACCACTGTACTCTTGGGTTTTCCCGGGGAAACAGAAAGCGATGTTTTGGAATTGCTCCAGTTTATGACGGACACGCAGTTTCATCATCTGGGCGCGTTTCGCTACAGTGATGAAGCCGGTACGCCCGCCTTTGGTCGGACGCCCCAGGTTTCCCGGCGGGATTCTTACAACAGATATCGGAAGGTGATGGCGCTGCAAAAGCGGATTGTAAAACGGAACAACCAGGCACTGATTGGCAAAACGCTGCCTGTGCTGATTGAAGATGTGGCCGATGACGGCGGATTCGTGTTTGAGGGCAGGCATATTGGCCAGGCACCGGAGATTGACGGCGTCACTTACGTGGTCAATGCAAACGTGCAACCCGGTGACATTGTGCTGTGCAAAATCACCGATTGCAAAGAATACGATTTGGTGGCGGAGCCGCTTGAGGACTTGCCATGAGGCACTCTCCTGATGCCGCAGCGTCTCTTAAAAAGGAAACCCTTGCGGTATTTTTTGGGCAGTTTGTGCTGGTGCTGCTTCTTGTGCAGACTGCCAGACTTTTCGGTTTTGAAGGGGCGCTTTCGGCTTTGATTGGCGCGGTGTTTATTTTTCTGCCGGTGCTGGTGCTCGATAAACGCGGCAAGCCCTATGCGAGGTATGGTTTATCATTTACCAATCCGCTTTTGGCGCTGCCGATTGTGTTGGTTTTCATTTTTGTCACATGGCCCCCCATTGTGGCGGCTGTGCTGTTGTTTCCAGAGTTATGGCAAATGGAAACCCCACAATGGCAAATGGTGATTCCCAGTGGCTACGCGTCGGTCGCAGCCGCTCATTTCCTGGTGGTGGCGTTACCAGAGGAATTTTTCTTTCGCGGCTATTTGCTTGGAAGACTGGATGATATTTTTTTAAAGCGTATTTCCATTTTTGGGGTTCAGGCAGGCCATGGGCTGTGGGTGTCATCACTTCTGTTTGCAGTGGGCCATTTCGCGGTGGATTTTAATCCGTCAAGACTCCTTGTGTTCTTTCCGGCTTTGGCTTTTGGATATTTGCGGTTAAAACAAAAAAGCATTGTGGCACCAGTGATATTTCATGGATGTTGCAACATTTTTATGGACTTATTCAGAGCGGGCTTTGGGCTCTGATCTGAAAATTGGTTGGAGGACTGTATGACACCAGGTACGCCCCCGCTTGTGGGGCAAATTATAGATTTGGCGCTTGAGGAGGATCTGGGGCGGGGGGATGTCACCACCCGGTTATGTGTTCCGCCGAATGCGAAAAGTGAAGGACGGGTAATTGCCAAACAGGATTTGGTGGTCTGCGGACTGGATATATTCGAAGCGGTGATGAAGCGCGTGGATCCCGATACAGAGATTGAGATAATGGTTGCCGATGGGGACCGAATTGAAAAAGGCACGCTGATGGCCATGGCTAAAGGGAGGACCGCGTCTTTGCTAATGGCCGAGCGAGTGGCGCTTAATTTTTTACAGCGCATCTGCGGTACAGCCACCATGACCCGCACCTTCGTGGATGCGATTCCTGAAAACTGCAGTGTTCGTCTGGTGGATACGAGAAAGACCACGCCGGGGTTGCGGTATCTGGAGCGCGCCGCAGTATTGGTGGGCGGCGGCAACAATCATCGTGTGGATTTGGGCGGCGGCATTCTGATTAAGGAAAATCATATTCGCGCGGCGGGCTCGATTACTGCGGCGGTGACGAACTGCAAACAGCAGGGGCCACATCCACTGAGAGTTGAAGTCGAGGTCACCAGTCAGGAAGAAGTCAATGAAGCGCTGGCCGCCGGTGCAGATGTGATCATGCTGGATAACATGAGCAACCCGGAAATGGCGCAGGCGGTCAAACTGATTGGCGGACGCGCGCTCGTCGAAGCAAGTGGTGGGGTAAATCTGCAGACTGTGGCAGGAATTGCCAGGACCGGTGTGGATATAATTTCGGTGGGCGCGTTTACCCACTCGGCGCCGGCTGCGGATATCAGTTTTCTGATAAATTGAAAATCAACTCGCTGAAGGGCGATCGAGTTCCATGTTCAAGAGAATAGAAAAGCCTCGTCATCCCGCGAAGGCGGGGATCCAGCTGCAGACATCAACTGGATTCCCGCCTTCGCCTCATGATTCTACACAAGTATTGCTTGACTTCCTGGGCGCACCGTCATTGCCGCGCAGGCGGCAATCCAGTTGTTT
>JAFGWT010000463.1 GCA_016937015.1 Deltaproteobacteria bacterium | reverse complement strand
CGCTGCGCACCTGCTTTTCGGGTCCGGTGGCACAGGCGGTCATTGCCATTGCCAGACATATTGCCCAAAGGCGCTTTTTCCCCCGGGGGCATCGGGTGTGGTCAACGGCGTGGGGGGCAAATATCGCAGTTCGATTTTTAAAATGATGACTCACAGCGTGTTTCTCCCATCTTCGTTCACAATTCAGAGGGAGGAGCAATTCCGGTGCCACGGGACACTGCCCGGGGAATTGCAGCAAATCCGGTGCTGAGGGCGTCGGTTTTGAGGAAATTCTCAAATAATTTAAGATTATTGTGAAAATGGTCCGCCTCAGGTCATTGGGGCACGGAGGGGCGGGAATACCCCTGCGGCGCCATCCGTTCCCTGAAAAAGTTGCAATTCGTCAGAGGATGAGAATACATACGGAGTGCACAGAACACGTATTAGGCTACCGGGAAGGAGGCCCTGGATGACAAAACGGATCTCACAGATCTCAACTATCTCAATGACGACTTTTGGCGCACTGCTGTTTGGTGCGATTGCCTGCAGTCCCCCCATCATGCTGCCGCCGGTTCAGGAACCGCTCGACAGCGTGGCTTGGAAAAACTGCGCAGCAGAAGCGGAGGCGCGAACCGGGCGGTCGATGATTGACGATATCACCAAGGACAGTCCCGCGCTGATGTGTAAGGGAGTGGCGCTCTCCAACGAAAAAAAACACGAGGATGAAGCGGTGGAGATGCTGACCGAATCGGCGCTGCTTGACAAGGCCGACTATCGTCCCTACTGGCTGAGCGGACGGGTGCTCACCCGCGCCGGCCGGTATGAGGAAGCGCTGACCCATTTTTCACGGGCCAAAAAGCGGGCCCCCAATATGGAGGTGCCCGTTGTAAAGCTGGCCCAGATGGTGGTTGAGGAGCGCGGGGATTTGGAGGCGATGCTCTTTTTGGAGAAGGCCCGGGAGCGGGATATGTGCACCTTCAGCTGTCGGGGGATGCTGGCGGACCAGTACCATAAGGCGGGACGGGTGGATGATGCCAAAAAGATTTACAAGGACATGATTGACGAGAATCCCGACGATCCCGAAGCGTACATCGGTCTGGCGCGAATCAGCAATGTGGCGAGGGAGTTTGACAAAGAGGCGGATTATCTTCGAGAGGCGATTAAATCAAAGGGATACGATGCCCTCGACGAGGAACGGCAGGCCACCCTGTATTTCAGCGAGGCGTTTGCCCTTTACAATGCCGAAAAATACAAGACCGCCAAAAAGCGGCTCGAAAAAGCCATGCGCACGCAATCTCCGGCGGAATGGCTGCTGCTGGCGGGCTGGATTGAACTGAAGCTGGGGGAATCGGCCATGGCGCTCATTCAGTTTGAAAAGGCCATTAAAAAGAACGACAAACTGGCGGCCGCCCATGCGGGTGCCGGAGATGCCGCCAAAGCGCTGGGAAACCTGAAAGACGCGCGGGATTTTTACAGGCAGGCCACCACCCTCGATCCCACCAACGGGGTCGACAGGCTAAAGCTGGCTGCGGTGTACATTGACAGAAAAGAGTATGACAAAGCGGAGACCCAGCTGGATGACGCGATAAAACTGGGAGAGGACAAGCTGCCCCCAAAACTGCTGCAGCAGGTGAAAGACGCCCTGCGCGCCGCCGGAAAATAGTTTCGACCATTTCTTTTCTTCCGGCCATCCGCCCATCCCTCCCGTCACTTTTTTTAGCGCCTATTCCCAATCATTTTAGCGTCTGCGTCCCCAAAAAGACTTCTCACGGCGCTGTGAAAACGGTACAAGGGGGCCGATGACCGAAGGCACAGATGATAAAGGATACACCGATGAAAAAGACACTTCCGTTTTCCAAATCAAAGATTCAGGAGATAATTAAAACCCATCCTACCCCGTTTCATATTTACGAGGAAAAGGGTATCCGACAGAACATGCGCACATTCCTCAAAGCCTTTGAATGGGCGGATTTCAAGGAATACTTTGCGGTGAAGGCGACCCCCAATCCCTACCTGATGAAAATTCTGAAAGAGGAGGGCTGCGGGATGGACTGCAGTTCTGCGGCGGAGCTGGCCCTGTGCGAAAAGGTGGGCATCACCGGCGAAGATATTATGTTCTCTTCAAACGAAACGCCGGCCTATGAGTACCAGGCGGCCGCGCGTCTGGGCGCCGTTATTAATCTGGATGACATCACGCATATTCCCTATCTCGAAAAGCACTGCGGTATCCCCGAAGTGATTTCCATCCGCTACAACCCGGGCCCGGAGCGCACCGGCAACGCCATTATCGGTAATCCAGTGGAATCCAAGTACGGCTTTACCAAACCCCAGGTATTCGAGGGGTTGAAGCTGCTGCGGGACAAAGGCGCCAAACGGTTTGGGGTGCACTGTTTTGTGATTTCCAATGAACTCAACCGGCAATCATACGTGGAAACCGCCAGAATGCTCTTTGCGCTGGCCAAGGAAATCAGGGATACGCTGGGGATTCAGCTTGAGTTTATCAATCTGAGTGGCGGCATCGGGGTGGCGTACCGGCCCGAGGATGAGCCAGTGGATTTGCTGGCGCTGGGGGCGGAAATCAAAGCGGCATATGAGGAACTGGTTATTCCCAATGGGTTGCATCCGTTGGGGATTCGCTCCGAATGCGGTCGCATGGTGACCGGGCCCTATGGATTTCTGATCACCGAAGCCATTCACGAAAAGCACATTTACAAGGAATACATTGGCGTCGATGCGTGCATGGCCAATCTGATGCGCCCGGGACTCTACGGCGCCTACCACCATATTACGGTGCTGGGCAAGGAGGATGCGAAAAGCGACCAGACATACGATGTGGTTGGGTCTCTGTGCGAAAACAACGACAAATTTGCCATCGACCGCCGCCTCCCCAAAATTGAGCCCGGGGATTTGCTCGCCATTCACGACGCGGGCGCTCACGGTCATGCCATGGGATTCAATTACAACGGCAAGCTGCGCAGCGCCGAACTCCTGCTCAAAGAAGATGGCCAGGTGCAGCAGATTCGCCGGGCCGAAACCCTCGACGATCTTTTCGCCACCCTTGATTTTTCAAAACTTTAAAAACGCAGAGTGCCACAAATTCAAGACACTTTGCACGCACTGATATAGTATCGTCTGATTGAACATTTTTTTTCTCAGAGGAGAAGTCGATGAAAAGCATACTTTTATGGGTTCTGGTGTGGGGGTGTCTGTGTGGCGCAGGGTGCGATTCGGGGGGCGCTGGCGGCAGTGACGGGACCGTAGACGACACCGAAACGGAAAATGCGCAAGGGGGCGACAGCGACGACACCGCATCAGAGGACGGCAGCAGTGACAGTGAAGGGATAACCGGCGACTACAATGGTATTCCAGGGACACACCCCGGCAATTGCACCTACGATTATGCGCCGTATGATTTGCTGGCCATTGTCACCGGTAAGGAGGAGGCAGCGGCGTGGATAAAGTACAGATACGACGGGAAGGGGAACATCGCCACGGTTGAATCAACGGGGGATGCCACCACCCTGCTCACGCTGGCGTGGGATGGCTACAGACTGGTGGGAAGCACGCTGACGCAGTTCATCGGTGACAAAGCCCCCTACTACACTGAGGAAAGCCGCTTTGAGTACAACAGTGACAATCACCCCGTCACCTGGCACAAATACAGCTACAGCGCAGGTAGCGAACCTAATGACGAAAACGGCGTGCACAGTGAATGGACATTCACGTATCAAAACGATCGGGTCAGCCAAATCACCGAATGGGCGTGCACCAGCGATACAGACTGCGCCACCGTGATCAACACGCGGACATTCGAATACACGGGGTCTTCAATGGTGCGGCGCATTACCAATACCAACGGATCGACGCGGGAATATGCGTACAACGAAGAAGATTACCTCCTGTCCACAATGGTGAGTGATGTACCGGATATGCATTTTGAATACACATGGAACGCCGACGGTCGGCTCGCCGGCAAACAGTTTACATCGGGCGGCAGCGAATACGTGCGGGAATACACCTATGACAACGGCGTCCTGACCCAGGCGGCCTACGCGCTCTCAGTTACAGCGTATGACTACACCACACAGGCGGATGCCTGCGCTGTATTGCGGGCATGGCCCATTCGCTTTTTAGACGCCTTCTTCGAGGCCACATCCCAGGAATTGATGATGATAAACTATGGCGACGGTGCGCCAACAGGGGTGCTGTGGTAGGTGCCGCACGGGTAACTGCTTCCATTAAAATATGTAATAATTACCTCCACTATTCTGTTGTCTATTGTCAAAAAGTGATGCTACATCGGGAAGACCCGTCCGCCCCACACACTGCCGGACCCGGTTGACCACAGTGAAAGACATGACTCAAACCGCATCAGTAAAATCCGCCATTGCCAAAGGCGCGGCCGTGAATTTCATTGGCACCATCTCCAAAGTCCTTGGGGGGCCGGTGCTCTACATCCTGCTCACCCGATTGTACGGCAAAGCGCCCATGGGTATTTTTCTGGTGGCCTACAACATCATTGAAATCGTTTCGGGCATGGCAATAGCGGGCCTGGTGGACGGGGTGATGATGTTCACCTCCAGGTACATTCACAACGAATCCGACAAAGATCTGCTCTACAGCTACATCCGGCGGTTCTTTATCCTGACTGCCGGCATCGGTTTCTTTTTCGCCCTGCTGGGCATCGCCGGCGCTCCGATTCTCAACTCGGTGTACTATTCGGAATATCCGGCCCTTGCCAGGCTGCTGCAGCTGATGGCGTTTATTATCCCCCTCGAAGCCATTACCCGACTGGCGGTGGCCATTCCCAAATCCAGAATGAACATGCACGACGAAGTGATCGTGATTGGCGGCGTGGCGCCGGTGATGACGCTGGGCCTGTCGGTGCTGTTCTGGTATTTCGATATGGGCGTGCTGGGGATTGCGCTGGCGTTTGTCATCACCTACGGCGTCACGCTGTTTGTGGCCATGGGGCTGTTGTCCAGAACGGTGGATATTGCCACCATTTTTAAAGGCCGGTTCAACCGTGTGCCCACCAAAGGGATTTTAACCTTCGCCATTCCGCAAAACCTCAATCTGGCGTTCAACCGTTTTATCTCGTCCATGGATGTCATTATGCTGGCCGGGTTCGGGTATCCGCCGGAGCAGGTGGCCTTCTATTCGCTGGGTGCCCAGATTGTTCGCAACGGCCGCCAGATTCGTCTGATTTTTTCGGGCAGTTACGCCCCCATTATCGCACGCTATTTTCACGAAAAGCGCACCGGGGAACTCAATCATCTGTTTGCCACGGTTAACGGCTGGATAATCAGCATCGCATTGCCGGTGCTGTTCATCATGGGATTTTTCCGCCACGATTTACTCAAGCTGTTTAGCAGTGACTTTACCGAGCGGCCCGATTTCATGCTGATTCTGCTCATCAGCCCCTTTTGGAACTGTGCCACCGGTCTGGCGGGCAACGCCATTGTGATGTCCGGTTTTTCCAAATGGAATCTCGCCAACAGCCTGGGGGTGGGCATTGCCAACTTTCTGCTCAATATGCTGCTGATTCCAACGTACGGCCTTTGGGGGGCAGCGGTTGCCACTGCCGCCGCCATCAGTTTTATTTCCATCATCCAGATTATCGAAGCCAGAGTGCTCATTGGCATTCGAACGCCGCTTCGCACCCTGTTGCCCTGGATGGCCACTGGCGCGCTGCTGTTTGTACCGCCGTTTTTTATGGATGGGGTCAACGACAGTCTGGTTCGTCGCCTGGTGTACGCGGCCATTCCCCTGGCCATCTACCT
>JAFGWT010000462.1 GCA_016937015.1 Deltaproteobacteria bacterium | reverse complement strand
CGCCCAGGTAAAGCGCGATGAAGCCAGCAACGGAATTGACCACCGCAACGGGCACAACACCGCCACCCAGTCTGGATTGAATCACACCATGGGGATGCACCAGCCGTTTGAGCTCAGTGATGGCCAGTCGTCCCATCAGGAAGACTCGGACGCACTTTATCCCCCCACCCGTGGAGCCTGCACATCCCCCAATAAAAAACGTCGTAAAAAGCAACATGCTTGCAGCCACGCCCCATAACCCGAAATCAGTGGACGAAAACCCTGTCGTGGTCAGAATGGACAACGTTTGAAACACGGATACACGTACCGAATCGTGAACCCCGCTGTTGTTTTTAACCATCAGCACCAGAGCCAGCACACCTGCAATGACTGCAAAAACGACAAAGTAAAAGCGAAACTCGCTGTCGCGCAGATGCACCAGTCTGTTACGTCTCAAGGCGTTGAAGTGCAGTGAAAAATTTGCACCGGCCAGAAACATGAATACCGAGATAATCCACTCCGACGCGGGGCTGTGAAGGGTTTCAATTGACGACGCCAATGGGGAAAACCCGCCGGTCGCCATAGTGGCAAATGAATGACAGATCGCCAGAAATGGTCCCTGTCCGGTAAACAGCAGCAATACAAACTGCAAAAAAGTGACCCCTGCGTACACCTTCCAAAGCAGTCGCGCGGTCTCGGCAACCCGCGGCGCCATTTTATCCTTCACGGGGCCTGGCACTTCGGCCTTAAACAGCTGCATACCGCCCACTCCCAGCAGTGGCAGCAGCGCCACGCCAAAAACAATAATCCCCATGCCACCCAGAAAATGTGTAACTGCCCGCCACAGCAAAATACCGTGAGGCAATCCCCCTTTTCGGGACATGGGGTCCTGCCACAGACCGCCTTCCAGAATGGTCGCCCCGGTTGTTGTGAACCCTGATGTGGATTCAAATACTGCATTGGTAAATGAGCAGAATTCAAAGCCAAGCCCGGTGCTTTGGCGACAATCGGCTTTTTGCGTTTGATTGTCTGTCAGGGTTTCATCACCGCTGGCTGCGACAGCTGGCGCATCCGCATTCCAAAGCGCAGGCAGATGCGCATAAAAATAGTACGGCAGCGCACCAAGCACACAGGCCGCCAGCCAACCAAAGGTGACGATGGCAAATGCCGAACGATGGGAGACTTCCATTTTACCTGTTGGACGTCCTGTTCCGAAAAACATGGCCATTCCGATGACAAGTGTGCTCATTCCCGCGGCGACCAGCGCAAAGAGATCCTCTTCCTGGTACAGCCCAGCGATTGCGGCGGTGATAAACATCGTCAGCGCCAACCCGGCCATCAGTATGCCAATGATATGAATTATTGCACGTGCTCGCATAATCACTCTTTCAGATGTGGATGCCCGAAAAATCAGTTGCGACTTCGCTTGGTCAGTCCGATTCTCTCAAGTACTGCAATGACGGTCCTCTGAACAGTATTTAAGCTATGTCGCACCATCGGATACGGGCCACTTAGCGTGCATCCAACGGAAACCAGAGCGATTATCAGAGACACCCCCAATGTCATTCCCAGTGTATGCCAACCCATGGCGAGACAGATGCCAATCCCTATTGTCAGCAGCGTCAGGAACAGATTCACGCGCACGCTTCGCTCTGCCGCGATGGCCCACTCCATTAACACGGCAACATCCCCAAGGGTGCGGCCGCGCATATCCACATCCGCCAAACTGATTTTACCGTCCGGGACACCCACCGCAACTGCGCATGCCGCGTGGCGCACATTCTGCTCAAACTCTTCCCCGGTCCCGAGTAATGAGACCGGCAAATCAGATTCCCGGTATTTGGCCAGCAGACTCTCAAGGTCCGGGGCATCACTGCGAACAATGACATGGTCTATCCCCAGTCTGGTTCCCAGCGCCTGAGCAGCGGCCATATCAGCGGAAGTAATCATAATCGGCTCAATGCCCATCAGAGACAGGCGCTGCACGGCAGCCTCGACACCCTGACGAATTTGTTCATCTATTCCAAATACCGCCACAAGGCTTTTATGCAATGAAACAAAAAGCGCCCGCCGACCACTTTGCGCCAGGGCTTCTGCAACCGTTTCGCCATCTCCGGTTGAGATACCGTTGGCCAGCATGAATTCTCTGGAGCCACAATGCAGCTGACCGTAGGGGGTGTCTGCAGAAACGCCCTTCCCCGCGTCCATCTCACAGGCCACGGCGTCATTGCCAGTATGTCCAGCGCCGATTCCCTGCTGCCGGCAAAACGCTACAATGGCCCGTGCATAGCGGTTTGTGATACCGCGCTCAACCAGATACAGCGCGTGAAGCACATTTGCCGGATTGGTCACACCGTCACAGATCTGCCAGTCGACCACCCGTACATCCGGGAAAGTCAATATGTCCTTTGCACCAAGCAACAGGGTTTTCGCACTTCCAAGCTGTGCCACCGCGTGCGCATCCCGAATACGCCCCCCCATCTGCGTTGCCATTATGGCCACTTTAAGATGCGCATCGCCGGTCACCATGCGAAGCAGCCTTGGCTCAAAAAGAATCAGCAGCATTGCAGATGTCATAAGTGCATCATCGCCCCGAATTCCCGCACCAACCATCAATCCCGGTGCAGATAAAATTGAAACCGGGATTCGCGCCCAATTCAGAATGGAGGCCACTTTTCGTATTCGCATGGCAAAAACCGAGTTGTCTTTCCATCCGGAAAACTGTCCGCTTCCCCCTTTTCTGTCAGCGATATGCGCAATGTTGCTCTGAAAACGCAGCAGCACCTCGCCAATGCGTCCAATGCTTCGCAATAGCAATACACCGGTCGCAGCCATTGCATAGAGCGCCGCCGGTGCGCCTTTGAAATATGCGACAATCATCAGCAGAGTGGCAGCAAGGGGCAGCGCCGTGCTGTTGAGCATAATCGCAGGACCATTTTTGCGCTCCCGCCAGATATGCCAGCCGGCGCTGAAAAGAATGCCCACCCCAATCGACACGTACGCAGCAATCCAATTGATGTCGCGTCCCCGGGTAACCGCGTTGAACAGAAGGATGGCAGTTAAAATGCCGGCTTCGGCCGCATGCGGCCATAGTAAGAAAGGAAGGATGCCCTTATCGCTCTCAAGGGAGATTCCGTTATCGGCGGCAGTGGTTGGCAAGGGTGGCGCAGTGTCACGTTTTGAAGACTGTGAATGTCGTGCCGACTCATCGCTGACTTTAGAAATGGAGACGGACCGGACAACCGGGGTCTCCGCGTCAGCCTGGACACTGTCAACATCCCGCTGCAGATAGTGCTCACGGCAATCGGCGGAACAGAAATAAGCCATCTGCCCATCCACGATGCTGACCGCACCCGCGCGCAGGGGATCCACTGGTGCACAACACAATGGACATGACTTTAAATTGTCTTTTTCAGAATCGGCCACGAGCTGCCTTCCAGTACGCCAACCAGTCGGTCAATGGGGGTGACGGTGTGTTTTTTGTTGTAAATATCATTACATCGTTTCCTTTATATATCGACAAGAAACGATGTTGGCTCATTGGGTCGCATATTACTTTTTCACAAACGAATTTCAACGTAAACAATGTTCCAATCCCTTAAAAAAAACGGACGGGTGGGCGATACTTGTCGCGTTACCACGACAATAAACAAATCCTGAAATATTAAAAAGCACTGTAAAATAAATTGTTTATAGATTGTAATTTTAGATCTTTTTTCATAAGACGACGTCTGCTACTATCGTGAGCGAAAAATTTGAACTCCCGTAGCACATAGGGGTAAACCGAAAAATCATTACGAGGTCAACATGGCAAGAAAGACTGATAATAGCGAGAATTCTGTAAACTTCGCCCTTCAGGAACTGATGGGAATGGAAGACGAACGTCAGGCCAGAGAAGAAGAGGACCGCAAACGGCAGGAAGAGGAAGAGCGGGCGCGCAAGGAAGCTGAAGAGCGCGCACGTAAAGAGGAAGAAGAGAGAAAGCGCCGGGACGAAGAAGCACGTCGGATTGCCGAAGAAAAAGCCAAAGAACAGGAAGAACTTCGGAAACAGGCTGAAATCGAAGCCGCTAAAGTTCGCGCAGCCAAGGAAGCCGAAGCCGAGGCGCGATTGGCGGAACAACATCGAATGCTGGAGCACGAAGCCGAGCTGAAGCGTATCGAAGCAGAAAAAGGTGGCGTTCCCATGTGGGTATGGGGAATCGTGGCCGCCATTATTCTCATCGGCGGTGGCATCGGTGTTTGGCAGTATCAGGCCGCCCAGGCGGAAAAGGAACTGATTCGCCAGAAGGCTGAAGCAGACCGTATTGCTGCTGAGGAAGAGAAGGCACGACTCGAGAAAGAGGCACAGGCAGAAGCCGCGCGTCTGAGGGCCGAAGCCGAACGCAATTCCCGCGAAGCCCAAGAGGCGAAATCCACGCTGGCCCAGAAAGAAGCGATGGAACGCGCAAAACGGGAAGCAGAAGCACGCGCCGCAGCGACAAAATCCACACGACGCACAACTGCCAAACGTGGCGGCGACAGCGGGGGCACGACCAAAAAGAAAACGGGAATGGGTTCTGCGGATCCGCTCAGCGGTCTTGATCTCTAAATTCGCACACAGTTGATTTCATTGATATTGCGGGGCCTCACAACAATGAGGCCCCGTTTTTTTTACAGGAAAGTGGTTTTATGAGTGTAACAATAGACGAAGCAAGAAAGCGATTGATTTTAGCGCTCGATGTGCCGGGACTGAATGAAGCCAATGTGCTGCTTGACAAAATTCAGGGCAAGGTCGGACTGGTAAAAGTGGGATTGGAACTGTTCACGGCCTGCGGCCCGGCCGCGGTTAAAGCCGTGCGGGATCGGGGCATCGACGTGTTCCTGGATTTAAAGCTGCATGATATTCCGGCGACCGTGGGAGGTGCCGTGCGAAGCGCGCTTGCCCTGGATGTGGCAATGCTCACCGTTCACACGGGCGGCAGTACGGCGATGCTGACAGAAGCAGCGAAAGAGGCCGGCGCCTCATTAAAGATTCTGGGGGTCACCCTTTTGACCAGTATGGGTGAAGACGACCTTGCACCGGTATGTCTGACCGGAAAACCATCTGAAATCGTTGAAAAGAGAGCTGCTCTTGCGGCGAAATGCGGACTGGGCGGCATCGTCTGCAGCCCGAAAGAGGTCCAGCTGGTGCGAAAGGCGGTTGGCAAAGACATCTCAATCATTACGCCTGGCATTCGACCAGCCGGTGCGGCCATGGGCGACCAGAAGCGAGCTGCCACCCCTGCCAGCGCAATTGCGGATGGTGCCGACTACCTGGTTGTTGGTCGCCCCATACGTGGCGCCGAAAATCCCGCATCTGCCGCAGATGCCATTGCTGAGGAAATCGCTGCCGCACTGAGCAGCAAAAACGCCTGATGAAACGCATTATCGCTGGTCCCAATGCTGTGGAAGAGGCCATCAGGGCCAGGGTTTCCATTCACATCCTTTACGTGCAGAGCGGTTTGACACAGAAAACCGCTGCCCGCCTGTTCTCGCTCGCATCGAAATACAGCGTAAAAACGCAGTCAGCGAGCAAGGAACATCTTGCGCACCTGGCTGGGACGCTCAATCACCAGGGCGTGGTTGCTGTATGTGGGGATTATCAGTACGCGGATCTGGATGACCTGATCGAACGCCTGTCCAATACGGTTGCCAATCCGTTACTGCTATTGCTGGACCAAATCCAGGATCCGGGAAACCTTGGTGCCATCCTCCGCAGTGCACACAGCCTTGGCGCCCATGGTGTCATCATCACCAGAGATCGGTCGGCGCAAATGACCCCCGCAGCGGTTCGCTCCTCGGCAGGGGCAAGCGAGCTGATTCCAGTATCGCGGGTGGTGAATCTCGTTGCCACAATACAGAAACTCCAGCAAAACGGATTCGAAGTATTTGGCACTGCCATGAACGCGCCGCATTCTGTCGACACATTGCAATGGCCCTCGAAAACGGCAATTGTGCTCGGCAATGAAGGCAAAGGCATCCGCAAGCTGACCTCAGAAAACTGCGATGTGCTCTTTCACATCCCCATGGTGGGGGATTTCGAATCCCTTAATGTATCTGCCGCCGCAGCAATCGTTCTGTATGAATTCCAGCGAATAACCTCGGGACGCTGATTTTTCAGATTTAAATAATTTTTGAGATGAAACCGGTTGAGCAATTCTGCAAAGACGGTTATGATGACATCAAAATTTTTATTCAGCAACATCGGGAAGGAACGATACAATGAAAAAAACTTCATTTTTCATCGCCATTATTGCTGTGTTGACGTCAGTCGGTTTGGCGGGATGCGGCGGTGCCAAAGGCACCGGAGATGGTAATTCTGCAGACGATATGAACGGCAATGTTGTGATTCCAAAGGAAATTCAGGACTACAATTATTTTATGGAACAGGCAGGCCTGGCACAGGCTGAAAGTCGTCAGGAAGACGCGCTGGATTACTATCTCAGTGCCGCCGACACCATGGCCAACACCGGTTCGCCCACGATCAAGGAAGCCGATGCCCACTATGAAGCCGCCCAGATTGCCTATCAAATGATGCAGAAGGAACTCGCCATTCAGGAGTATGAAAAAGCGGCGGAAATCTATCTTCGATTTGACGGCAATGCACAAACCAAGGGCGCCGTTGTGTACACCAATATGGGCGTGATCTGGAAAGAGCTGCACGAGAAGAACAAAGCACGCAGCTGTTGGCAAACCGCATTGGAACTGTATCAAAAGGCAGATGCGACGGATCAGAACAAGGTTCACATCGAAAAAATCCAGCAAAACATTCGGGATCTGGACGAAGGATTCTAGATTCCGATCCCTTCCGAGCCCCCCTCCCCCACTGAAATCAATCTCTTTATCACATCTTGATCGGATGACGCTTGCTGCCGACGGAAAGCCTTTGTCATGTCTGCCGCGCACACAAGGCACGCGGTGAACAGCCAGATCTGGCGCCGATAGAGATCAGTACCCGGTGGGCTACGAATGCGTGCCTTGCCCCAACGGCGGACACTTTAATATTATTCGGCGTGTGGGTTAAAGATCGTTCCAATGAATCGGACAATGTTTGGACGGTTGAGGAAATTTCCACTTCCTATTAATATTGTGATGATATTTTAAATAAATAGGGATTGTACTATGTTAAAAATTCATACAACACAATTCATCTCAATATTGTTTTCCTTGTGTATCACACTCGTAAACACTGGTTGTTTTGACATTTGCGATGTAGGCGAGCATAAATGTGAGGGAAATAAAATTTATCAATGTGTGGGTTCCGATGCTGAAAAAAGTACCCAATGGTCTGAATTCAGAGACTGCGACGATTTCAATGCAACGTGCGTGAATGGCATCACCACCGAATATAATGATTACTCCGGCGGCTACAAATACGAATCCAGTTGGGATTCAACTACCAGCAGCTGCGTGAACTATCACTTTGACTGTCAGGGCATTGAGGGCGAACGCTGCATAGATACAAACAGGTTTGTGGTGAATTGCGTCGAGCACAAAAGCGAACTTGTCGGCGCTGTTGCGGTGGACAACTGGGACAACAGACCCTATTGCGTTATCGTTTATGAAACTGCTGTTTTTGCGCAATTAGAGGAAACATACTGTGAAGAAGGCGCGATGCAATGCATCGCTCAAGTTGGCACACTTGAGTGTCTGGAAAGTACCTGGCAATGGGTGAGTAGAGCCTGTATTGCAAATCAACAGTAAAAAATACCGCCAATCTGCGCGCTCCCAAATGGTGGCTCACCCCTGCCCCCATGGGCCACGCGGGCGCGGGCGCCGTGTTCACCATGACCCTTTTTAAGAATGGATTCTACAACCACCCATTTCGCATGACTTGCCCACCATGATCAAACTCCCCCTGACAATTGGACGTGTCCCCTTTTTTTTCGAAGGGGGAGATGACAGGGCTCTTTGTCGCGCTGAACCAATTCGGAAAATATGTGATTGCAACAGGGCTGCCCGTCCTGCCGGTTCACTTCAAGTACTGTCTGTAAACACCATCAGACAATCCGAATCGGTCTTGACCCCTTCGGACTTCAATTGATCCTGTTAGCACTCTTCGTCCTGCCGATTCTCTTCATGTTCTGCCTGTACACGATCAGACACAATCCGAATCGGTCCATTACTGGCGACGTACTGGCTGGCAGGTTAATGACAGATTTGCTTTCTCGCTTTTAAATCTATTGATAATCTGTAAAATATGGAAGTGTGCTGGCAACCTGGCGGACTTTGTCCAGATTGGCAAGCAACTGCGCTCTGGCGTTCCAGGTCCCATCCAGAAACTGACCTTTGGCCCCCGCCGGAAGGCTCAATGGAATGACTTCATCGCCCATTTTCAGTGTGCACGCCGCCACATCGATATCCGTTGCCGACCGCGGATTAGATTCAATCCACGCCAAAATCCGTTCCACCACATCGTGGGACGCGCTGAAGCACGGCATCCCCAGGGACACGCAGTTACCAAAGAAAATCTCTGAGTAGCTCTCGGCGACAATGGCGTGGATCCCCCAGCGATTCAGCGCCTGGGGCGCGTGTTCGCGGGAAGATCCGCATCCAAAGTTGGCGTTGGAGACGAGTACCGCAGCGCCCTGATACTTTGAATCCCGAAACGGGTGCACCCCTCCCCGCGCCGCTATGGCAGCAATATCATCCTCAAAGGCATGCGCCCCAAGTCCATCAAAAGTCACCCGTTTTAAGAAACGGGCGGGGATAATCCGATCGGTATCGATGTCGTTGCCCCGTACCGGCACACCGGTCCCTGAAATGCGTTCTACTATTTTTGACGTCATCACATCACCTCTCGAACATCTTCAACTTTTCCGGAGATTGCAGCCGCGGCCACCATTGCCGGACTCATGAGCAGGGTCCGTCCGGACGGACTGCCCTGACGCCCCTTGAAATTGCGGTTGGAGGTGCTGGCGCAAATCTCGCGCCCCTGCAGTTTGTCGGGATTCATGGCCAGACACATGGAACACCCGGCCTCCCGCCATTCAAACCCGGCGTCGATGAATATTTTGTCGATGCCTTTTTGCTCCAGCGCAACTTTGACCTTCATCGATCCGGGTACCGCCAGTGCCCGAACGCCTTTGGCGACTTTTTTTCCCTTAATCACTTCGGCTGCAATTTCAAAATCCGACACCCGCCCATTGGTACAGCTGCCGATAAAGCACACATTCACCGGCACGCCCAGGATGGCCTGTCCCGGTACAAAATCCATGTAATCATACGCTTCCTCGATGACCTGCCGCTCACTGCCGGAAAAGTTATCCAGCGCGGGCATGGTTTGGTTCACCCCGATACTTTGGGCAGGAGTAATCCCCCAGGTAACGAAGGGTTCAATATCGTCCCCCCGTATCTCCACCACGTCATCATATTCCGCATCCGCATCAGAGGCCACGGATTGCCAATCCAAAAGGGCCCGTTCCCATGCGTCTCCTTTGGGCGCGTAGGGGAGATCCCTCAGGAACGCGAATGTGGTCTCGTCGGGATTCACATATCCGCACCGCGCGCCCCCTTCGATGGCCATGTTGCAAACGGTCATTCGCTCCGCCATCGACATCCCATCAATAATCTCCCCGGCAAACTCATAGGCGTATCCAACCCCACCGTTGACCCCCAGCCGGTGTATATATGCCAGCGCGACGTCTTTCGCGTAGACACCGGGGTTCAGCCTGCCTGTAAAGTTGATTCGCCGGACCTTCAGTTTGGACATGGCCAGCGTCTGCGTCGCAAGCACATCAGCCACCTGAGAAGTCCCAATGCCAAAGGCCAGCGCGCCAAATGCACCGTGCGTCGACGTATGGGAATCCCCACAGGCAATCGTCATCCCTGGCTGAGTAATCCCCTGCTCCGGCCCGACCACATGAACCACGCCCTGCTCCCCTTTTTCAGGCGAAAAGAATCGTATTCCGTGGTATAATGTATTCTTTTCTATGTGCACCAGCATTTCCTCGGCCATGCTGTCAGAAAGAGGTCTGGCCCGCTCTGCGGCGGTGGTTGGAATAATATGGTCCACCGTGGCAAAGGTTCGCTCAGGAAAGGCGACTTTTAATCCTGCCTCTCTCAGCATGGCAAATGCCTGGGGGGATGTGACTTCGTGCACCATGTGCAACCCAATCAACAGCTGATATTGACCGCTGGGCAGCTGTTCGACCGCATGACGCTCAAAAACCTTGTTGTATAAATTTTTACCCATACTTTATTTCTTTCTGCCTCGTTAATCGTGCAACAGGAACGGTTGTCACCTGTGGTTTCAATAATTCCACAGGAATTAAACACATGAATCTGCCTGTGTCAATTTGGAGACGATGCCAAATATCGAACCGGACATGCCTGTGGGATAGCGTGCATATGGTCTCTTGGCGCCCTTTAAAAAACTTAATCCTATTGTTTAAATAAATCATTTAAATACATTTTTTTATTGGATTTTTTATCAAGATTAAAGAAATGTATGATGTGCAACTGGCATGGGTGTCAAGGCATTGCACGGTTGATCCGTGATGGTTTGGTTCCAGCCGAAAATGTTTTTGTGACACCCGAACTTCGTTCTGCGGCTCTATCTCCCAGGTGTTAATTACAACAGAAATATTTGAATAAATATCAAGGATTGATTCATGGGATTTCTATATACACTGATCGGAATAGCTGGGGCATTCATTGCGCTGATGATTGGTATGCGCCTGTACATCCAGTTCAGGTCCTCTGCCCTCAAAGGAAAGGCGGCCCCCACTCTGAATGGCAAAGCGGGGCAACTCATCAGGAAGGGAAAGCCAGCGCTGTTTTATTTTTACAGCCCGGCGTGCGGCGCCTGCAAAGCGATGACCCCAGTGGTGAAGGGGATGTCTAAATCCCGTGAAAATGTTTTTGCTGTGGATATTTCCAGCGACATGGAAACAGCCCGCAAGTTTGGCGTAATGGCCACCCCCACGCTCGTTACGGTAAAAAACAGCATCGTCAGCAACATTTTAATCGGACCACAATCCCCTGCAACCATCGAAAATCAGTTGAGTTAGCCACCTGCATCGCTGGCCTCCCCTTCTTCTGGCCATATTCATGGCGCATTTACATGAAGCGAATATTAACTTTCAGGAGGCAAAGACGATTTCCCTGTATGGAAGATACGTTTGGAGGGGAACGTGGTTGAACTCCCTAAATACGGCGAGATCCCAAAGGAAGTCAGAAAACAATCCAGCATTCGCGGCGTGATTTACGCGGTGATTCTGGTTGGATTTTTCATCATCATCGAACTGTCCATCTACTTGCTGACCAGTGACCGAATCTACAGGTCCCAGGATCTGGAATACCAATTTAAAATTACCCAGCAGGCGGAGCGTTTCGAATCGATGCTCAATCAACTGAAAATGGAATTTCGAATATTCGCCAATTCAGAGATCGCCTTTAAATGTCTGGCGAATCCCAAATCCTGGGCCTGTGACAATGCGGCGTCGCTAATGAAAACCATGGCGGAAAGCAATGACAACATGGACCACATTCGCCTGATTGACCAAAACGGTCGCGAAGTGGTGCGCGTCAACCGACCACAGGAAGGGACTGCACGGGTCGTCGAACCGTCCGCTCTCCAATCCAAAAGACACCGGGACTATTTCAACGCTGCGATGACCACCAAAGGTAAGGAAATTTATATTTCGAAGCTCGAACTGAACATCGAATATGGAAAGGTTGAGGTGCCAGGAAAACCGGTTCTTCGCTTCGGAAAATCAATTCGAGACACGAATGATAACGCCATCGGCGTGGCAATTGCCAATTACCGGGTGACATCGCTGCTTCGGGAAATCAACAGCGTCATGAAAAAATCCGATGGCCGTCTCTACCTCCTGAATGAAGAGGGATACTACCTGCAGGGCGCCAATCCAAATCATGAATACGCATTCATGTTCCCGGACCAATATCCAATTGGCTTCTTTTCGGATTATCCCGTTGAATGGGAAGCCTACACCAGAAATTTTAATACTGTTGTAAAGCACAAAAACGGGATATTCTATTTCAGGGAAATCAAAATCACCCGAATCCCCAATACTGTCAGTCCGGAAAACGAACTGATTCTGGTAATTCATGTGCCGCGTGACATCCTGTCCGGGTCCACAGCAGCGCTCACTTTTAGTCTGGTGACCGGTGCGGTTCTGCTGCTTCCGCTGATTGCACTGCTTGGATGGAAGAATGGCCGCTATCGCGTATGGCAGCACTGGTATATTGGCGAGCTGACCAACCGATCGTTTACCGACGATTTAACCGGCGTGCTGAATCACAGAGGTGTGATGAAAAAGCTGGCGCCAGTCATCGCTGCATCAAACAGGGAGAACACCCCATTCGTACTGATTTTTGTCGACATCAACGATCTGAAGATTTTCAACGATAAAATGGGGCACGAAATGGGCGATCGACTGATTCAGACGGCTGCACATGCCATGCTGCAGGCGGTCCGAAAAAGTGACGTGGTTGGCCGGCTGGGGGGAGATGAATTCGTTTTGGGACTGGTGGATTGCAACACCCCCATGGCGATATCCGTTATGCAGCGTGTTGAACAGATGCTGGACGAAGCCGGAATGCGCACCACGGGCGCCCCCTGGACTATGAGCTGGGGGTACACGGAACGAGAGGCGGACGACACCCCCGAACAGATGATCGCCAGAGCGGACCAACGCATGTACCGTCAGAAAACCGCGTACAAAACCGGCAGACACCAGGTGCTTCAATT
>JAFGWT010000007.1 GCA_016937015.1 Deltaproteobacteria bacterium | reverse complement strand
TTCATATCTACGAGCTTTGTTGTCCGGAATGCCGAGCAGAGCTGGTCGGTGTGCCTGGAGACCGGATTTTCGTCTGCAGGTCCTGCACGGGGGTGTTTGCGGTGGGAAACGGCCGGCTGACCAGACAGTCGCTTTATGTGGCGCGGCCTGTGGTGGCCCCGGACGGTGATCAGCTGTATTTGCCCTTTTGGCGATTTCGGGTGTTGGTATGTGTGTTGGACCAATCTGGACGGGACGTGACGGCGTCAACCCAGGGGAGTGCATTGGATTACATATGGGTGCCCGCATTCCATGACGTGCGCCCCAATGTTTTTGGAAATCCCGGGTTGAGTCTGTCATTGGCGCGTCCGGCGCCCGAAGCAACCCTGTGGCCGGCTGACACGCCGCTCAAACTGCCAGGGGCCGCCCGGAGAAGCGACGAGGCGGCGATTTACGTGCAGCCACTGGTCGCGGGCATTGTGGACAGGCAAAAGGATATTTCCGGACTGCGGATTGATGCGCAGGTGCTCGCCTCTGAATACTGGGCCGTCCCGTTTTCAGTGGACGGGGCGCGCACACGGCTACGGGACTTGCTAAGTGGTGATGTCTTTCCGGTGAATGTGGTTGAGCAGCTGAATGAAATCTTACTGTTCTGAACCGCAGTGGGGCGTTGCAGATAAATCAGGGCGTTTCGCCGTTGACTGCAATACTCATTTTTGTTTTTTTAAAACCGTCGGATTCCTGGTATAATGGAGCCATAAACTGCGAATTGGGGGAAAAAATGGAAACATACTTCGCGTCACCTGAACGACTATCCAGTGAAGAGGTGACCCAGCAAAACAAAGCGGTTGTTGAACATCCGGTGGTGGCCGGAATGCTGCGTCTTCTGAGCGGGATGCTGGCGGTCCTGAATGAAGACCGGCAGGTCGTGGCGCTGAACGAAGGGCTTGCTGAATATCTGGGGGTGGAAGACCTGTCGGCCGCATTTGGATTGCGCCCAGGAGAAGCGGTGCAGTGTATTCACGCCCATGAAATGCCTGGCGGCTGCGGCACCGGACCCTATTGCAGTTCCTGCGGCGCGGCGGTATCGATTGTCACCAGTCTGAACCTGAATCAGCCGGAGTCAAGAAAATGCGCCATGGAAGTGATGAGGGCGGGAAAAAAGCAGGACCTGTTTCTTCAGGTGCAGTCCGTCCCCATTGAGGTTGATAAACACAGGTTTTTACTGCTGTTTATTCAGGACATCAGCGCGCAGCAGAAATGGGCGGCCATGGAGCAGGTGTTTTTTCACGACATCAACAATATCCTTGCAGGGGTGGTCGCCGTCTCAAACCTGTTGCTGATGGAATCCACTGCCGAAAACCGGGATATGGTGCAGCAGCTCTCTTTGAGCTCCAGACGCATTTCGCAGGAAGTGGCGTTGCAGCGGTGTCTTTTAAACAGCGAAGCCCATTCCTACACCCCCATGTGGTCCAGAGTTAGTCTGCATTCGGTGTTTGATGAACTCTCCCGTGTTTTCGATACGCACCCCGCTGCCCAGGGAAAGCGCCTTCGCTGCGCAAGGGTGACGTCAGAAACGGTGCTCAAAACGGATCATTCGCTGTTGCTCAGAGTATTGAACAACATGCTGGTCAATGCGTTCGAAGCCACCTCCGCCGACGGAACGGTCATTGTGGACTGCAGGGAAACCGAGCATGATGTGTGCTTTTCGGTGTGGAATGAGGGGACGATTCCCAAAGCGCTGCAGCATAGACTGTTTCAGCGGAATGTCAGTACCAAAGGGGGACTGGGGCGAGGCATCGGCACCTACTCGATGAAGCTTTTTGGAGAGGAACTTCTGCGGGGGAAAGTGGACTTTGTTTCGAACAGCGAAACGGGCACCACGTTTCAGTTTACACTGAGTAAGGACGACAGCGGGTCGATTGTGTCCGTTGCGCCGCTTGGGAAAAGCAGCCCCTGATATCCGCGCGCTGCCGACCCCG
The DNA here is from genome assembly GCA_016937015.1 of Deltaproteobacteria bacterium. Classification (GTDB taxonomy): domain Bacteria; phylum Myxococcota_A; class Polyangia; order JAAYKL01; family JAAYKL01; genus JAFGXQ01. The sequence continues at coordinate 5,652 of JAFGWT010000007.1, read as the reverse complement.
GGGTGTCACTACCCTCACGGGAACTCAGGCTTCCCGCAGTTTTTTAAGTTGAATCTTTCCGGATTCCCGGGGCAGTTCGTCGACCATGACAATCGTTTCGGGGATTTTGATATTCGCCAGCCTGCCCTGACAGAACCGCATCACCTCGATGGGCGTGAGCGTTGCCCCAGGGCGCACTTCGATAAATGCCTTTATGGATTCGCCCGCCGTGTCATCGCTCTCGCCGATGATTGCTGCTGCGGTAATATCTGGGTGCGTCATTAAAAAACACTCCTCTTCCTCGGGATAAATCAGGGTGGCGCCCCGTTTGATAATGCGCTTGATGCGTCCGGCGAACTGATATCGGCCATCGGGGCGGGGAATCGCCAAATCGCCCGTTCTGAACCAGTTTTTTCCGGTGGTGCTCGTTACAATCGCGAGCGCAGTGGCTTCGGGGTTACGGAAATACGATTTAAGGATGTCACCATGACTGACAAAAATTTCCGCCCGGGCACCGACGGCGCACCTGGTGCCATCTTCATTCATCAATGCGGTTTCCACACATTTAAGGGGTGTCAGTGCGGATACTGAATGGCCGGCATCGCGATGAGAGTCCCAGACCAGATATGCGCTGACCTCCGTGGAGCCGATAATGTTTCTGACCCTGAATGGACGCTGCTGATAAAATGCGCCAGCCACTTCGTCGGGCAAAAACTCTCCGGAAAAGATAAATGTTTCCGTGCCGGATAAATCCGCCTGGTTAAAGTCCGGCAATGCCAGCATCATTTTGGCGTTGGTGGCGGAAAGGAGGACAACGGTGGCCGGTGTGGATGCAATTTGCTGAAGCATTTCGTCAGGACTGAAGAACGACTGAAACATGACCGTTGCGCCTGACATCATGCAGATGAGCATGAACGACAGGCTCAGCATGTGGCAGGGCGGCATGGCCGAAAAGAAGACATCGGTACTGGCTGTTGGATACTCACTGTCGTATGCGGTGAGATACTGGATATTGGATTGGTGCTGTTTGGGAATCAGTTTGGGAACGCCGGTGGTGCCGGAGGTGGCCATGAGCGCGTACAAATCCGTTGGCTGCAGCAATGGCAGCATATCGTCCCGCCACTGGGGCGCGCCTCGTAAAACAGTTTCGAAGTCCAGCACAAATTCATCGACACTGTGTGGCTGGGTGATGATGACCTGCCTGAGCGCGGAGAGTGATGACTTCAATTCACGAAAGAGAATTTCAAATTCGTTTACCTGAAACCGGCGGGGGGCGAAGCAGACCTTCACGTCTGAGAGCTCAAAGATATTGGCGATTTCCTCGCGACCTTCTCCCGGGGCCATGGGCACACACACCGCGCCCAGTGCCTGAACGCCCCAGAATACGGCCATCCATTCAATCGATGGGGGCATCAGCAGGCCCACCCGGTCGCCCTGACGAATGCCCATTTGATAAAGCGAAGCGGCAACCTGTTTTGCCTTGATGTTGAGTTCATTGAAGGTCAGCTTTTGCTGGTTGACAATCACCGCGGTGTGGTGTGGCTTACTGTATGCCTGCGCCAGTAGCAGGTCGTACAGTCCCAGGTATGTTGGGTTGCTGGTCATTTGAGTATCCCCTCTGTTAGTCGTTCAGCAGCGCGCGCAGTCCGTCGGCGGCCACGGGCACCACCCAGTGATACTGATCGACCACTGGCACCGAATGGGTGGTCATGTGTCCACTTTCGTAAACCGGGCCTTCCTCGACAATCAGGATGTCCTTTTTTGCGTGGGCGCGGTTGTACAGCGACATGGCCTGTTCCAGGCGGGTCCAGTTGTCGTAGCGGCCATGAACGAGCTGGTAGGGACAATCGATGGCCAGATCGTCGGTCACCATCATTTCATCTTCAAATACCCTGTTGGGCGCGTTGCCGCAGAAAAAGGCGAACCACTCCGACATTTTTGCCCACGACGGCGAATTGTCGATGACCTCCTGACTGAGCAGCATGGGGAACATGGAGGTGCAGAAGTTCGCATTCTTTTTGAGCGCGGCGTATTTGTACGCCATGCCACCGCCCAGGCACAGTCCATACACCCCCAGACATTGGGCATCGATTTGGGGTTGGGTTTTAAGCCAGGCAATGGCGTTGTCGATGGCGGTAAAAATATTATCCAGCCGCCACGGCAGATGATTGCGCAGCAGCGATTCACCGAGACCGGGCAAATCCACTGCGAGCACGGCGATGCCGCGCTGGGTGTGTGCCCTGCCCAGACCATGCAGCTCCTCCTTGCAGCCGCCAACGCCGCCAAACATGACAGCTGCGGGAAACGGTCCTTCACCTTTGGGCAGGTGCAGGTACGCGGGAAGCAGATGGGAATTAAAGGGAATGGAGACCGGTTGAATGCCTTTATCCACCACGTCAATGAATCGCCGGTAGGTGTCGGCGCAGTCACAGTGGATAGCGGCTTTGGCATCCAGCGAACCGGAATTGATGAGAGAACCGCCGCGATAGCATACGGCTGCCAGATGATAGAGGGATTCCGCCGTATTCAGACAGCCGTTTCGTTCGGCGCTCTCGGCCATGCCTATGTATTTTTCGGCAAACCGGCGCCATTCATCCATCCAGTTGGCTGCCAGCGACATGGCGTTGATTATGGGCTTTTGTTCCACATTGCGCAGCACCTGAACCAGGTCGTTGGTGGCCACGCCGGAATAGACAATACGCCCCATGATGGGACCCAGAATTGCCGAAAGAGATAGTGAACCGTCATTTTCAAACATAATCGCTCCCTGTGTGATCGGAGTTGCAAAATGCATTCTGCGATTTGGATTGTGGCGTCTGGGACACGTTCATTCACTGGCGTGGTCATTAATAATGCGAAACATGTCACCCAATGTAAAAATCTGCGATACCGCTGACATGGGAACTTTAATTTTAAACACCGCATAGAGTTTCATGCCAAGACTGACAACGCCCAGCGAGTCAAGGCCGAGGTCCTTGTAAATATCGGTGGTTTCCTGCACCGCGTCGGTGTCCATGCCAAGGTGTGATGCAACGGCATCCTGAAAGGGTTTCCATGTGATGGGGTCAGCCATAGTTTTCTCCTAACATTTCGTTGAGTTTTTGTGCGCCTATCTGTTTGAGTTGGGCATAGTCGATTTTACCCACACCTTTGGTGCGGGGGAGCTTTTCCATAAACACAATGTTGTCTGGTTTTAGATAGGCGGGCAGGGTTTCCCGGCAAAATGCATTGATGTCGCCAACTGTGAGTGTGGCGCCAGGCGCCTTTGTAATAAAGGCCCATATCATCTCACCGAACAACTCCTGTGGCACACCCACGGCAACCGCCCGCGCGACGCCCGGGTGTTCTTCAAGTGCGGATTCCACCGACTTTGGAGAGATGGATCGTCCGCCGCGCTTGATGGTGAATTTGTGGCGTCCCTGCAGCATCAGGGTGCCGTCGTCATTTAACGTCCCCACATCGCCGGTGTGCAGCCATCCTTCCGCGTCAAACATTTGAGCGGTTAGCTCGGGGTTTTGAAAATAGCCAGGGATGACGCTGTTTCCGCGAATGCAGATTTCGCCCTTTTCCCCTGTGTCAACCGCACCACTGGCACCGATTATTTTGATTTGGTTGTCTGCCGGATTGCAGATGCGGTAGCAGTGGGTGGGAGTATCGAAATCCTTTTCGCCATGGGCATTCCACGTGGCGATGATGGCGCTGGTTTCGGCGAGTCCGTAGCCAATGCCAATGTGTTCAAGATTTTTAAATTTCTTTTTGAGCGCCCAAATCAGCTTGTTGGGAACAAAGTCCGAACCTGAATTTAATCGGGTAATTGAACACACGTTGTAGTTTTCAACCGGAAATCGCACCAGTGTTTCGAGATAGGCGGGGGGGCATTGCATCCCATCCAGTTGATGCTGCTGTATGAGCGATAAAAAATTGTGGGGCGAGACGTCGTCGGTGAGCACGTAGGTGCTGCCGAGGGCCAGCTGGGCCATGGTGGGAAATATCCCCGACGATGACAGGGGAAACACCATGATAAATGAACACCCCCGGTCAAAGTCAGACATGGGTGCGAGAATCGCCCGGGTCGCGTCTATGATCGTGGCGAAGTTCCTTTGGGTAATGGGCACAAATTTGGGGTCGGCCGTTGTGCCGGATGTGGTGATGAGCACTGCGATATCGTCCGGTGCAGGGGGCGGCGGTTCGTATGCGCTCTGCGGGGGCAGCGTCATCAACTGTTCCAGAGAAACGATGGGGCAGGTCAGTTTGAGGCGCAGCAGGCCGGAGTCTTTGGGCACAATAAAGTGCGATACCCCGAGAAACCCCAGTATACGCGTGACAAACGCCGGTGGCGTGGATGGATGAAGCGGCACGATGGCGGCGCCAATGTCACAAAGCGCGTAGGCCAGATAAAGAATGTCGGCCGAGTTGGGAAAACTGAGTGCCACCCGCAATCCGGGGCGAACCCCCAGCGCCAGCAGCCTGGCGCGTGTTTCAGCGATGCGGCGCCTTAGCTGCCCAAATGAGATGGTCCCGGTTTCGGTAATCAATGCGGGCCGGTGGTCGTCCTGCAGCTGCAGCAGTCGAGTTGACTCGGAAGCGAATGTCATGTGTGTCATGCGGTAAATATTACAACCGGCAGGGGGGAATTGAACAGTTTAAAATGACCAATTTTGGCAGCGCAACACTGCGGGTGTGAGGCTTTTGTCATCGGTGTGCATGTGGATTCATTTATTTGACGAAATCGCGTACTGACGTCTGTCATGCATGTCATTTCAGGGGGGCAGCTGGATGTGTCCCCTGAATGTGCAATACCAAATCTTTACATCCGATGCGGATTGGGTCAGAATCGGATGTATGTTCAATTCCGTTGTGAAACGCTTTTACTGGATTTGCGAGTGACCCATGCGATTATCCGTACCCTGTAACTGGGACCCGGCATTGCCCGAGCTGCTGGCCGACATTCCGGGCGTATATGAACTGACAGGTGCAATGAACGTTACGCCGGTGGGTGGCGGACGGCCCGCGATGATTACCCGGGACGTCAACCAAACCCAGGTGGCCCAAACGGTTTGGGCTGCCCATGCCAATGGCTGGGAGTTCTGCTATCTGCTCAATGCGCCGTGTATGGGCAACATGGAGTACGATGTGACCGTTCATGGGGACCTGCTAAGGCATTTGGACTGGCTGGCGGAAACCGGTGTGGATACCATCGCGGTTTCCATCCCCTATCTGATTGAATTGATTAAGACCCGCCATCCCGCGATCAAAGTGCGCGTTTCGCTCATCGCCCATGTGAACACCGTTTCAACCGCCAGATATTTTCAGGGGCTTGGGGCGGACAGCATTACGGTGGACTACATGAAAAACCGGGATGAGCCGTTTCTTCGGGCGCTTAAAAAAAACGCCCCGGGCGACTACGCGCTGCTGGTGAACGATCAGTGTCTGCTGCACTGTCCCTATCGCAGTTATCATTACAACGCCTGTGGCCACGGGTCGCAGTCGTTTGACCCCCAATCCAATTACTACCTGGATTACAGCATGGTGCGCTGCAGCATCGACAAACTGACCCGTCCGGAGCGGCTGGTGATGATGCCGTGGATTCGGCCCGAGGATTTGAGCGTGTATGAGGCGATAGGGTTTTCGACATTTAAGCTTAGCGGGCGACATATGGCCACGGACGCCATT
>JAFGWT010000461.1 GCA_016937015.1 Deltaproteobacteria bacterium | reverse complement strand
CCCATGCGGATGCGGTGGTGTTTGGGGGATACAGTGGCACCGCGTCCAATCCTGTTACCCCGCTCAATGGCATCGAATCCCGCCTGATTTTTCCTGGCGTTGATGTCACCTATGCGCCCGGCAGTGATTTAACGGGCACCGTGTCAGACGACCTTATCGCCGATGCCGTAACAGTTGCCGCGGCGGCTGATGTAGCGATTGTAGTGGTGGGCACCGATTTGTCCATTGCAGATGAAGGCCGGGACAGAACGGATATCGCATTGCCTGCCCCCCAGGATACACTGCTGCGCGCCGTATTCGACGCCAACCCCAACACCATTGCGGTGCTGGTGACCGGCGCCCCCCTTGCCATTCCCTGGGCGGACGAAAATCTCCCGGCGATTCTCAATGCCTGGTACGGGGGCCAGTCCGCCGGCGACGCCATCGCCGCCATTCTATTTGGTGACGTGAGTCCCAGCGGCCGTTTACCGCAAACATTTTATCGCGCCGTCGACGATTTGCCCCCGTTTGACAACTACGACATCATTGGCCAGAAACGCACGTACATGTATTTTGAGGACGAAGTGCTCTACCCCTTTGGACACGGCCTGAGCTACACCACATTTGCCTATGAAAACCTGACCCTTTCAACCGACACCGCTGCAGCCGACGATACAGTCACTGTGTCAGTGGATATCACCAATACCGGCGCAATGGCGGGGGACGAAGTGGTTCAGGTGTATGTCACCGATGTGGAGGCATCTGTGCCCATGCCCCTGCGCATGCTCAAGGGATTCACCCGGGTATCGCTTGGCACCGGCGAAACAAAACAGGTAGCGGTGGACCTGCGAGTGGCGGACTTTGGTTATTACAGTGAAGCGGAGAAGCGCTTTGTGGTTGAAACCGGCACATTCGATATTCAGGTGGGCGCATCCGCCACAGACATTCGCGCTCGGGAAAGCCTGACCGTTCAATGACCAGTCACCCCAGGTGACCCACCCACACGACTGAATTTGAAAAAACTGACTTGATTTAGAGGGTGAGAAGCACTTCGATGCGGCGGTTTTTCTTGCGGCCTTCCGGGGTATTGTTGGGTGCGATGGGCTTGTCGCTGCCCATCCCTTTGGAACGAACCCGCTTACCATCAATTCCCCCAATAGTGGTGAGGAACCTGGCAATCGCCTCCGCACGCTCTCCGGAAAGTATATAGTTTCGGTTTTTGCCGCCCCGTGAATCCGTGTGACCAATAATCTCTACCTCGGCTTCGGGGAACTTGTTAATGGCGGACACAATTTTGTCGAGCAACCCAAAGTTTTCAGAGCCAATGCCCGTGCCCCGTTTGGGGAAATCAAATCCATGAACGCTAATGAGAATATTGTCGCCCTGTCTTGACACTGCCGCTTCGTGCTGCGCGAACAGGGAGCTGACATATTCGTATCTCTGCTTCTGGGCCGCTTCGGCATCCAGCTGTGCGTTGGCTTCAGCCAGCTTATCGGCCGCTGCCTTTTGAACCTTGTTGATTTCCTCCTCGCTCATGCTGTGCAGACGGGCCAGCTGCTTGCTGTGGTCCGCCAGGATCTCCGAAATCTTCTTTTCATGAGCCTTCTGCATATCCTCTTTTTCTTTTTCCTTTTTCTTAATGATCTCGCGCATGTCAGCGATGGATTTGTGCAGTCCGTGAATCCCGTTTTGAATGGCAATCACGGCTTTGGCATCAGACTCATCAAAGGGCAATTCAGTCTCCAGGGGCTGGCTGGCCTTGTCGAGCTGTTCCTGATGCCACAGGATAATGTCCTCCAGCTCGTAGTCCCCATCGTCGAACATCTGAGCCAGCTCGGTGATGGCAATGGCCCGACCGGCGAGCCAAATCGTGCGATTGGCATGGGCGTCGGCCTTTTCCTTCTGGGTACGATCAGCCTCAAGCACGGACGTCACCAGTTTCAGCTCTTCGCTGGCTTTGTGAAAGGTTTTGGGCGCCCAGTCATCCGCATCCAGTTCCCTGGCGTGCTTCACCGCTGCTTCGGCCGCTGCCTTTTTACCCTCTTTCAGTGCGCGCAATTCGAGGTCCGCATACACATTCTGAATCTCGACACGCGCCTCGCGGGCTTTATCCACTTTTCCTTCTTCGATTAATGCCGCCGCTTCGCGCAAATCTTCGTCCGCATTGGCGAATTCGTCACTGTAGAGACTCTCTGCCCCTTCCAGCTCCGCTCGCTCGCGGGTATTGAGGGTTTCCTCAAATTCCTCTCTGGCCTTCTTCATGTTCTGACGAACCGTTGCCATCAGCCCCAGGCCCTCGGCCGATTTCGAATCCGCCCCAGCCTTATCGCCGTCCATGGCATTTTCAACGGCCTCATCCAGGACCTCATTTGCCCTGGCAAACCCTTCGGGCGCCAAGAGCGCGCCTTCCTTACCCTCCGCATCCGCCACTTCAATGCTTAGTTGGTTTACCTGATCGTAATGCTTAAGAATATCACCGCGGCTTATTTGCGCGCCGCCGCAACCCATTAGAGCCAACATTGTTCCAACGATTAATACCTGTTTCATGAAACCTCCCGGCAGAATACTGCACAACAGCTGCGATCACATCCATGTTGCTTTTACATTTCGAAAACCAGCCAATTTTGGTCCCGAACGACCGAAACGTCAAGACAGGAATGGAGGTACAATTTCATGAAAACATTATAAAATTCGTAGCCATCGGTTATCGGAAGGTGCCGCCAAATCCAATTGCCGGAATCATGTGCTGCCGTTCGGTCATCACCGGAATGACCAAAAACTGAAGCGATGCCCGTCGGTCAGCACGATGACGCCGGGTGAGCACGCGGCCTTCGATAACGCCGATAAGAATACCAAGTCCTGTTCCCGCAAGAGCGCCAATGGCGGCGCCCAATGGCAAATACTGGGCGTCACTTTTTAAGATGGCCCCCACCCCTCCGCCGATGGTTCCCAGCAACGCGCCGAACAGCGCACCATAAAGGGAATCCCTCAGAATAATGGCCCCCATCCCCACGTAATTCCCGTTGGGATACCTGCTGTACATCGCCACATCAACGAAGCCGGTTGTCAGGCCCAGCGCTGCGCCCCCCAGCGCACCAATGCCCATGCTGACCAGAAACACCCGCCAATCCGCCATTTCTGACGCGTCGGTGTGAATCACCAGATATCCGGCAGCCATACCATCCAGCGTCCCCACCCCGAGGCCCCGCAGACCGTAAGTGAACACAGAGGGCTGGTCATCCGGATTTTTTGCAAAATACCCACCCGCCTGCGCCTGCATGGCGCACATGCTGAACATTGCAACAAAGAGGACCAGTAACGTTCCCCTGAATAACCGCCGTTTGTCTTGCTGTACCATAAAAAATCTCCTGCGCCTGGCTGCCATGCCCTGGCAGTTCAATCGCGCTCTTCGAAATCCACGCTGCGCCCATTTGGCACTCGGCGTTCTTTTTGCCCCCAAAACGGACCAAACGTCAATCCATACCCGTGCTGCAGCCCTGTCACACCGTCTGTTTTAGCCGATACGCATAATGCCGGCCTTCAAATATCACTTGGAATAAGGGCGTTTCAGGTTATACACTCATTCACACAGATAATGACGAATTTTGGAAAACACATTTTAAATCGCTTTATGGTATTTAAAAAGCAGCTAAGCGAATGCGCAGTGCGCAGAGAGGACCACGCCATGTCATATGTGGAAAGAACCCATCAATACGGTGCCAGTGTTGCCGATTCATCGGCCGAGGCACGCACTTTATTTATTCGCAAAACCTACCTGCATCTGGCGCTGGCCATTTTGGCCTTTGCCCTTTTGGAATCGATGTTTTTAGGACCACTCCTGCCCGTCATGATGCCCATGCTGGAAAAGATGCTCTCCGGCGGATTTGCCTGGCTGGTGGTGCTGGGGGCTTTTATGGCCGTCGGCTGGATAGCGGATCGCTGGGCGCAGTCTGATAAATCCCCGGCCATGCAATATCTGGGACTCGGTATCTATGTGCTGGCCGAAGCCCTCATCTTTTTGCCACTGCTTTTTATCGCAACGATGATGACCGATCCCAACGTGATTCCCACCGCGGGCATTCTCACCGGTGCGCTGTTTATTGGGCTCACCGGTACGGTTTTTATTACCCGCAAGGATTTCTCGTTTATGCGCGGCGCTCTGATGGTGGGGGGATTTATTGCCATGGGGATCATTGTCTGTGCCATTCTGTTCGGTTTTGAACTGGGCACCATTTTCTCTGTCGCCATGGTGGCACTGGCCGGTGGCTACATTCTATACTATACGTCCAACGTCCTGCATCACTACCGCACAGACCAGCACGTCGCCGCGTCCCTGGCGCTCTTTGCCGCCGTGGCACTCATGTTCTGGTATATCCTGCGTCTGGTCATGTCGATGTCCCGCGACTGAAATGTCCATTCTTCGAACCCACCGATTGCCTTCATGGGCTGTCTGCAAACACAATCAGGCACAATTTGAATCGGTTTGAGCGCTTTTTACAGTGGTTTCGGGAGGGGGTGTATGCCGCGCCGCCAACCCGAATTTCAGTTTGGCCATGGCCTTAATGATAATCTGTTTGGGAAGGGGTTCCTTTGCGAACGCAGAGCGATCGACCATCATGTCGTGAATCTTCTTAAAATGGATGATTCTGTCCGCCACAGCCGCTTCATCAACCGTAATCGCACGGGCTGCGTATTTTTTACAGTGCGTGCATTCCACATCGCAAATACTGGTGCGGCAATCGTGTTTTCTGAAATAATCGATAAATCCATCCAGTTTGCGGTTATCGATAAATATCAGATCTTTTGCCTCTCCCAGATAGCGCACCTCTCGCAACATATCCATGTGAATAAAGTCCGGACGCATCATCCACCTGATGGGATTGCCAACGGTGGTTGTGTCATTAACGCCCCGCATGAACGGATATCCGATAAGCGATACCAGATTTCCGTCGTAGTGCCGGTTATTGTATGCCGTGGCCACCTGGGTAATCCAGTCCGTTGATTTTACCCGGTCTGCCAGCTTGAACACATCAATGCCAATCTCCTCATACAGATGAATATCCTCGGGCCGGATGAATCTGCCGCGAATAAATTCCACCGGATTTTCGAGCCGCTTTTGTGCGCACTGATATCCGCAGTAATCCAGCGCAAACCCCTTTGTTCTGTCTGACGTGGTGCTGCCGTGGGCGTTGAAGTTCGCATGGAACGGTGGATACGGACATTGATCCATACACAGATTGTTGGCAAACAGCTCGATTTCACATGAGATGGCTTTGCGGATTTTTTCGAGCAGCGCAAATTCCCTGTTCTGGTCCTGCTGAATGATCAGCCGGTCCGCCCCTTTGTCCTCCCATACTTTCGCTTTGGTCACGGAGTTAATAATGGCAAACGTGGATATGGACACAGTGACCTTTGGAAAGTGCCGTTTTATCAAATCCAGCAGGTAAGGCATGGCCACCACAAATCCATCCACCCCCATGTCCACCAGCGACCCAATAAAGGTGAACAGCTGGTCATTAAATTTACGGGTGGTCTCCATATTGGACAGGCAGGGTGAATTGAGCAGATAAATATATTTGAGACCATGGGCATGGGCCTGATCAATCAGCGTCTTCAATTCCCTGGAATTCACGTCCGCCAGCAGGAACGTATTTCTGCCGCCCCCCACCATGTCCCCCGCCATTTTGCCATACACACTTTCGACCGATGGCAACTTCGCCAGTTGCGGCACCAATTGCATCTCGTTGTTGTGCGCCACCGTAAGCCGCATTTTTTTTTCCCCCATATAGACATCCTTTCATCACGTCCGCTAACAGACGCGCCTGTTGAAAATAACCGCCAAAAAATCTAATTTGGGAAAACATATCCCCTCGCAGTTCGAAACTCAAGCAGATTCAAACGGAATGCGTATCTATCGGAAACAAAATAGAAAAATGGACGGTGGGTTTATGGGGTGCCAGTAAAGATAGGACTATTCAACGGTGATATCAACGCAACAGCCAGTGATACAGTACTCACGCTCATTGCAGGGGGTGTCCCCTGGCTGGCCGCAGGGCTGATTGCCGTTGGGGCATCTCAGATACACCGGTCCGTCTTCGGTATCGACAGTATTGTCCGTATCGGCTGTCCCGGTGGTGTCCACCGTTGTATCGGTATCCACAGTGCTGTCCGTATCCACAGTCTGATCTGTATCGATGACCGTCACTTCCGTATCCACCGCGGTCAGGCAATATTCCGGCAGGGTGGTCATCCCAATGCACAACTCGCACTCACCGCAGGGATTCTCGCAGGAGGGCACCGGCGTACAGGGATCGCACGCCGCCACATTGTCGAGAGTGCACCCCGGCGTCCCGATATAGCGGTAGTTGTCGCCATCGATTTTACAGCATCCCCAGCAGTCGCAGCCGTTCGGTACCAGTGGCTCGCAGAACTGATTGCACAGGGTGGCCTGAGACGCCCGAAGACCATCGCAGTATTCAGTGGCAGAGGGATCAAACTCGCAGGTTTTGCCGCTGCCCTCATCCTTAACCGTCTGGACATCTGTATCGCAGGTGTAATCCCACTCGCATTCGTCGTTGCCGTTGCCCTGGTCCGCATCAAAATAGCACTCCATTTTACAGCCCGAGGGATAACTGCCGGGAATATCGATATTGAAGCCGGCTTCGTTGTTATCGCATGGGCCCAGACAGTCCGGATCCGCTGCGTCTAACCGTCCATCACTGTCATTATCGATACAGTCGGCACAGCCATAAATTTTCCCGGCACAGGGCACCTGATGGCAACTGCCGTCTCCACCGGTATCGCCCCAGGACAAGGTCGCCGAATCAGTTACAGAGGTGTCTGAGGTCGTCGCGCTGGATGAATCCTGGACTCCGGAATCTCCGGGCTGGGTGGTGTCGCCCGGTTGGCTGGTGTCGCCCGGCTGACTGGCGGTGTCGCCTGGCTGGCTGGCGGTGTCGCCCGGCTGACTGGTGGTGTCGCCCGGCTGAGTGGTGTCTGTGCCATCCCCATCTCCTGATTTTTTCACATCATCCGAGCAGGACACGTTAAAAATCAACATTGCGCTCATGGCCACAATGACCGGTATAATCGTTTGTCTGTAATTCATCTTTAACTCCTAAATCTGTCGCAGGCGAACGGCCGTTTGTCATGCATGCAATGCCAGCCCGCATTGAACTCAACACTGTATGTTAGCAGAATTTACATTTTATTGCACAACAACCTGCATCAATACAGTCAGAACAATAGCCTCCTAACAGAACACTCCTGCCCTGTCCCCGCTGCATGAAATAGTTTTTTTCGCGGGTTTCGTATGTTAAGGAAAATGTCATGAGTGTTTCGTTAATATTAATATTGATATCCATGTGGCTGTTTGTGGCAGCCCAGGTGTATTTCGAATATCGCCACCATCAGGGCCATAGCGGGCCGTATGTGGGAATCACCAAAACCCTGGGCTCCATGCTCTTTGTGGCCGCCGGCCTGTCCGGCGGCGTGCACCCATTAAGGGGCGGCGGGTTTCTGATGGGTGGCATCGTTCTGTGCGCAGTGGGGGATATTTTTCTGATCTTTCAGCAGCGGCGTCTCTTTCTCATTGGCATTGGCGCGTTTCTGCTGGCCCATCTCGCTTACTGCGGCGCCTTCATCAGTATGAAAGGCGATATCCGAATCACTGTCGCAGTGGCGCCCTTTGTCTACGGGGTGGGATTCCTGATTGCCCGCTGGCTGCTTCCTCATGTCGAGGATAAAATGAAAAAGCCGGTCATCGCATATCTTGTCACCATCTGCACCATGGTCGCCCTCGCTTCAGGGCTGTTGCTGCGCGGGGGAGGCCAGTTCACTGTCGCTGCGGCGATATTCATGATTTCCGACGTCTATGTGGCCAGACACCGCTTCGTCAAATCCGAGTTTAAAAACCGCCTGATTGGTCTGCCCCTGTACTACATCGCCCAAATGATCTTTGCCACCGCTGCTTCGATTGCACCCTTTTTCGAAATTGTGTAAAACCCTTCCAAAACAATCATTAACGAAAGAGACTCATATGAAGGCAAAAACACTGTTAATCATCACCCTTTTACCATTGCTCATTGCATGCAAAGGCAACACCCCACAGACGGACGCCACCGAAGCGCCGCCCAGGACCGCCTACCCCAAAGAGTGCCCAGCCACCTACACCGTTAAAATGGATACCACCAAAGGCGATATTATTATCGACGTCACCAGGGCATGGGCGCCCCTTGGGGCACAGCGTTTCTGGGAACTGGTCACCAGCGGATTTTACACCGATGTGGCGTTTTTCAGAGTGATTGAGGGATTCATCGCCCAGGCGGGGATTCACGGCGACCCGGCACTGAATAAACAGTGGCGCGACAATAAAATCCAGGACGACCCGGTTAAGCAGGGCAATGACAGAGGCACCGTGGTTTTCGCCATGGGCGGTCCCAACACCCGCACCACCCAGTTTTTCATTAACTACAGGCAAAACACCCAGCTTGACGGAATGGGCTTTGCCGCCTTTGGCAAAGTCAGAGACATGGCCGCCGCAGATAAGCTTTACAACGGCTACGGCGAAGGCGCCCCCAGAGGCCGTGGCCCGTCCCAGATGCTGCTGCAAACCAAAGGAAATGATTACCTTAAATCCAGCTTTCCCCAGCTCGATTACATCAAAACAGCCACGATTGTGGCCAAATAAATAATTCTTTTCTTTACTGCCCTGCAAAAAAACTGGAATTTTTTCACAGAATCGGATAAAGTCCGCCCCCTGATTCGCTGGCCAGCCCGAAGTATCTGTGCCTGCTTCTACAGGAAAGGTATTTCAATATGGAATCCAACACAGATGGTACTGCTTCATTTTCAACCCTGGCGCTGCCCGAATCCGTTCTGCACGCGGTTTCTGACGCCGGATACACCACCCCCACGCCAATTCAGGAAAAAACCATTCCCGTACTTTTGACCGACAGCGATTTAATCGCGCAGGCTCAGACCGGGACCGGAAAAACCGCGGCATTTGCGTTGCCGCTGCTGGCCAAAATCGACGTAACCAAACACAGTCCTCAGGTACTGGTACTGGCCCCCACCCGGGAACTCGCCAATCAGGTCGCTGACGGATTTTCCACTTACAGCAAACATATCAAAGGACTGAATGTGCTGGCGGTGTACGGCGGCAGCGATTACGACATTCAATTGCGCGGTCTGAAGCGCGGCGCCCATATTGTGGTGGGCACCCCAGGACGGGTCATGGACCATATGCGTCGTGGGACCCTCTGTCTCGACAGTCTGTCCACGCTGGTGCTCGACGAGGCGGATGAGATGCTGCGCATGGGATTTATTGACGACGTGGAATGGGTGCTGGGTCACCTGCCGGAACAGCGTCAGATTGCGCTCTTTTCCGCAACAATGCCGAGACCCATTCGCGCCATCGCCCAAAAACATTTAAGAGAGCCCCGTGAAATACTCATAGAATCCGGAACCTCCGCGGCTGAATCCATTCACCAGCGATATATTGTCATTCCCGGTGCGCAAAAAGCCGACGCCCTGATTCGCATCCTGGAGATGGAAGATCACGACGGCGTGATGGTGTTTGTCAAAACCAAAACATCCACAGTTGATGTGGCGGAGCGACTTTTGGCCCACGGTCTTGCGGCCTGCGCCCTCAACGGCGATTTGTCCCAGAACCTGCGCGAGCGCACCGTGAATGGGCTGAAGTCCGGCAAGTTCAATATTGTCGTGGCCACTGACGTGGCGGCCCGGGGACTCGACGTGGATCGAATCAGTCACGTGATTAACTTCGACGTGCCCAACGATGCCGAAACCTACGTGCACCGCATCGGACGCACCGGACGCGCGGGTAAAACCGGCGAAGCCATTCTGTTTTTAACCCCTAAAGACAAGCGCATCCTCGATGCCATCGAAAAAACCACGGGACAGCCCATCGAAGGAATGAATGTCCCTTCGATTAAAGCCATTAATCAAAAGCGCATTGAACAGTTCAACGCCCGGATTACCCAGACCCTGGAAACAAAGGACACCACCTTCTTTCAGGAGCTGATTCAGAATTACTTTGTCACCCACGATGTGGATCCCCTGCTGGTGTCCGCGGCCATCGCTCACATTCTGCAGGGGGATACACCCATTTTACTGCCGGAAAGCAGATCTACCCGTGTATCGACCGAGCGCCAGTTCGACAGCGACGATTCCCGCCGCGGCAGACAGGGTCGTCGGGGAGAACGGGACCGTCAAGACCACCGTCAAGACCACCGTCAGGACCGGCATGACCGGCAAAGCAGTCGCAGGAATGAACGACCGATTGCCGAGGCCCGCGGGCCCCGGCCACAAAGACCAAAGAGCGATGATGCGCAAAGAGAAAACCGCCCGCAAAAGGTGGCAGCCCATTTTGTGCCCGACAGTCTGAAAATGCAGACGTTCCGGGTTGAAGTGGGCGACCGGCACGGCGTGACGCCATCCAACATTGTGGGCGCCATTGCCAACGAAGCCAATATCAGCAGCCAGGCCATCGGCCGCATTCACATCACGGAACAGTTCAGTTTTGTGGAGCTGCCGCAAAGCACGCCCAGGCCCCTGTGGCGGTCGCTCAAAACCGTGTGGGTCTGCAATAAACAGCTCAATATCAGCAAAGTGGCCAGTGACAAATCACCGTTCAGCGCCCCCAAAACGGCGGCCAGCCACAAACCGACCCGCAACCGCAAAAGCCACAAAGCGGCGTAAATACCCACAGTTCCAGTCACGCCCAACCCTTGCATTGATCCCGGCACAGATCCCGGCACACGCCCAGTGTTCCCATTGCTTCCATTGCAGTCGCCAACCCCAATTGGCCAAAGCCCAGACTGAAAAATGGGCACCAAAGGCATACGAGCCCCAACGGGACGGTGACCCCAGCGGGACGGTGACCCCAACGAAATGTTGAAATGCCTGCTGTTTTTTGTGGGAATGCCTGGAGAGGGTGGACTATGCCCCGAGCCTGAGGGTCTCAGTGATGGCGTCGCAGATTTCGGTTGGACCAAAATACTGAATGGCCCCTGGATACAGGTAGGCTTCCTCTTTGGCCCATTTATCTCTGTTTTCAGCAAAGAGCCTGAAGGCGGGACCATTTAAATCCACCAGTGCTTTTTGAATCACCGGCTTGTCTTCGCCATGGCGACGCTCGATGTTCATCAGCATGGAAGTGGGGATACCACCGGCTTCCCAGGCGTCCACGCTGAATTTCAGCTTGCTTACCGACGAGATGTAGCCCGTCAGTTTATTCTGCGCCAGGACCGCTGCGGAAAATCCCAGGGAGTAAGCGTAATCGGAATCAAAGTTGGACGGATGGGCACAGCGGCCTTCGTAGCCGAAAAAGTGATTGAGGGCCTTGAATTTGCCTTTGTACGCCCCACCTCTTTTTTCGAGTTCCCTGGCCACCAGTTCAATCAGCAGTTTTTCGGTTTCAATGAGAGATACCTGCACATTGCCATGGGGATCCCGGTCCAGCAACAGCTGCGCCTGAATGCCAGGGGGCAAGGCGGCCAGGACAGCGGCGCTTGGGGCAGTCAGGTGTTTAGTCACAATCGCGACCTTGTCTTCGATTTTGGCAGCGGCTTCCACTTCCTTTTCGCAACCCACCAACGCGTCATTCAGTTCCTTGATGAGCGCCTTGATTTCGGGAATGAATTCAACCAGCCCCTCGGGAATCAGCGCGATGCCGAATTTTTTGCCGTCTTTGGCACGCATTTCAACCACGTCCGTGATTTCGCCCACCACCTGCGCCAGCGTCATCTGTTTGGCTTCAACTTCCTCTGAAATCAGGCAAACGTTCGGATGGGTCTGCAGGGCGGCTTCCAACCCAATGTGAGTGGCGCTACGGCCCATCAGTTTAATAAAGTGCCAGTATTTTTTGGCGCTGTTGGCATCGCGGGCGATATTGCCAATCAGTGCCGCATAGGTCTTGGCCGCAGTATCAAATCCAAAAGGGGTTTCGATGTACTGGTTCTTAAGGTCGCCATCGATGGTCTTGGGGCATCCCACCACGGAACAGCTCACATTGTTGGCCTTGAAATATTCGGCCAGCACCGCGGCATTGGTGTTTGAATCGTCGCCGCCAATAATAACGATGGCATCAAGTTTGTTGGCTGCAGCCACTTCGATGCATTTTTTAAACTGATCTTCCTCTTCCAGCTTGGTGCGGCCGGATCCTATCAGGTCAAAACCGCCTGAGTTTCGATACACATTCATAAGAGAATCGTCAATTTCGGTGAATTTGCCATCCACCAAACCACCGGGGCCGCCCAGGAAGCCAAGAACGCGACTTTCCGGGCTGGCGGATTTCACGCCATCGTAAATACCGGAAATCACATTATGTCCCCCCGGCGCCTGACCGCCGGACAGCACCACACCCACTGTAAGGGGGCGCACATCTGCGGGTTTGCCTTCCTTGAATTTAACGACCGGCGCGCCATACGTGTTTGGAAACAGCGCTTTAATTTTGTCCTGATCCGCGATGGACTCAGTGGCTTCGCCCTTTTCAGCAACCACGCCTTTGAGGCCATTGCGCAGCGCCAGAGGCAGTTTCGGCTTATAATCGATTCGTGCATTACATAATGTTGAACGGGTATGGGGCATTGAAATCCTCCTCCATATTTTTGACTTCACGTCAGTTAAACTGCTCGAAAAAAATAAATAAATCGGTACACCGGCACAACAGTCCGGAAATTCGCCTTCTTCAAGGCGAGGCTACTGTAAATCAATGGTCCTGAAATTCAACAGTAAAAGGCTGTAAATATCGCAAATGCGCATGTACTTGTTTACCTGTGCAAACGGGTGTATCAAGGAGCCATGATTCACATTGGCACCAGCGGATATTCATACGCTGACTGGAAACCTTTCTTTTATCCGGAGTCAATGGCGGCTGACCAGTTTCTGGCATTTTACGCCAGCCACTTTGGGGCCGTTGAACTGAACTTCAGCTACTATCGCATGCCCACAGCAACACAGCTCCAATCGATGGTGGACAAAACCGACGGCAAACTGCTCTTCGCTGTAAAGGCACACCAGTCCATTACGCACCAGCGCACCGCCAGCCCCACCGATATAAAACTTTTTGCCGATGCCGTATCACCGCTCGCTCAATCAAACGCTCTTGGCGCAGTGCTTCTTCAGTTTCCATATTCCTTTCACCAGAATGAGCAGAATCGCGCGTACCTTAGCCGCCTTCGGGACTCACTGCCGTTTGCCCTGGTCGCCGAGTTTCGAAACGTTGAATGGGCCACCCCTGCCGTATTCAACTGGCTAAAGAAACTGAATGTCGGCTTTTGCTGTGTGGATGAACCCGCGTTACCGGGCCTGATGCCCCGGCTGCACGTCTGTACGTCTGCGGTCGCCTACGTTCGATTTCATGGTCGCAATCACGCCAAATGGTACACGCACAACCAGGCATTTGAGCGTTACGATTATCGATACGCAAGTTCTGAATTGTCAGAATGGATTGCACCAATTGCGCAATTGAACGACCAGGCAGATCGCACTTTAGTCTTTTTTAACAATCACTTTCAGGCAAAGGCGGTTGACAGCGCCAGACAATTGTCCCATATGCTCCATCTGTGGCCAGACGCCTGATTTCCCAACGGAAGGAATATTTTCATGGACTCTAAAAGTGGACCGCAAAACACTGAAGAAACTTTGAAAAAAGCGTTCGATTACGCGTTTGCGCACAATCTGAGCACGGTGGTGATTGCGTCCACCAGTGGCGAAACCGGCGCGCTGGCGACACGACTGCGCCCTTCCGAAATAACAAATCTGATCATCGTATCTCACAACACTGGATTTCGGTCCAACGGCGTGCAGCAAATGTCTCCTGATTTCAGACAGGAAATTCTTTCATCCGGCGCGATCATTCACACCGGCACGCTGGTTTTGCGAGGCATTGGCTCCGCCATTCGAAATCGTATGCATTTCAGCGAGGAGCAGCTGGTTGCAGAAACGCTCCGGCTGTTTGGTCAGGGGGTCAAGGTCTGTATCGAGATGGCCGCCATGGCCAGCGATGCCGGACTGCTGGGCACCGCAGACGCTGTGTTCGTCGCCGGCACCTCAAGGGGCGCAGATACCGCCGCACACATTTGCCCCGCCCCCTCCAACGATTTTTTCAAACTGAAAATCAGGCACATCATATGCAAACCCTTCACATTTTAATTGCAACGCCCAAAACAGCGGTGCGCCTCCCGGCCAGTGAGGGCCATTCAACACGCACAGTCGCAGTTCGTCCCAAACGTTCATTTCAAGGGGCCGCCCTGTTGATATTCATTGCGATTGCGGCAGTGGGGTGTGTCTATCCGGTAAAAGTGTCCAGCGGCTGTCAGGCGCAGATTAATCAGTGTCTTCTCAACTGTGACGCCACCCCGCACGATCCCTCCGAATTTGCTGGTTCTCAGGAAAACCGCATATTAACCGACCATCGCAGTCCCTGTGAGCAGCAGTGTCATACCCTTTGTCACGACTGACCCTCAGGTAAAATCCGACAGTCCCCATACCCGATGTCTCGGCACAGCCGCACGCACATTAGCGGTGAACAACTGTTCGTTTTAATCCAAATATATTTGGTTACCCCCCAGTTGACTCAACTGTCCCTCGTACTCATACTGTTTTGTGCGAACGATAAATCCCAGGGGATGTATCTTGGTTAAGGCGCTAAAAACACTATTGTATGTACTTTTACTGTCTGTATCGGTTATCGCTGCCGGATGCACCACTGTTCAGATAAAACAGAATCTGAAAGCTTACAATATTGTGATAAAGCCCGGCAACAATCTTCGCCCTCACTCACTCGAAGAGGGGGATGGAACAGTCCGGTATCTGGAAACACAGCCAGGGCAGGGCAATACGCTGATGATCATCGTTCGGGGAAAGTTGTAATCCGTCCCTAATTGGCTGATTGGCAAAACGGTCCTGGATAATGGAAGAGAGACACTCACATGACACCCAAAGATCTCATGGGGAAAAAAGCCCCGCTATTTCAACTTAAAAACCAAAACGATGAGGAGCGCAGCAACGCGTCCTACAAAGGCCATTGGCTGGTCCTTTATTTTTACCCCAAAGACAACACGCCCGGGTGTACCACGGAAGCGATCGAGTTTACGACGCTGTTAAATAAATTCGGTAGCCGGGATGCCGTCATTGCAGGCATCAGTCCCGATTCCGTGGCTTCTCATCAAAAGTTTATCGACAAACAAAACCTTAAAATAGAGCTGTTGAGTGATTCTGATAAACAGGCCGCCGAGGCGTGTGGCGTGTGGCAACTCAAAAAAATGGCCGGACGCGAATACATGGGCGTTGTGCGAACCACCTTCCTCATCGACCCCAAAGGGGTTGTGAAGGAAGTATGGGAGAACGTGAAGGTAAAAGAACACGCTGATACCGTGTACACTGCGGTATGCCAGCTGGCCCAATGAATCGACCGCAGCTTATCGCCCTCATCATTGGCGCTGTATCATTTCTTCTGTCCTGTGAACTGGTGCATATTCAGATCACCGCGCCACCATTTTGTCCCCCACTGTTTGGATTGCCCGCGTGCTATCTGGTGCTCGCGCTTTATGGCGTTGTCAGTGCGGTGACCCCTTTGCCCATTTCGATTCACACTAACCGGATATACTTCGCTGCCACTGGCACAGGGCTTGCGATTGCGATTTGGTTTTCGTTCCGACAGCTCACTGGTTTGGGCCACTGCCCGCAGCTGTTTGGCGTGCCCGTCCCACTCTGTTACGCATCGCTCATCTCTTTTGGATTACTGGCCTATCTTCGCCTCTGGGCAATAAAGACTCGCCAGACAAAATAAATTCAAAAGAGTTGACGTTCAAAATCCACGAAATGAAATTGTTATATTAGTCGCGAATAGACCGTTTCAGATTTTGCCTGATTGTGTTTACAGACAGGGCATGAAGGGAATCGGAAGGACAAAGAGTGCTGAGAGGATCAACCAAAGCACGAAGGGGTTTAGAAAATTCGCTCCGGAACAAAAATAATATCCCCGGGCCGCAATACAAAATCCGCGCTTTTCCCCTGTCCTATCTCCTCCACCGGCACCACAAAGTTCTGTTTTTTTCCGTTTACCTGCCGCGTCACCATTGTATTGTCTGTTTTGGCCATGGGCGTAAATCCCCCGGCCAAAGAAATCGCTTCCACCACGCCCATACCTTCCTGCCAGGAAAACGTGCCTGGCCGATTCACCTGACCAAACACTGACACTTTCTTGCTCGCATATTTTTTCACAAGAATGGAGACCTGTGGACTTTTAAGGAAATCCCCATCGATAAAGAGCGTTTCCAATAGCGTGCTGACTTCTGACGGGGTCAATCCGCCCACCTGCACATTACCAAGGAGCGGATAATCAAACGTGCCGTCCGACGCCACGCGGAATTCACCGGTCAACTCTTTTTCGCCATACACCCTCACTTCAAAACTGTCCCCTGGCGCCAATGTGGCATCCGCCACCGGCTCTTCTGATACCTGCTGCAACTGCATCCCGGTTTGAACGCCATTGACTCCGGCACCCGAACACGCTGACAAAATCAACGCGATAATAGACAGAAAAAAGCCAATACATGCCTGTGCCAATGCCCAATACCCGTAGCGCACTTTTTCAGTTTTCAACATTGTTTCACCTGTTTAAAAATGGCCACGCGCCCCCACCAGAAACTCCGCTTTTGTAAACTCCGCGTATTCGGTTTCAAATAAAACCGGTTCCGAATTGTCATCATATTCGGTCGTTTTATCATACGCAAAGTCCGATATATCCTTCCATATTTTCAAAGACATATGAAAGGACAACCACGACGTTGCCCGAAGTTCTGCAAGGAAATTTAACGTCAGCCAGACATCTACCCTGTCAGTGGTATTTGCTTCAGTTGTCGTTTTACTGCCCCCATATTCGGTCACTTTGTATCCATAATCAAAGGCATAGTTGCGCTTGAATAGGTTGCCTTCCGCCTTCAGTAAAAATCGACCGACAAACATGCGTTCCATACTCATGTAGCCGCCATTCATAATATAGTAATTCGCATAGAACGAATCGACGAAATCCCGTTTCATCCCCACCGTCATATGCGACACTCGGCTCATGTGAAACATCACGGCCAGGTCACCTATCAACCCCTCAAAGCTGGACGCTTTTTCATAAAATCCCACACCATATCCAACCAGCGCTCTGAACCCCAGGTTCTCAAAAATGAGCCCCTGGGCGCCAATCCAACTACGAAGCGGATACGAATCCACATTCGCCGCATAATCTCCAAAATACACCGTGGGTCTAAACATTACGTTGGAGATCAATGCGGTTTTGGGAAAAATTTTCCAGTTGGTCGACAAAGACACTTCATGCGCGATGCGGTTGGAATCCCTCCCCACGATAGGGTCATCAAAAACCAGTAAATCCAGTCGATATTTGGGTTCAATGGTCAATGTGCCGCCACCAGGCATAATTCGGATTCCCAGATACGGCACCACATTGTGCTTATTCTGCGCATCAGAATTGGTTTCGTACGGCTCAAGAGTTTTCAAATAGGAAAAGCCACCAAACAATGACACTTTCCGTTCCGGCAACACCGTGAAACTCAGATGAGAATTCACACCAAACGGATTTGTTTTAGTATTGTATTTTCTGAATTCCTGCTCGTGACTGCCAAAATAGCGATCATAAAACGCAGCCAACCCAAATCGAAAAATCGCCGTTGGCATCACCTGCTGCACGGACACGTCATTTGATTCCATGCGCTGGGCAGAGCGACTGGCCACATCCACATAGGGGGTTAGCCTGAATCGACCGGCGGGGACATTGTCCTTAGTGTAATTTACATTGGAATCGGCGCCAAATTCCACACCGAGCCCTGTGTGAAGCACAAGTGATTTTCCAAGTTTAAATCCCGGCCCCTCGCCCTCTTCCCGGTCTTTCAACCACAATTGTGCATGCGCCGCATTTGAAACGAAAACCGCAGATCCAATGAGAAGTATTAAGGGAATGAAAAATCGCATATATTAGGTATCCGAAAAAACCGAATTCGAAGTTCATTCCCGCCAGCAATGAACAACGCGATGTTTAACGAAAACCACTGGCCACTGTCGGGGGGCGTACCAATGGGTCCGGCGTAAAAACTTCCTGGTCCGGTGTTGTTGCGTCCTCAGTTGAAATATACTCATCGCTCACACTCACCTCAGATTCTGAGGGACCAACAACGAAATCGCTGTTCCCCACACAGGCATCCGCCTGAACCCGCAACCCTTCCAGTTTGTTGAAACTGACCTGCAAAATAACGAACTGGTGTCTGGCTGCCCCCGAATCATTGGCGTTCAGCGTCGATTTCAACGCCATCACCCGATTCTGCGCACCTTTAAGCAATGCCTGAATCTGGGCCAGTTTGTCATCGATACACAGTACCCGAACCGTATCTTTTTCCTTTCGGGCACTGTCTATCATGGTCTGGAGCGTCGCTTCAATATATCTCGATTTATTCAACTGATTTTCAACATTTGCCATCATATCCGATTCAGAGATGTTATCACTGTTGAATTCCAGATTGCTGCCTGTATCATCCGCAGCGACAACAACCGTACCAGCGAAAAAAAGCACAAGATACGCAAAGAGTGTTACGGTTCCTGTTTTTTTTAGCGAATATGACATGATGGACATCCTTTGCTTAATTTTTCATACTGTTTTGATAAAATCAAAAAATCAGCATAACACAATCGCCTTCCCCTTACCTGAAACAAAATAAACATCAGGCATTGATCTCACTCCGCATCAATGAGTGTAATGGCAATTAAAAAGCATGGCAATATGTCCATAATGCCTTTTAATCGTGCTTTTAGCAATTCCGCCCGACAATAACGCAAATACGGCCGCTGTAACCAATGGTCGCATCCCTACGCCAATGCGCTTTTGTTATCTCAATTGGCAGGTGTAAACAGAAATGGATACTCAAAAGTGACCGTTCCACCTTCGGGCGGCGGAAATCGAAATCGAAGAAATGCATCCGTAATGCATTGGGCCACTTCAGAATTAAGTTGGTTTAAAGTTGGTCGGGCGGTGGTTACTTTCCCGCTTCCCGAAATAGTAAAACGCACTGTTATCTTACCACTGAGAGAAGGATCACGCTTCAACGCACGTTCATAGCACCCTTTAATGGCGCCAATACGCCGATTCACAACAGAAGCCACATCAGCTGAGCTCATCATGCCAGTCCCCCCGGACGCCATCGGTTCCTTCTTTTTAACCGTTCCACGAATGGTCTTTTCAGGCCCTGGGCCTCTGGTCTTGATCTCCTGATCCCCCCCGGCGGCTTTTACCTGTTCAACATCGGCGGCGGTCTCTCCGCCTTTCCCCCCGGCCGGACCGCTCAATTTGCCATTTCCGTCCCCCTGAGCCACACCAACCCCCTGTACCTGCTGCAACAAATCATCCTGATCGGCAGCAACATCGCCACCGCTAAGCACATCCACAACCGCACCTTCTCCGGACCCCCCAAGACTTGCCAGAATTTTGTTTATACCCTGTTTGGCCATCTGCTCCGCGAGCTCCGCCCGCTTCTGTGCACGCTCTCTTGCCATCTCTTCTGCGGACTTTTTAGGCTGATTTTCCGTATTCTGCTGTGTTTCAGAAGGTTTGGGTTTCTTCTTCTCCTTCACTTCATCCTTTTTCTTTTCCAGTTCTTTGTCGCCCTCGCCGTCTTTTAATTCCTCGTCCGTTTTTTCCTTTTCCTTTTCAAACGACGCATCACTGGTATTCAGCAACGCCTGAAGATCCTGGAACTTTTCCTCAAGCGTTTTTTCCGGCCAATCATTTAGCTGAAAATACAGAATTATTCCGGCGTGAAAAGAAAACGACACAATGAAGCAAATAGTAATGATCAGTTCGATGCCCTGAAAAATTGAACCTTTTACAGCGGCTGGTAATTGCGGTTTAGGCTGAATGGGCGGCGGACTCACAAACTGAAACAAAACAGTGGTGTTCCCAAATACAATTTTTCCACGGGAACTTTCATTTAGCAACAGTTGATAATTATCGCCATTTTGCCTTACAACCTTTAATCCAATCGTATCCTTTAAATCATACAGCTTCCCTTTAATGGAAATTCGCCCCGAAAATTCCTTTGAGAAATTCAACAGATACGGCGCATTGACGCCTCGGGATTCAAACAGGCAAAATCGAGATTCTTTTATATCATCCTGCGAAATAACAAAATGATTCCGCCCGGATGGTCCGATAAAAATGCTCTCTTTTTTCCGAATAATCCGCTCTTCGACAATTTTTCCATTGTGGACGATACCAACCCGAAGAACCCTTGCAGATTTGGAAGTGTTGCTTTTTACAGCAACACTTCTGCCAGTGTTTTTCACCCTTTCGACCTGTCTGGAAGAGCGTGATTTGGAATTGCTTTCGGCCATCGATTAACTTTTCCTGTAAGCAGAGAAGCTAGACGACCTCTTAATGTGGACAGATGGCCCCCTATCCCCCGAAAATA
Source organism: Deltaproteobacteria bacterium (assembly GCA_016937015.1). Lineage (GTDB taxonomy): Bacteria > Myxococcota_A > Polyangia > JAAYKL01 > JAAYKL01 > JAFGXQ01. Next base: position 5,517 of record JAFGWT010000461.1, on the reverse strand, counting down.
AGACGGACCGTTAAGAAAAACTCGCGCTACTTAAGAGAAGCGCCGTATTTCGCGCCTTCTGCAGCAACAAATTTGAATTTTTCGAACTCAGCCTGTCCTGCGGTATAGAGAACCTCTGTTAGAAGACGATAACTGGTCTTACTATCCGCCACCACCAATGCCATCCCCTCAAAAGGTCGATTCGTCCGAGCAGACAGCATTTTTAAATGTTGCACACGTTCCTTCAACGCATCCAACAACGGATTAATCAACAGACCGTCCGCGCCGTCTCTTTTGAGGCTTTCGTCAACCGTTCCATCACGAAGATCTGCAACCTTGTTATCCTGGACCATAATTGCACGTTTGGAAATAGCAATTACGATCGCGTCCTCGAGTCCCTGCTTGTCCTCGCTTGTGCGCGGAAGCATCAGTTCATCGGATTGGCGAATCTGCACAGGATCGGAACCAAAGCTCTTCATCAGGAAGCATAGAATAATGGTAAATGCGTCCATCAGTGAGTTGATGAGCAGTTTATCTCGTTCGACCTTACGCCTTCTGCGTTTCTCTTTTTTGGCCTTTTGCTTTTCTGCCCATATTGCATCAATATCAGCAGAATTTATTCCTTGAGCCATGGAATTCCTCCCTTAAAATCAATCCGTAGTGAAAAATCCGCTTTAACACCAAATGCTGATAGAAATCACACCACACCACGTGTCAGGGTCACAATGGGAAACAACTGTGTTTCCTCTTCGCTTCCGCCACGAGAGTAGTCCATCGCTTTAATCAGCACTTCGTAGGGAATGTCGTCCTCTGCACCCAGAATTATATTTACTTCTTCGCGATGCAGATCCTTTAATTCCTTTAACTTCCGATTGAACTCTTCAAAATCCCAATCATCATCTTTCTTGGGAATATCCGGTCCAGCGGAAGCCGTATCTGTTGCCTGTGACATCCACGGAAGCCTGTGAATTGGATTCACTTTAAAATGGAAGCCCTGATCTGTAATCATAACAGTTAAATTCAGAGCCTTATTTTCTTCCGGTTGCTGTTGCGCAGGCGCCTGGGCAATTTTGGGCGCATTAACGTCCAACGTCATAAAACGAACAAACACAGCGCCATAAAGCAACAAAGGAATCAACATACAAACAAGATTGAGAATAGGAATCAGAGGATCGCCTTCATATCCTTCTTCTTCTCTTCTTGGCTTTCCCATAACCTGTTTTCCTTCCTACAAAAATCTCAAAACATCAGTACTCGGAGAGGTGTCTCACACCCCTCCGTACAAAGTACTGTATCCAGCAGTAGAGAGCTTCAATTACCTATGCACCACCAGCGCGATACCGAGATACAAGCAGGTTTTCCAATTTTACTGAATACTGATCGATTTCGTTCAAAATCTTGGTGGTAACAGACTGCAGGAACATCTGGGCAGTCATACAGGGAATCGCCACAATCAGACCGAATGCGGTGGTATTCATAGCAACCGCAATACCTCGGGCAAGAGCAGCTGCGCGCTGGTCAGGAGCAGCGGATTCGAGAGCCGCGAACGCCTGAATCAGACCAACGATTGTACCAAGAAGACCGAGAAGGGTTGCAACGTTCGCAACACCGCCCAATGTGGGGGTACGCTTCTGTACGATTGGAACGACTTCGAGAGTGGCTTCTTCAATCGCATTGGCGATCTCCAACTCACCTTTGTTAGCCCTGGTCAATCCGGCTTTGATGACTTTGGGCAAAGCAGCGTTAGGTGCTGCATTGCAAAGCTTGATAGCGCGATCGATATTGTTCGCCATAACCAGCTTTTGAATCTGCCCCATAAAAGCAGTGGCATTGATATTGTACTTGAAGAAGAGGAAAATAAACCGCTCTACAATGATACCAAGACCAACAATTGACGTGAAAGCAATAACATACATCCAGCCACCGCCACTATCAAACGCTTCTGCAATAGCCTGCATCCTAGATCCTCCTTAGAGTAATGCCCTCTTTGGGGCTGTAATTAAAACCCTGTTTTGTGATTAATCAAACACCAAATGTTCAGCACTTAACTACAGTATTTGTTAAGCGAACAGGAGAATAGCACAGGCTTTTTCTTTTCAACAAGAGAAAACTGGCTTCTTTTTTCGTTTTTAGAAAAAAAAAAAATTTTTTATTCTGCCAAAACGGAAAAATTACTAATGCACTTAAACTAATCGAAAATATGAAGAAAATGAGAATTCGGAAAAGGTGAATACCTATTCCCAGCCGTCATCATCGTCGCCAATTTCCGCTGCGCCAGCCGCATCGGTGCCACTGGGTTCAGCCACCGGGGCACTGGGCTTCTGTCTCTCTTTTTCACGTGCGGCTGCCTCCCTCTGCCGCTGCATTCTAACCTGCTCCCGCTCAATCAACACATCCAGCTCTTTAATGTATCTAATGGCTTCATCATCATTGACATCAGTGTCCGCCTTGCCGCGTTGCGCCTTGTATTTTGCAAAAAGCGCCCGTGCTTTCTGAAGGCGTGCAAGACGGCTTAACCCGCCCAATTCATCGGCAGCGTAATAAAGTACAGCCATGTTGAAAGTAATTGCGGCTGAGCCCGGAAGCATCTTTTCAGCTCGCTGGAACACTGCCAGCGCGCGTTTCCAATTGCCAGCCCCTCTAAGCGCATTTCCATAATTGAGGTAAATGATGCCCCACGACGGCGTAATCTGCATCGCGCGTTCAAGCAACGGCAATGCGCTGCTGTAATTTCCAGCATACATGTACTCAACCGCCAGGTTGTTCAGCGCTTCCGGATAAAACGGATTAATCTCAACCGCCTTTTCAAATTTTCGTATGGCGAGAATTCGAACGCCCTTTTCCAACTCCAGCAATCCCTGCAAAAAGTACACTTCAGCAATCCTGTCGTTGATACTCAGCACCTGGTTGAAAATGGCTTCGGCCAATTCAAGTCTCCCCATCCGAAGATTCGCCTTGCCAATCTGCAACATTGCTTCCGCGCTGCGCTCGTCCAGCCGCAACGCGCGCTTGGCCACCTGAATGGCTTCCTCGTATCTTTGTGCACCTGTTAATACATCCGCATAAAGCACGATGATTTTTATATTCGACGATGCCTTTCCAGAGGCCGTCCGCAGCATCTGCACCGCCTGGTCCCGCTTTCCATATCTCAAGAGCAGTTTGGCTGCAGCGGAAAGAGCGGGATAGTAATCGGCCTTTTTCTGTATGGCCTGCTGATACAGATTCAACGCTTTCAGGTCGGCACCACGACGTTCGGAAACCACACCAAGGTTGTAGTACGGATGGGGCGCATCCGGGTCGGTCCGAGTGACCTGCTGAAATGCCTGTTCCGCCTGGTCCAGCTGCCCACTGGCACCCGCGGTCAACCCTGCGTTGAATTGCTGCTGCCCTGGGGGCGACAACAGCATGGGATCTTTGGCATCTGTATTGGTATGGCTTTGGGCGCCGGAAGCGGTGGCGCCGGATCGCGAATTGTCGACCAGCGCATCCGGTGCCTGTGTGCCATCGGGTGCAGCGCCACAGGAAGTCAATACCAACAGCATCACTGCGCACAGGAAATATCTTTTCATTTCGCGCCCCCCGCTGCCCATGGTGGTACCGTCAGAGTGTCATACCCCATTTTCATCATCCCATTATGCTGGCGAGGATAATTTTCCGGGTCGTACGCATTCATGCGCTCCAGCGCAAGCAGACTCCACTCGTTGCTAAGATTGCCAGTTCGCGCCATTTTAATGGCGATTTTATATTCGGACAGCGCACGTTCCTCCATCTTGCTCACATGCTGCTCCATCGCCATTTTGAATTTATCCTCATATTCAACCATCACCAGTTCCCGGTCTTCCTGTGGCAGCATCTTCAACTGTTTTTGCAAAGTGGCATCCAGCGGCGGCGGCGGAATATTCAAAATGGCTTTTGCCAGCACTTCATATGCGTATCCCACCCGGTAGGCCGCAGCCAGAGACCATACGGGACGGCGATAACTCTGGACTGCCTTGTAACGGTTTTCGAAATCCTTCACTTTGCGGGCGCCCTCAGCAATTTTACTTTCTATTTGCTTCAAACTGCCGGATATTTTAAAGGATTCAAATTCCTTCATATCATCCTCAATCTGCAGAAATACGCTTTCAGCAGCGTATTCCGCCGACATGGACCCCGGCTCGTTGTCGTACTCGCTGTAGTATCGAATCACTGTTTCTCTGGCAGCCTTTTCGTCCCTCGCCCTCTTTTTCTGATGGTGACACTGGGCAATGCGATACGATGCTTTTACAATATACGGTCCCGCCTCTTTTTGACCGCGATACGCGCGAATGAAACTGTCAAAGGAGTCCACCGCCTTGCGCCAGGATTTGGCGCGAAACTCCATATCCGCCGCGTTAAACGCCGCCTCCACTTTTTTCTCAACTTCCGTTACCTGCGCCGCGTACTGTTTCCAGTAATCGGCCGCACGGGCATAATCCTGCAAATTGGTCAGAATAAGCGCGGTATTCAACACTGCATCATTTCGGTATTCCGAATCCTTAAACCGGGATTCGTCCGCGAGAATGCGGTACGTCCTCAGCGCCTGATCATATTCGAAAAACGCATTGGCGGAATACGCCTGTTTAAACAGGCATTTATCCACCCATTTGCTATTGGGATACTCATCGACAATTCGACCATACAGTTCCATCGCTGTTTTGTTTCGCTGGGCATTTTCATACGCCAGGGCCGCATTGTGCAACGCGGCATCCGCACCGGGATGTTGCGGCGCCCTCTTCACCGCAGCCACCAGTTGCTCACCGGCAGACGTACAGACCTCAGCGTTCTTTTGCGAGACACATGTTTTGAATTCATCCATCGCTCGCTGCATGGCGACGTCGCCGAGCACTGTGTCCAACGCCAACCCTTCGTCGTCCTTGATTTCAAGACCTGCAGTACACTTTTTCTCCTGCTCAATCAGCGCCAGCTGTTCCTTTAAATCAAGATCATGCAGCTCTGTGGCCATGTTGAGCAACGTTTTCCAGCTAAAGACCGATATTTCGTCCTTCTGACAGTATTTCTCATAAATTTCAAAGTATCGCTTTTTTGCTTCGTCCCAATGCCCGTACCGGTAAAAATTTTGCGCGCTCTGATATTCGAACGTTCCGGCGTCGGCGGCGGACGATTCCGTATCGGTAAACGCCTCCCGTTCACGCATCAATTCAAGGACAATGGGAGGCAGCGCCAGTTTTTGCGGCAGCGGCGGTTCGCCACTGACGTCCGGCGGGTTTTCCCTCAGGGTCAGTTGACCGCTTTTCATTTCCTCTTCCATAAGCCGTTCAAGAGAAATAATCACCATTCGGGACGCATCTTCCCGATACCTGTCATCCAGATTGGACCCACGCACCTGTTTATACACGTCTTTGGCGTCCCGATATCGGCCAGACCAGAATAGCGCATCGGCCAGCTGATACATCAAATCGTATGCGTCGGGCACATCGGGATTCTGAGCCAGATATTTTCGATAGGCATCGGCTGCCAGGGCATATTCCTCCAGCGCAAACTGCATAATCTCTGGAT
>JAFGWT010000460.1 GCA_016937015.1 Deltaproteobacteria bacterium | reverse complement strand
CCGGAACTCACAAATATGACCCGAGACTACGATGAATATTGACGGATACGCTCAGAATGGCCCGCTTAAGCGATCACGCATGTTGCGACTATGGAGACGTTACATGGGGCCGCGATTGTCGCTGAGAAGTTGTGGTACCGCACCACTGCCAATCTGTATCTTCTTGCCTGTTTGGATTATACGATTCGAAGAAACGACGAAGTCGCCATATTAAGACAGCTGATATTTATAGGTGAAATGATGGTCCGTCGCCGAGATTTCGAACTGGCATTAATGTTTTATTTTTTTGCATTGGAACGCCTATGTGAACATGCCAACGATAGGAAACGGCCAAGTTTCAGTAGCGTTTTTTTTGGACGAATTTATGAAAACATTGGTGATGTGCTGTTGGCATATACAGGGATAGAAGAGAAGTTTTCAGGGCGTCTAAATAAAATGGACAACGAAATAAAAAATTCCAGGATTATGGAAGAGACCTATAACAGATTGAAAGGTATGCCTTCAAATTTGAATAGTTCCGTTGATTCTCTAAACGATTTGAAAACCCTTCCGCGCCTCGATGATCCCACTGGCTGGTATGAATATTCTGCGAAGCTGTACCTTCAGGGTGGAAGAAAAAGATATCGTTTTGATGTTATTGCCAAACAGCTTCGGTATTGTCTTTGGAGTTTGGCAACTGAAAAAGCAAGAGAAAAGCGAATTGTCACTATTGAATCGTTTTGGCGTCATTCAAAGGAGTGCTACGAAATTGTAATTAAACCGGTTCAAACTGATCATGAAGTACATCGAATTCATTTTGTCGAGACAACAGTTGTGGACAGACGGCGCTTTGCTGAATTGCTTTGTTTGTGGGGACAGTTTTATCAAATACTTGCAGAACGATCAGTGTATGAACCAAACGTTCAAACGAAAGATATTCTTCGCAGACAAATAAAAGAAATTCTGGAGCCGGAAATACCATGGAATATACAAAAAAATTCAGAAGAGGCGAAAAACAGGTATTTTTTAGATGACAGGGAAAAGCATCGTTTCGAAGCGCGTGAGCGCCAACACCCACTATGGCGGTATGCAAGTTCAAAAGGGTTTCCACCGTTTTTAAAGCATTTCCCACTGGATGGCTATATAGCTGAAAATGTGAAGCAGGCGCCGAAGTATGCGGAATTGTTTTTTCTAATTTCGAATCAGTACTTCCTTGAGACAATTGAGGACCACCGTTCTGTGGAAGCAAACTTAAATCTCGGTAAATGCTATTCATTTGTTTTAACGAAACTGCTTCCCAAACTTAATGCGCAGGAGACCGCAATAGACGCTATGGAACTAATGGGCCGCCTGTGGGTTGCAGCATATCAGTATTTCAAAAAGGCACAGCAGATTCTTCTCAGTCAACAGCAGCAATCAAGGCGCAATGCACTTCGCGTCTTTGAAATATCCGAGCAATTTCTATTGTTGTATGAAAACAAATTATTTGAAAATTTTCTGGAATGGGCCGACACCAGGCAGCTATCCACGCTGGATAGTGAGTTTTCAGTTCATCGTTTGCTCCTTCAAAAGGATGTAGTGACACGTTTAAAGCAAAAAATGAAAAACAGACTCGAAGAATCAAAACGACAACATTTCAGAGTCCCCATCGATTTCATTGCCATCCACTCCAACGTACTGGATCGTGATACTCATTTTGAAGTCTGTGTTGCTGCCAAACTGCAGGAAGAATTGTTTCCCAGGGAACAGGAGGAGGCGCGATGAATTTGTCTTTTCTGGAACAATTCTCCTATTGTCCCTTGTATAAGCAAATCCTGGTGACTTTAATTTGGACGGTAATCTTCTTTTTGGTTGTTCACATCGCTTTTAAGTTTTGGGAAATTCGCTTTTATCGCAAATACCGGTATTCTCTTGGCGCACAGGTCAGGTATTTGCAGGTTGGATTTGTATTCTGCTGTTACCTTGCTGTAATCCTGCTCAGCCACTACCCCACCTTCGTCCTTGAAGAAGTGATTTATCCCGTATCGAGGACAAAGGTGGAGATTGCTGACTTTGACTGGGATTGCAATAGCACGGATGGTAAAAAGACCGATGCATGCAAAAAAAGGCGCCTTTGCAATGAGCTTGCAACAATGGTCGACCGCAAGTCCGGTTCGATTGATATGTTAAAGAGAAACCTGTTTGCATGTTATCAAAATAAAGAAGTGATTATCCCCGGCGCGCTCAAAGGTATGACGCTGGAGAGCACAGAAATAAATACTCTCTTAAGACCACATTTGAATAATGTATTACATACCACCATCTCACACAATCCAAAGCCCAAATTGAAAAAGGAGTTTGATTTTGAACGCTTAAAACCGAAATTGGACGAATTGAAAGGTAAAATTGAGACGATCGTTAAGAGCGATAACGACGAAAATTCGACTACTCAAAAACAGATAAAGTCTATGTGCGAATTCGCTCTCAGCTCAAAGTTGCTGTTGAACAAATTGGATAACCAGGACCTCTCGACAACTCTTTTAACACCCAAATCCGAATCTGATTGCGCGGAAGCGTGCAAAAATGGAGCACAAGGGGGGGGAAATTCAGCGAGCTGTGACCCAGATTTTTTCGACGAGAGCGATCATCTGCGATTGCACAATGGTGTATTGCGTTCGCTAAGTGCCATACGCAAAGCGCTGTTTTCGTTTGAACCCATTTATCAATCCTGCAACACTGCCGAGATTTTTGTATGGCCGCCATGGGATAATAACTTAGAAAGCGTCGCCATAGTAGGAGATGGTTCAGTTTGCCAAGCCAGTAAAAGTGGGACTTTAAAGTCATGCATACCTCCTGAATTTCTGGACTATATTTTTCGAATTCACCTGAATCAAATTGCGGCGACGGCGAAAGAAGAGCTGCCTGCTTCATTCGATGAAACGTTGCCGAAAGAACTGGTATTTGCGCAGTATAATTCTCAAAAAGACGAAATTAAGGATCGATTGAAACAGGAAAGTATACTCCAGATTTTTAAGATGAGCACGCTGTTCATCTGCCTGTTTATCTGCATCATTTACATTGTGAGACAAAAATCCGCAGAGAACACTTTAAAGGATATGGCGGCATCTGGGCTGCAGGAAATGAAACTGTCCAGAGTGGCAGGTTCAGTATTTTGGTTACTGGTCATACTAAATATAATTGTAGACATTCGTTTGTCCTACAACGCCGAGCTTCAAACAGAAATTGGACGATGGGTGAGCAGCCTCGAAGAGCAGCTGGGCATAAGTAATCAGGGCTGGGAAACGCACCTCAAGAATTCTGGCCTTTTTAGCGGGTATTTCATGAAAGTGGGTCAAACGGTACTGACTCCGTTTTTGTGTGCGCTCACCATTTTTATTTTTGTGTATCAGCAGGAAAGCGTCACCATACGCGGGTCAATCAGCAATTCAACCTCATCGGTGAACAGGGGATATTTTGCGGCGGCAATGCTCCTAACCATCGTTGTAAACAAGGACTGGCATTTTCTCTCGTCACTCCCAATGATTAGCATTGCGTTCCTGGGGGTTCGCGTTTTGGCAACAGCGCCCAAGCACCTGCAAACAAAACCGTACACGGGATCAACAATCTCCGATGATGACCGAGCCAAGTTCAATTACGCATTTCCAGGAGCGCGTATCGGTTCATATCTTTCAAACAAAATCAACAGTTATTATCTTGAATTCAGTGAAGATGTGCCACTGTCAAAATTTTTAGAAAAAAAATTCCGGGATGAAGACTCCGAAAAAATAGATAGTACGATTTACTCATATCTTCATATCAAAGCCGACAAATGGTGTAACTTCGTTTCTGAAAGATCATTATGGTGGCCAAAGAATAAACTGCCACTGCAGCCTGTGACGCCGCGTATCTCCGATAAAAAGCTATCAAACGATTCGAAGAGCGAGTTCCGCAACTTCCTCATTACCAGAGGATACCAGCGGGCTCAGAGCGATGTGATTCTATTCCTTAAAAGTTGCGATTTACTTGATGACAACGACAATCGAAAAGATGGCGCTAATTCGTCAGATAGACCGTTTCTGTTAAGAAATTTAAGTATTGAGCGTGATCATGAAATAAACTTTGGCCATGCGAAGATGGAGTTTGGCCGTTATCTGGTGTCCGCAGAAGACGTTTATCATGTGGCAATCCGGGATAATATTGTGCCTAATGATGCCTGGCATGTGGTCGCTGTGCTTTCTGACGAACGGGAAAATAGCAATGGAAAGACGCGAAAGCAAGCTGCGCCACAAGGGGATCGAAACGTCGATGAAGCAGCTGTTGTGTTCTTTTGTTACAAAATCCGTGAAAAAGACGCTAAAAACCGTCTCCTTTTAAACTAAACCGGGAAACTGGCATGCAAAAAATATTGACACCATCGTTTCAGGACCGTCCAAAGTCCCCCAAACAATCGCCGCGAACGAAACAACGATTGCTTTAAGTACTGGCACAAACCGGCGTTCATATTGATTGCCGCCAACTGGTAAATGATGTTTCGTTCTTTTAAAAGCGACCGCGTCTTTGGGGACATATATGTATCCCAAATGCGGTTTTCCCATTGACGCCCCAGTGCACACTATCCATTGGCCGGCGCTACCAGATTTCGAATCCAGACCTTACTTTGAACTCTGGGAATCCAAAACAGCAGCTTTACCATCTCCTCGGAGAATGCCGCAAAGAAAACCCAGTGCAATGGCCAGTGAAAGTAAAACGCCCCGAGCCAGCAAAGGGGAATACCGACCGCCCACTGACAAAACAAATCCATTTTTAAAATAAACCGATTGTCAGCGCCGCTTTGCAGCACCCCAACGATGCCCACCACATTTCCTGCCAGTATCCAGATGGTGAACAGCATTACCCTGAGCACATCCTCGGCCATGGCAACGGTTGTCCTATCCAGGCCGCCAAACAGCATCCAGATCTGATGTCTGGTCACCCACACCCCTGCAGCGGCAATGATGGCGGCAATCATTCCCAGCACAATCAGGATACGACTTCGAGTATAGGCTTCGTCGAAGCGGCTGGCACCAAGCAGGTGACCAATCATCACTCCGGTGGCGGAAGAAATTCCCCAGAAGAACGAGAAACAGAGCAACCGCAGCGGCTGAACCATGGTAATGGCCGCCAATTGGGTTGCCCCCATATGGCCATAGGCCACCTGGTACATAAACGCGCCCACATGCCATGCTGCGCCGCCAATAATCAGCGGCAAACTGATGCGCAGAAAAGATACCATATTCGCACGGCTAACATATTGCCGCAGCAGTTGCAGGGATATGCGTACTGGGAGTCTGGCCCAGTTCAGGTAGGCAAAAATAATTGCCAGCTCCACCGCAATGGACATCACGGTTGCCAGGGCAGCCCCTTTTACGCCCATCGCCGGCGCGCCCCAATTGCCAAAAATGAGCAGCCAGTTAAAAAAAACGTTCAGGCCCACCGCGATGCCGGTAAACAACAGATTGAGCTGGGGTTTTCCAAGCGCATTGATTCCCGCGCCCACAACCACTACCGTGCCAATCATTACCGGCAGGACAGACGTGAATCGCAAATAGTCGGCGCCCATTGCAATGAGCACCGGGTCATTGGTCGCTACGGAAATAACCGCGCTGGGAACAGATGCAAACAGGACAGCCAGAGGGAGCATAAACGCCCATGCCAGTGCGGCGCCCGTGTTTGTTGTTTTGGTGATTCCCGCAGAGTCATTGGCGCCAAAATACTGGGCACAAAGCAACCCAACCCCTGCTGCCAGACCAAAAACCAGGCTGTTGGCCACCATGTGAATACTGGTACACAGACCAACGGCTGCCAATTCATTTTTACCAATATGGCCCAGCATCAGGACATCCGCGATGTACCGAGACGAATGCAGCAGAAATTGAAGACTCACTGGGACAGCCAGATGAAGCAGCTTTTTATAAAAGGATGGATTTGTCATTATGTATATTCAGTCGCACCGGGTTCCAGGGTTCCACGCTGAGAGTGGATTTGTCCCATCTGAATAGCTCTGATTTTTGATATGTCCATGGGATAAAAATCGGGAAAAAATGACGACAGTCCCAAACCGGCCCAAAACATATCCATAAACACATTGCAGCTGCCATGGAACAGAATGGGTGCGGCAATGCGGTTACTTTTTAACCTTAGGCAGCCAAACGCCAGTGCCGGAAAAAAACCAGCAGCCAGCCGGGATGAAAATTATAACTTCTGAGGACGGAGTCGCTCTGACTTCGCAGGAATCGCTCCGACTGCGTCCCAGGACGCAGATGTTATGGATGAGTTAATTTTAAATGAAGAGGGCGCTATTTTTTCAGCACTTTTTTCAGCACCACGTCTTTGTCGATTTTCTTTGTGCAGAAGAACCAATCCTGACATTGCATGTCTTCTTTGCCATCCATCCGGTCTTTTGCGGCACCGCAGGAACCCGCCGGAGAAACAATAACATCATCACCGGGACGCCAGTCCGCCGGGGTGGCAATGCCGAATTCATCGGCGGTCTTCAGAGCGATAAGGGCGCGATACAGCTCGTCGAAGTTGCGGCCCAGACTGAGGGGATAATAAATGATGGTGCGTACAACCCCTTTGGGGTCAATGAAAAAAACAGCCCGCACCGCTTTGGTGGTGGCTTCACCTGGCTGAATCATGCCGTATTTTGTGGCCACCTCCATGGTGATGTCTTCAATGAGCGGAAAGTTGACCTCCACATTTTTCATCCCGCGGTATTCGATTTTTTCCTTAATGGTGCGCAGCCACGCGATATGGCTGTAGAGTCCATCAACCGATAACCCCACCAGTTTGCAGTTGGCTTCGGCAAATTTGTCTTCCATTGATGCGAATGTCATAAACTCCGATGTGCATACGGGTGTAAAATCAGCCGGATGGCTGAAAAGGATGACCCAGCTTCCTTCGTAATCAGCAGGAAAATTAATTTCCCCCTGGGTGGTTACCGCGGTAAACGCGGGTGCCTTGTCGCCAATGCGGGGCATAGATACAGTTGTGCCTTCTCTGTTTTCCATTGTGCAGCTCCTTCGAAATGTTGGGTTGTTGCCAAAAGGCATGTTTTATTCGATGGCATCAACTTAGTCACAAATTTATGAGATTCAAGCATTCGTCCATAATTTTATGAATTGTTTCACGGGACGTGCCGTTCCGCGATTTTTAGAAGCGGCGGCTGGATGCCCAATCGCGGCTGCGGATTCTGTCATTGGCGGGTCCTTAGGCGAAAGCCCTTTTGCCTTTGCCATTCATTGAGCGCAATTGCTGAGAGCTCGATTGCTGATTTTTCGTTCTCAATTGAATTGAGTCCTTTGGAAAGAACATTTATCCAGGGAAAAATGCATCAGAAATAGGAATTGTCTTTATAGGGCAATGAAAATTCGCACTTTATACCTGAGAACGGCTTTAGGGGCTTTTACGTATTGGTATTACGTACTGACAGTTCGGGCCGCACTGGTTGTTTTTTGCCGTCCCGATTGGCTTCAATCATCCGGCTGGGAGGACTGGTTGGGTTGGGTTTTGTCATCCGGGGTGCTGCGCCAGTGGCGGTAACGGGTGTGAACGCCTCGGGTGAAAAGGGCGCTGTAGGTTTCGAGCAGTTCGACACCGTACAGAATCCCAATCACAATGATGGACAGTTTTACCCCGATCATGGGTTCGGCCACGGCCACCACCACCCCGATTGCAGCCAGCACCCAGATGGTTGCCGCCGACGTGACACCAATGACCACACCGTCCTTGGACAGCATCACGCCCGCCCCCAGAAAGCCCACCCCGGTAACCACCTGGCCAATAATCCGCGAGGGATCTGATTCGTCGGACATCACCGATACCGCGGCCGCGGTAAACACGTAGGTGCCGAGCGCAATTAGCGATGCCGTGCGAATCCCCACCGGTTTACCCCTGAGCTGGCGCTCAAACCCAATCACGATGCCGCACAGCAGCACCACGCCAATGGCCTCCCAGGTAAAGGGCGCAATACTGGTTATTTGAGACATCTCCATCCTTATCCTCCGTTTTTATTTCAGTCGTCTTTAACGCGCCTGGCGCGCGACTCCTTCCAATCAGCGAGCCGGTCACACAGTCCCGGCAACACCGACAGAAACGCCTTTCTGTAAGCACTTAAAACCGGCCCGTTCAACCGGCCGGTCCACTCGTCCATAAATGTTTTTTTCAGCTCTATGGATATGGCGCACACGCTCATTGGATAACGCTCATTTATCCATTGGCACATCCATCCCTGACCAAATTTCGCGTTCTCCCGCACATCCAGTCTTCGCCCACCAAAACGATACTGCTGCAAATCAGTTATCAGGCCATCCACCAGATTACACCAGTATGCGCGGTCCATGGTGTTTGTGCCGATTTCGATTTCGGGGTTCGCTGCCGGCGAATCAAACGGTTTTGTGGGCCCCTGCCGATGGTGATTGTAACTGTGGAAATCGAGTACCACCACCTTGTCGTGCCGTCGACGCATTGCCGTGAGCAACTCATCCAGGGCGCGGTAAAACGCATCGTACTGGACGAGAGACCGGCGAATCATCGCGGGATTGAACGGCTGATGCCACACCTTGATGCCCCAGGCGTCCTCGGGATTCAGATACACCGCATGGGTGCGATTGCGATTAAGGTCCATTTCAAACCGGGATCGATGCACCACCAGTCGATTGTCGGAGATAGTGGTCAGCTCACCGGTGTACGGATCTTCTTCCCGAAGGCGCGTGGCCGCATCCACCGCCAACGCAACTGACACCTCATCGCGCACATGGTGGCCATGATGAATCGCGGTGGCCAGAATTGGACTGGTTCCCGTCGTGACCGACCAAAGCAGTCTGGACGTGCTCATGTCAGATACGATTTCCGGGAATGGGTGTCCCCGCGTCAAGAGACCTACAGAGATCGCGGGCAAGCTTTGTCAGCGACGCCCGCGTGACCGGACCACATTGCCTGCGCATCCGCGACGCGAGGGTGCCGTGTTCGATAATCCATTCGGCCTGCTCTCTCACCGCGCCCGAGAAATGATTGCAGCGCATCAATACATCGCGCCAAAGCCGCGCGCCCGAGCGAGGCGCATCGCTGCCCGTGAGCAGCCGCAGGTAATCCGTGCAATGAATAAACGCCTTTTCGGCATGCTGCACCGTGGCATCGAGGATGGCGCGAAGTTGTCCGTTGGCAATGGCATTCATGGCCTCCAGATCACTTTGTGCCTGATCGCACAGCAACCTGATGACCGCGGCCACCGCTCCCAGCACCGCGTTGTCCATGCCCGGATGCTCCTGGACATCAATGAGCCGAACTTCAATGGTATTCCGGTCGAACCGGGCTATGGCCCCGCGAGCGTTACTCCATTCGTACTGAAGGATGCCCGCCGGATCCACCTTTTCAAGGGCTTTATACAAGGGCGATAGAATCACATCGTGATACTGGCTCTCACTGCGTACCGGTTCGGGAATCACATCGCCAATTGCCTCGGGGAGCCGGTTGCAGTGCTGGCTGTATTCATTCACCCGGGCATCCGCCACACCGGTGTCGCGGCCATCGAGAAACGGGGATGCCGCTGCCAGCGCCGGAATGATGGGCAGCACCAGCCGAATCGCCGCGTGCAGCCGGGCGAACTCTTCGTCGTTTGCAAAGGGCAGATTGAGATGGGCGGACTGCAGATTAAACCATCCGTGACCATGACATCCAAAACTGCGGTGAAGGGCATTGTAAATGGGGGCGTCCTCGAACAGCCACAGTTGGGTATCCGCATCGGGATTCATCCAGGGATGCACCGCCCCACTCATCAGACAGGCGTTTTTCGCTGACAGAACATGATTGATATAGCGAATGTTCGACATAAACGGCTCCGTGAGCGTGCTCATATCGGAAACCGGGCCGTTCCCCTTGAGTTCAATCACATGCATGGCCAGTTCGTTGGACCACATCACCGCCCCGCGTTCGACTTCGCGAACCCCGTGCTGTCCAATCTGAGAGAGCAGCCAGTCGGAGATGGGCAGCACATTGAGAGACTGCCTGTCAACAATCATGTATTCCAGTTCGACCCCGAACGCTTGAAACAGATGGCGGGGTCCAGGTCGTGTATTCATCGCGGCTCCTTTGTCACCAGCTTCTTCTGTTCAATTCGATGCAAAAACACGGCCATTATCTGATGATAGAGAGCGTCCTGCTGCAGGGCATCCTCCAGCCCTGCGTCGATATTTGGATTGTCATTCACTTCAATGACATAAAAACGGTTCTCCACCTGCTTTACATCCACACCGTACAGTCCCCGGCCAATGGGCGCGGCCGCGCGCAGCGCGATGCGAATCACCTCTTCGGGCGCCTCGTCGGGATGCAGTGTATCCGCATCACCTTCGATTTTTTTATCGCCCTGGTGGTTCCGTTGAACAATCTGCCAATGGTCTCTCACCATGAAATAGCGACAGACAAAAATCACCTTGCCGTCCAGAATTCCCACCCGCCAGTCAAAATCCGTGGGCAGGTACGCCTGAGCAATGATCAGTTCTGATTTTTCGAGCATCTGATTGGCAACCAGCTTGAGGGTCTCTGGTGAATCCACCTTCTTTACACCCATGGAAAACGCGCTGTCCGGCTGCTTCAGCACGCAGGGCAGCCCCAGGGTGTGATGAATCAGCTCCACGTTGTCTTTATGCACAATCATGGTTTTGGGCGTGGCAATGCGCTGATGATCGAGCAACTCCGCCAAAAACACCTTGTTGGCGCACCGGATGATGGACTGGGGATCGTCGATGACCACCAACCCATCCGCTTCGGCGTATCTGGCAAAGCGAAACGTGTGATTGTTCACGTTGGTGGTTTCGCGGATAAACAGCGCATCAAATTCCGAGAGCCGCCCAAAGTCGTCTTTGGTGATGAGCTGTACATCCAAATCCAGCTTCTGTCCCGCGCGGATAAACTTTTTAAGCGCCGCGGAATTTGACGGGGGTTCCTTTTCTTCAGGCTGATGCAGAATCGCCAGCGAGTAGCGGAACTGCTGTATTTTTTTCTGGCGATACCCTGCCTTCGAAAAATAATTGGCCGCTGCCTCCTCCACAAATTCATAGTGACTTTGAGGCACTTCGTTGATGCTGATGGGGCTGATGTTCTGCAGCGTCCACTCGGACTTGCTGCGCACAAACACCGCCCGCAAAAAATGAGCGTGAAATCGGGTGAGCAGCTCCCGGGCCAGGCGATCGTATCGTTTGGCCAGGTTGCGACCGAAATAAATACTCAGTTCGAATCGATCGGATTTTATGCCGGACAGAGATTTTTGAACCGTGTCGTGAATCGCAGCGTCCGTCATGCGAACCATCGCCGGGGTATGGAGATCCCGCAAGGTGGTAATGCTGGGTACCGGTCTGTGACCGCGGGCTTCGGCCAGCAGCGACACATAGTACCCCTGACTCTGGTACCTGCACGGATACATCAGATTGAACACCCGCACCCCGGAAAGCCTTGAGAAAACCGGCTCCGTCAGATACTTTCTGGCGGACACCACTTCCGCGTCCGGGATGTTCAGTGGCCATTTTTTTGCATTGGCCACCACCAGGAGTATTTTCATATGAAATTGGCCTTTCGTTTTAAATTGGGTTCTTTTGGATTGGGTTCAATAATCAGAAAATTGGCGTCGTACGTTAACACCCCAAGCAGAACGGCGCCCATCACCCTGTCGATGGGCAGGTCATATCCCCGGTTTGCACGCGGATTCTCACTGTAGGGATTTTCACTGTAGGGGTCTGAGATATGAACTGTCCTGTTTTCGCGGTCGTATCCGGAAAGCACCACAAAATGCCCGTCCACTTCGCCGCCGATGTCATCGTCTTTTTGCGTTTGGGGATTGGACCGTACGGCACGGTATAAAAAGGTTGAATTGAGACCGGACAGAATCGGCCGGTCGGATTTCAGAAACCGTCGCAGCAGTCCCCGGGTGAGGTCTTCAAACTGGAGTCGACCGCCGGACTGGATAAATTTCAGATAGGCATCGATGGCCTTTTTCTGCTTGGCACTGTGGATGACACTGCGCCGCTGGGCCAGGCGGGATGCGATATCCACGCCGGGAGAAAACCAGGTGGGATCGAAGATTATCAAATTGTACGTATAAATGGTGGCCCTGTAACCTCTGTCGAGAGCGTGATTGGCCAGCATCACCGCGAGTGTTCCCCCGCCCGTGAGCGCGGGCACTTCGGCAATCACCTGCGCAAGGGAAACATTGTCCCCGTAATAGCGATACAGGGCATGCAGGCAGGTGGGACCACAGGTGGTATTATCGGGCTGTGGCAGTATTTCGAACGTTAATTTCTTTCTCATATCCGGACCTGATTACGGATGGCGTTACCCGACTGCGATTTCTGTACCAGACAGGGCGAGGTCCATCCAATAGTCACAATAGTCAAACGTATTGAAATCACGGTATATTAACTTGTGACAAAACATGTGCAAGAAGAGTTTTATCGCCCCCACCTCTGCGGTCCAATTGTCATGTGTCATAAAGACACACTGGGGCATTTTGACGCAATTAAAGTCCGGGGGAATGCAGCCAAAAAAATGGCGTGCCTTCCATTGGAACACGACTGATCCGTACTGGCTAGACAAATGCGAGAAATGTGACACTCTGGTATATATGAAGGTGACGCCATTTATCGCTGTCATTGTTGTTCTGTGGAACCTGACCGCCACCATGGGTTGCGGACGCATTGGCTTTGAATCCGTACGCCTTGACTCAGAAACCGTCGACTCTGAATCAGAGGACACTGAATCCGGGGACACTGTATCCGGGGACACTGTATCCGAGGACACTGTATCCGGGGACACCGAATCCGGGGACACCGAATCCGGGGACACTGAACCCGTCGACACTGAATCCGGGGACACTGAATCCGGGGACACCGAATCCGGGGACACTGAATCGGTAGACACTGTATCCGGGGACACTGAACCGGTAGACACTGAACCCGTCGACACTGAATCGGTAGACACTGAACCCGTCGACACTGAACCCGTCGACACTGAAACTATCGATACCGAATCCGTGGACACCGAATCCGTCGATACCGAATCCGTCGATACCGAATCCGTCGATACCGAATCCGTCGATACGGAATCTGTCGATACCGACACAGACACCGGGGTGGATACGGCCTGTCCCCCTGTTCCCGATGGCACCGATTTGCTGTCGGACACCGATATGCCCGACTATTCCAGTTATGGCCCGGCGGCCATATCACTGGATATCGTCTCCGATGGGAGCGACTTCACTGAAGCATGGCATGTGGAAAGTGGTACCGATAATTCCAATTCCACAGCGTCCCAGCTGCAGCATGCGATCAATAACGATATCACCTCGGGAGACCATATTGTGGTCGAATTCTGGACCCGCTGTGTATCTGCGGCCACCGGCACATGTCAGACTGGCATGCTCATCGAAGAATCTGTTGACCCCTGGTCCCGGGCCGCCGAATATTACCCTG
>JAFGWT010000459.1 GCA_016937015.1 Deltaproteobacteria bacterium | reverse complement strand
TCCGGTAAAAGTGGTTGCCCAAAAAGCGGCCAGAGTGTTGAAGAAGCTGTAATGCTCCTGCCTCAATAAATTCCAGGATAATAAAACATTCCCATAAAATATTCAGGTCGCAACCAATACGTCAGCTTTTGTCATCTGCAGGCGGCTGATACCGACTCACCTCTTGTAATCGCCGTATTCTTGCCTGTATCGTCACATGAGTGAGGACCAATTACGACATCCCAAACCCAGTTGCAATCGCAGAGAAATACCTTACATCCCGCTGGATAGCACTGATACGGTTCGTCCGGCGCAAGGTCTTGTTTGCCATTGCAATTGTAATCGTAAGTCACATGCGGCGGGTTCTTGGTATCAATCAGGCAGAATGTCTGTTCTTTAGGACAGCAGTTCTCAGTTGTTGCATTATAATCCGCAGCCGTGGTGCAATATGGCTCGCGGAAATAGGTTGTTTGACCAGGATAAATATCGGCGCCTTCTGTTTTGGAGTCTTCGCAGTCGCTGTTGGTTGCATCTGTTGGTTCCAAATCGGTGTATCCGGATGGACAATCACCGCAGAATCCGTTGTTGGGGGCTGCACCCGAAATCGCAAATCCGTCCCCGTCCGCATCTGAGTAGCATGTGGTTCGAAGTGCATAATTGGTACTGCCGGTTTCGTCGTTCAATCCGTCACAGTCATCGTCCTTCAGGTTGCAGATTTCATCGCCGCCAGGGCGAATATTCGGATCTGAATCGTCGCAATCAGTGGTGTTTGCGCCAGGTGCAATTGATGTTGTTGCCGTGGGACACGAACCGCATACATTGCTGACTTCAGCAGCCGCCACAGCATAGCCATCCCCATCGGCATCGGCATAGCAAGCAGTGGTCACCCCTTCATCCACGCTGCCATCACAGTCATCGTCGAGTCCATTGCATATTTCCACAGTCGCAACCACGTTACATTCCAGCCAATGACCATCCCCATCGCAAATAATTTTTCCATCACCGCACACGCCGGGCTGGGGACAACTCACCTGAACAGTTGGCGTACAGTCACAGTCAGGATTGCTCAGGCCATCACAATCTTCATCCACCACGAAATCATCACAGACCTCGATTTCACCTGGATTGACATTGGGGTTCTCATCATTGCAGTCTGACGTCTTCTCAGCTGGTGCAACACTGACCTGATTGGCGCCGCAACTGCCGCATTCCTTGACCATTACTGCATCGATATGCGCATACCCGTCACCATCGGCATCCACCCAGCACGAAACCGCGAGACCGTGCTCCTCCCCGTCGCTGTTTTCATCCACAAGCATGTCACAGTCATCGTCGGCGCCGTTACACACTTCAGTATTACCGGGGTATGCATCCGCATTGCTGTCGTCGCAGTCAGCGCTATCAATGGCCGGCTCGGTGGCAGTATATCCAGTATCGCAGGTACCACATTGATGCGCCACATCTGCTGACAATACCGCAACGCCATCATTATCGGCATCCACCCAGCACGTTACGGTTGCGCTGTAGGCCACTTCATCAGTCCCCTCGTCAATCAGACCGTCGCAATCATTGTCTTCTCCGTCGCACACTTCATCCACCGGCACGCATGCCGGCTCCGTATCCACAGTGTCTGTATCACTCGCAGTATCAGCCGCGGTATCAGATGTTGAATCAGAGACGGTGTCCACAGTGGCATCCGATGCGCTATCCGAAGTTGTGACAGTGGTGGTATCAAGACTGGTATCCGTCACCGAGTCTGTGCCCGTTTCAGTCGAAGTATCCAGTATGGATATCGTATCGACATCAGAGGACGCTGCACTATCCCCCGCTGATACCGAATCACTGTCACTTGGCCCCCCGATGGTATCTGTGAAAGTGCTGCTCGAAGTGTCCGTTGCAGCGCCGCTGCCGGTATCGCTCTGTGCATCGTTATCGGCTTCGATGGGATCCCAACAGCCGATTGTTAAAAAGCCAGCCGCCAATACCAGCACATATAGCCGTACAATAGCCATGGAACTGCATATGGTTTTATACTTCATGATTAAACCCTCCCCAATGCGGTGTCGTCAGCATCGCTTCACGCACCGATTGCATTCAAAGATAGTACGCCACAATTGACTTTCTGTTCGTTTTTTTGTGCGAAAGTTGCCGATCACCCATAAACTGGATAGCGAACTGCACGATGTTCCAAAATAAAACCATTGATTTTTAAATCAGAATTTAACACTTAATCCACCGAGAGTTGGCACCACGGAAACGTCTCTTTTTTTCTTTTCCTTCAATCCAAATATAATGAGCACGGTTCCCGCTGCCATGGCCGCACCGCCCAACGCAAGTCCGGCAACGGTCATGGCAGTATTGAGCGGGAGTGTTTTGTCATTGTACTTATCAATTTTGGCGTCTGGCCTCGGTGTCATGTTATTCCATTCCTCAGCCTCATCAGCGTCCTTTGTTCCCTTTATGAGAAATGCCACCCCCAGACCGGTAACCAGCACGCCTGCCCCGCCGGTTACAATACCTGCCAACAACTTTTTGGGTATGGCGCGGTCGGACTGCGAATTATCAGATGTCGAATGCTGCTTTAAGTTAACCTCGTTCTGCACCTCATCCGCGCTGTTCCCAGCGTCAATTGGTGTTGTCACGCCACCAGCAATTTTCACATCGGCGTCAAAGAGTATTTCGCCCTTGCACCGGACCTGAATATGATGGGGGCCGGCGGCCACGCGAATCACCCCTTCAATCGGTACAATCCCGCGCACATAGCCATCGATGACCAGTTCAGACCACTCTGGCGCCTTCAACTCCACCACACCAACCAGCAATCGCAATCGCTCTATCTCGGCCAGAACCTCGTCCTTTTTGGCAAATGGAACATCGTCACCGCCAGCAACCAGGTATGCTTCAAACGCCTCCAGTGCCAATCCATATCGTTGGGCCGCCGCTTCGGACTGTCCAATGTTGTAATACATCTTCCACGAGGATTTCTCGGCCATGGCAGCCCGAAAGCTATCCGCGGCGTCTATATACTTACCCGCCTCAAACAAATCGATTCCTTTTTGGAATTCGGCCATTGCCTTATCGTTTACGTCATAAACAGGTGAGTCTTCAGGTGCTTCGTCAGGGGAGTCATCTCCCTGTGAAACATCCTCGCCTGTTTCGTCCTGCCCCAGGGCCTCTCCCGCACAAACAAACAGACCGCAACTGAAAATGATTGTGAAAACAGGTTTTAAATATTTCATGCATATTCCCCTTCAACCGGATCTGAAACACACTTTTTTGGTGCATCTCACATTCGTCCCGTAAATTTTTGCTCAGAGTGTACCTGATTTTACAAAAAACGCATCCAATTTTGTTTGGATGAAAATCAAAAGCTGATTGACTTCGATAGTGCCCCGATCAATACTCGGCTGCCAAAATTGGTTATCGAGACCAGCTATCCATTGGGAAAGGTCGATATTATGAAATTATTTTCAGGAAAAGTAGATATTATCGCCGCAGAAATCACACAGCGGCTAATTACTGGTGAGAAACTCGAGACCGACAGCCCTAACGAAGTCGAACTCGATATTGCATCTGTATTAAAGGAATATATAAGGCGAGACCGGAACTTCACCGAGAAAGCCAAAGATATATGCGAACGTCAGGGGCTGCCATACAATTCGTTTCCAAAAATAAAACGACAGCTTGCCAAAAAGGAAGGCTTTATATTTGGTGACGAGGCGATGGATTACATCATGGATCAAATCATTGGTGTGTTCATGCACAGCCAATTTGTGGATGAAATCTTTGCCGAGGATCACGAATTGAAGGTCACCATGCGGGAAGTTTTGCGCAAGCATACTGAAATTGAGGATGACATCGACGAAGAGGCACGTCGCAAAATCCGCAACCTGCAGGAAGGCACCAGCGAGTGGGAAATTGAGTACAAGCGTGCCATGGACCAGGTAAAAAAACGTCGCAAGCTCTCCTGAAACCTGTCATTAAGGTCTTCTTCAAATTTCTTCTTCACCTGCGAAAAACAACCACATCCATCAATTTTCGTTTTTGTTTGCCATCAGTTGGATTCAGGCAGAGCTGCTTTGACTGTCCCTGCGGGTTTCACTGGCGCTCAGCAGACTTTCGGCGACGCGACTAATTTGTTCCGCACGATACGGTTTAGCCAGAAATCGCACGAAATCGCCATCCGAAATCATGTGTTCAGGCTTGAGAATATCCTTTGCATATCCGGATACCAACACCACCGGCATCCCGGGTTGAATACTGTGAATTTTTCTCATGGTTCCAATACCATCCAAGCCTGGCATTATTAAATCCAGAACGACAAGGGAAATGTTGGTTCCATGTTTTTCAACCAGCCCAGCTGCTTCGACACCGGAGTCGGCACTGATGACATCTGCGCCAAGTGTTTTAAGCATTCGAACGCCTGCCTTAAGCACCAGCGGTTCGTCATCAACCAGCAGTACAGTATAACCGGAGAGCACGTTGAGCACTTCCGCCGGTGCCGGAACCACCCGCTCCTCGCCGGGCTCCGCGTGATGGGTGGGTTGTCGCGCCGGGAATGAAAGAGTAATATCGGTCCCCTGTCCAGGAGCGCTTTCCAGGGTGAT
>JAFGWT010000458.1 GCA_016937015.1 Deltaproteobacteria bacterium | reverse complement strand
CCGTGTCTGTGTCGGCGCCACTATCGGTGCCGGTGTCCGTGCCGGGGTCTACGCCAGTGTCGGTTTCGGGGGCCGTGTCTGTGTCGGCGCCACTATCGGTGCCGGTGTCCGTGTCCGTATCCGTGCCGGTGTCCGTGTCTGCGCCACTATCGGTGCCAGTGTCCGTGTCCGGGCCAGTATCGGTAATGGTGCCCGTATCGGTATCCGTGTCCCTGTCTGTATCCGATTTAGCAGAATCCGTACTCCCAATATCCGTATTCGCGTCTTCCATGGAAACCGATTCAAAGCCGATTCGGCCACAGGCCGTGGTGCAGGCGCTCCCCAAATAAAACGCGACATATAAAGCGAAAAATGCATATTTTCTTAATTCATCCACGACAGTTGCAAATATAACACGTTGAGTTGCACGATGCCCGCAACAATTCTCACCTTACTGAAAAATAATCCTTTGGCCTAAGGCCAATCTAATTGGGGTATGGGTATCGGCGGTTCGGACGGCGACCCGACTCCATCGAGAAATTCTTTATTTATGACTCTTCGGTAATGGCTCTGGGCAGGCCATCATGGAAACCACCGCGCTGGGGGTGGCGTATCTGGCAGGCATGGCTCGGGCATCTTTGGGTCCTTTGATGAATTGAGTGCCGCATGGCGCTGCCATCGCGGGTATACGCCAACACTTAACCACGATGAACGGCAACGGATGCAGCGGGGTTGGCAAAATGCTGTGCAGTGCACAATCAATAACTCCTGATTGAAAAACTGAATGCAGCACGCTACAGGGTTACCGTGAGTTCCCCGCGATAAATGGCGGCGGGGTCTTCGCGTTCCTGCAGGGTTTTGTAAATCGCTGCGGCGGTGCGGTGAATGGGGCCGCTGTGCAGGGTGTTGCCGTCGAATGTAATGGTAATATCCTGGTCCATGTCGAGCATGCTGTCAGTAACACGGACAGTCAGTTTGGGGACATTGACCACCTCTTTACCATCGGCTTCTGCTTCCTCAGTGAGCACAATCGTCTGTCCGTCCACCGTTGCGGTCACCACCTGACCGAGCGCCGCATCCGCAATATCCATTGCCAGCCAGTACAGTCGGTCGGTGGCGCGCTCTGCCTGTCGCCATACCACGCGTGCAGGCGCACTGTTTCGCTCAAAGCCCTGAACAAACGGGATGGAGGGCTGATCCGCGAGATTCATCCAGTGAGGCAATCCGGGATGCACTTCGACCTGGTGCTGATAAAAACCGGGATCCCCCGTTTCCATGGCGTCAAGCAGCGCGCCCCACTCCAGCGCCACCAGATTGCGATCGAACGCGGTGTCATCACCACCCACGTGAATGGCAAAGCCGATGTTGCGCAGACAGTGGGGTTTGGAAGAATTGGGATGTCCCGCGCTCATGGCCGCCGCCGCCCATCTGTCCGCCATGCGGGGCCCCAGCTGGTACACCCCATCGCCGCCGGCCGAGTAGCCGTTCAAATACACTTTGTTGGGATTGATGCCTTCGAACACGATCATGTTCGAAATCAACTGGTCGAACATGTCATCAATTTCATCGATAAACCACATGTTCCAGTCATCCACCGGGGCGCGGGGGGCTATCCAAAGCGTGTCTTCGGGAGCGTAACTCTGAGCCAACAGGACCTGGTTATCCCACTGCTGGTCATTGGTGGCGGTATCGGTGTTGCCGCCCCCGTGCATCGATATAAAAAGACTGCGTCCGCCTTCGGGTTCATTCCCCAGGTAGACCGTTTCGTAGCGCAGGGTGAGTCCGTCAGACATAATGACTTTGTTCTCCACCTCACTTTGCCGTGTCTGCGTGATATGGGCAGCCATATCGTCCCACAGAAGTGTTTCGGCGGCTTCGGCATCTGCGCGTGTCAGGCCAACCGATGCAAATGACTGAGTGTCCATGGGGTCCCGGCTGTCCCAGTCGGATTGCAGCCATTGGGTCAATGCGTCGAGGGCGGCCGCAGATGCGGCGGTAAAATCTTCACTGCCGGTGTCCGTATCTGAGTCGGTGTGTGTGTCCGAATCGCTATCCGTGTCTGAATCCGCATCTGTATCCGAGTCCGAATCGATGTCTGTATCGGAATCTGAGTCCGAATCAGTGTCGCTGTCTGAGTCTGAATTGGTGTCAGAATCCGAGTCCGAATCAGTGTCGCTGTCTGAGTCTGAATCAGTGTCTGTATCCGAGTCTGAATCAGTATCGCTGTCACTGTCGGCATCTGAATCGGTATCTGTATCCGTGTCGCTGTCCGAGTCCGAATCGCTGTCGGTATCTGAGTCGCTGTCCGAATCTCCATCCGATGACAGCTCAGCGTTTTTTTCATCAGACCCGCTGCATGCGATGGCGCCTGTGAACAGGATGGGAAGCAGCATAAAGAACAGATAAAGGGTTTTCAGTGTGTTGCGAAGCGATTGCATGGTGGCCTCTTTTGGGTTAAGCAGTGCCACCGATTATGGTCATGAACCGGCGGGCTTTGCAACGGCTTTTGTGAGCAGTTCCCCGTCCAGTTCGAATAGCAGGTCGTCGCGGCATACGTGGGCCTGAACGCACACCAGTGGCAGTTCGCTCAGGTTCAGTCCCCGTTGGGCCAGTTCCGCCGCCAGCAGTGGGAGGTCGTCGCGGTTTCTGAAAAATGCTGTACCGCTTACCAGATCGCCGAGGGACAGTTGCAATGGGGAGAGCAGCGCATCAATTTTTTTCATGGTGCAGCTGATTTGTGATTTTGAATCATCCACATAAACTGTGGCGCCGGTTTCATCGATGGATGCGGTGCCTGAGAGTTCCATGAGTGTGCCGGACGCAAACGGCAGCAGTGCACCGCGCGAAAAGGCAGACCCATATTTAAACGCATCTTTTTGACCTGCGTTGGACAGCTGGGTTACGGCGCCGCCGGTCCGTTTGGACAACAGAATGTCGACCGCCGCTGTCTTGCCATATCCATTGCGGACACCAATCCCCGTGCTGGCCGGCAACCGCAATGCGCGCTGTGCATCGCTTCCCTCGGGGACCAGCTTCCAGCGTTTGTAAACGGCCGTCCGGGCTGCATTGAAATCGTCATACCAGTCCAGAATGCCATCCAGGTAAAACCAGGTCCGGGCGATGTCACTCACGTCGAACCCGGCTGCATGAATAATGGATTCTGCCCGCTGCAACAGGGACGTGGTTTCTTCGGCAGGTGTGGCGCCGGTGCCCCAAACGCCGCTGAGGATGGCGAAAATATCGCTGTCGTGCTGCCATTGCATCCCAACGAGTTGGCCACTGAAAATAATTGGCGTGACGGCGTCTTTGGGGACTGCGCGAATCAGAATGCCGGCCACATTATTTCCCCGCATGGGTTTGCCTTCAAAGAATGATGGCTGTACCGCTGCCCACAGCGCTTCATTTCGAATGGCGAGAATTTCCTGATAGCGACTCATGACGCCGAAAATACGCTCCTGAACGACCAGCAGATTTTCGGTCTGCAGCAGTTGCCCAATTTCTGCGTAGCAGCGGCGGACATCCCCACCAGTTGATCCGGATTCGAAAGTGGCGGTGATAAACGTGCTGCTGTCGGGCGCATCGTCCACCGTCAGCAGGTACCTGTTCATTGTCTGGTTACTAATTTTTTGCAACATGGTATTACAGTGTTTCTGTATACACCAATGCGGGTGTGCGTTGACGGAAAAATTCGATTTAAACTGTTTTTAAAATTAATACCCAATATTCCGCCAATGTTTTAACTTATATAATGCAGGCGTGGCATCCAGCACGCGCGAAAGGATATCCATGCAGAGCCTGGCAGGTTGGACACTTTTCTGTTTTTTTATGATCACTGCATGTGCCGGAAACAACAGTAATGTTAGCGAAAAACCTGAGGCGTCAACTCAATCCGATGGCGATGGGGATAGCGACAGCGATGGGGATATGGATTCAGACAGCGACGGTGACACCGACAGTGATGGCGATGGGGATGCGGACAGTGACGGTGACAGTGACAGCGATACCGATTCGGACAGCGACAGTGATGGCGACACGTCGAGCCAGGATACATCGGTTGACTCAACAGAGAAAAGGGACTCGGAAAAAGACACTGCTGCGATTATGGATTCGGACACCGCCGTGGTTGACACGGTCTTTGATTCTAATTCCGAAAGTGGGGCGGTTGACGATACTGACAGCGATACATTCGTCACTCGCGATACCGCAACGGATTTCAGTGATTCAGACCCAACCGATACTGAGCTGACGTGGGAGGACACCGACAGTATTCCTGCCACACCGATTACCGTCGACGCATCAGTGGTCCATCAGACCATGCAGGGGTTTGGTGCATCTGACGCCTGGAACGTGGATTGGGTGGGGCGGTACTGGTCGGAGTCCGAAAAAGCGGCCATCGCCGAACTGCTGTTTCGAAAGGAATTGAATGATGAAGGTAATCCCCATGGCATCGGATTGTCGAGGTGGCGCGTCAATCTTGGGGCCGGGAGTATGGCGCAGGGGGACGATAGCGGCATTGAAGAGCCCACCCGCCGCGCAGAATGTTTTTTAGGCGCAGACGGTTCGTATGACTGGGAGAAGCAGGCGGGGCAGCAGTGGTTTATGAACGCGGCCGCCGATTACGGTGTTGAACGGTTTATCCTTTTTTCGAACAGCCCTCCGGTGCAGTTCACCCGCAGCGGGTTGGCGTGGGGGCCGGACGGCATCTCCGCCAATCTGCAGGCGGATCGGTATGATGATTTCGCCGAATTTATGGCTGACGTTCTGGCCCATTTTGAAACCGAAGGCATTTCGATTGGCGAGATCAGTCCGGTCAATGAACCGCAGCATGCCTGGAATGACGGTGGACAGGAGGGGAGTACGTGGCAAAACAGCGAGATTGCCAGGTTGGTGCGTGAGCTGAACGCATCACTGGCGTCCCGGGGGTTGCCGACCCATATCGTGGTGTCAGATGCAGCCAGCTGGAACGACTTGCATTCAAACAGTGGTAATGCGAATAAATCGGATCAGATGTGGAACTTCTTCGACCCGGAGCGCCCCGATTATATTGGCGACCTCGCCCATGTGCCCGCAGTGATTTCCGGACACACCTACTGGACGTATCCCGACGACGGCACTATTGCATCGGTTAGGGAGAGTGTGCGGGAAGAGGCGGAATGGTTTGGTCTCGACGTGCAGCAAACCGAGTACAGCCTGTTAAGTGAAACGGAAACCCCGGACGAATACATGTCGAATGCGCTGTTTCTCGCCAAAATCGTATTCGCCGATGTGGCTATCGCCAACGTGGTGTCCTGGAGTTTCTGGACCGCGCTCGACCGCGAACGCTGGGGACATAACAATCGGTTTTCACTGATCCGTCTGATACCGCCAGGTGGGGATTACGGCGAATTGGATGAAAGCGGCAGCCACACGGCGCAAAAAACCCTGTGGACCCTGGGCAACTACAGCCTGTTTATCCGACCTGGGTTTAGGCGCATTGGCCTGAACGATGCCGATGATTTGAGTGGCCTCATGGGGACCGCGTACCTGGCGCCGGATGATTCAGAGGCGGTGGCGGTGTTTGTGAACTGGCACGGGCAGCAGCAAAAAATTCAGCTTGATTTTGAAAACCTGCCCAATGGAAAATTCGTTACACGGGTAGACCAGTACGTGACTGATGAGACCAGGGATCTGCAAAAGACACAAACCGCGGTTTACGGTCAGCCCGTTTATCTCCCTCCCCGCAGCGTCGTGACCCTGCGGCTTTTCCTGTAAGCGCCAAATATTGTGTGTGTTGCGTCGAAGCGACTCGAAAATTTAATATTTGTGTTATTTTTCAATAAATGGGCCCCGCTTGTTGAATATCGCAGTGGGGGAGATTAAAATTAAAAAGTGGAGAAGTGGGAAATCGTCTGAACTGTGGATGAGCGAATTAGTGGATTCGGTTTGTGCATCGCAGAATATCAGAAAGGGTTCATTCGTATAAAGCATGTTGCAAACTTTAGGATGTTTACGAAATCGGATGATTGGGTGAGACATGGCTGCAGTTCTTATCCGGCAGCCAATTAAAGGAGCGGTGAATATGAATGTTATCGATTCCGTGTCAAAGTTTTCATTCATGGCGCTGCTGGCGATGACCGGCTGCACAACGATGAGTCCTGAAACTGGAAACGATGATTTAACCCCAGTAGTCGCCTGGACAGATGGCCTGTCTGCTGAACAGATTGTCGAAGCCATGCCGGTGTGGGTGGACGAGGCACCGTCTGACTCTGAAAGCAGCGCTGACACCGATGGCGGCAATGAGGCTGAAGACTACCAGATCTCATGGACAGTGCCCGCCGACACGATAGCGGACGTCGACTGGAAGATCTACGTCAGCTCGCTCGTTGATGATGCATGGATTCCAATACCCCCGGATGCTTATGTGATTACCAAAGAGACAGACACTGTCGAGAACGTTACTTATGACGTTTACACGGCGGTTGTGCCAGGGTCGGTGGTATTACCATCCACCATAGATTCAGATACTGCAGTTGATACTGTTGAAGTGTCGGATACTGACACAGTGTCGGAGGATACAGCTGCAGATTCAGAAAATACGAACGCACCAATCGTA
Source organism: Deltaproteobacteria bacterium (assembly GCA_016937015.1). GTDB lineage: Bacteria > Myxococcota_A > Polyangia > JAAYKL01 > JAAYKL01 > JAFGXQ01. The sequence continues at coordinate 2,578 of JAFGWT010000458.1, read as the reverse complement.
GTGGACTACAGGGTGGCGATGGTGGATCCGTCTGGTAACGAGACGACTACAGAGGTATCTGTGGTTGTCATTCCGCCGGGGCATCCCGTGCGTGTGACCTTCTCTGAGCAAACCAGTGCCAATGCCCCGTCCGGTGTGACAGCAATTTACAACGGCATAGAGGAAGTGCTCTGGTCCGTTGGTGCATTGTCAGGGGACTTGTTGCCCCAAACGGTCTTTCTTTCGCAGACTATTGCCGATAAGTCACTGCTTTCATTTACCGTGAATACTGATTTTACTGGGTACGGCTTTGATGAAACACATGTGGCACGCTCGTCGAGCAGTTCTTTTTGCAAGGTATCGGAAGAATCCCCCAATGATTCCGATGTTCACCGTCGCCTGAAATTTAAATTTGAAGATTTACCATTGTCTGCACTGTCTTACGAAAGCGGCGGCGTGTTTGATTATAACGATGTTGTTCTGTTTGTGGATATTATGAACCCATAGGGTTGAATCACTCAAATGTGTTTTAATCAGCATCGTCAATTGATTTAATATTTTAGTCCTATACCCAGCATTTTCCAAAACCAGTATTACAATACCAGATTATTGACAACTCACTTGAAACGGGGCGGTCAGTCCGAACCGAGGTTCCAAAGGCAAATCAGATCGCCATGAACGCCAAAGGCGTTGGCACGACGATATGAACTGAATGGCCTGGTGATATTTGTCGAGGTTTAGAGGAGGTTACTGTTGATACCGGCAAGAAAACTGTTTGGAAGCGAGTCCACCACTGCTGTGATGATGGGCAATCATGCGCTGGCCCGTGCCATGGTGGAAACCGGCACTCGGGTGATTACCAGTTATCCTGGCTCTCCCACCCCGGAAATCGGTGCAGCCCTTGAGTCGATTCCCATAGGCGAACGAAATTTTCATTTTGAATTTTCGGCAAACGAAAAAGTGGCGCTGGAAATCGCGGCCGGAGCGTCCCTCAACGGTCATTTATCCTGTACCTTTTTTAAGTCGGTGGGATTGAATGTGGCGTCGGATTCACTGATACAGCAGGCGCTGATGAATCATATTGGGGGGCTGATCATCATCCTTGGCGATGACCCGGGCGCCAACTCATCTCAGAACGAACAGGACAATCGCCACTTTAGCCGCATGTCCTATATTCCCATGCTGGAGGCGGGGAACCCCGAGCAGGCGTACGTGCTGTATCTGGAAGCGGCGCGGCTGTCCATACAGATGCAGATGCCGGTGTTTCTGCGACTGACCACCAATGTGTGCCATGCAAAACAATACGTGGCATGCGACCGCTTCACCCCGTCCCCGGCGGACTGGTCATCCCGATATGGCAGGGAAAACGGCCCTTATTTTCCGGTGACCCGAGATCTGTTTCCACTGAAAGCGAATGCGCTGGCAAAGTTGAATGCGATTCGATCTCAGGCGGACCGACTGGCGACACGGCTGGATGATGGCAAAAACCCACGGCGGCTGGGTATTATATCCAGCGGATTGCCGGCGTTTGAAGCGCAGGAAGTCTGCGAGGAAAACAGCGCAGGGATATCATTGCTGCAATTGAAAATGACCTATCCCCTTCCTAAAAAGACGGTGCTGGATTTTTTATCGGCGCATCGGGAAGTGTTTATTCTGGAGGAGCTCGACAGGGTTATCGAACACGAAATCAAATCCCTTGCGTTCGACGCCGGTGTGTCAACGCGGATCTACTCACGACCGGATGCTGAGCTGGCCGGGGAATTGAACCGGGGACGAATCGAACACATGTTTGCTGCTGTTTGGCCCAGGCTGTTTTTGCGACAGCCGACAATGCCCCGCCAGCCGACGCTGACGCTGCCATCGCGTCCCCCGCAATTGTGTCCAGGGTGCGGCCATCGATCCGCCTTTTTTGCCGCGCAGGCGGTGCTTGACGATACCAGTATCGTGGTGGGCGATATTGGATGTCTTACGCTTGGGGCATTGCCGCCGCATCATATGGGCGACATTCTGTTTTCGATGGGACATTCGGTGGCCACCGCCGCAGGTCTGGCACTCAACAACCCGGAGCGAAAGGTGCTGGCACTGATGGGTGACGGGACGTTTTTTCATGCCGGAATCCCTGGGGTCATCAATGCCGCCGCCAATCAGTCCAACATTACCCTGTACCTGCTCGACAATGCCACCACCGCCATGACCGGACATCAGCCTCGGCCGGGCAACGGCCAGATTGGCGACAAAATTGATATTCCCAGTCTGCTAAAAAGCCTGGGGGTCCAGTTTGTGCGGCAGGCGGATGCGTACAATCAGGATGCGCTGAAGGCACTGCTGACTGAATCCTTTGAATACGACGGGTTTGCGGTGGTCATTGCCAAACATCCCTGCATGCTTCAGCTGACGCGTACCAATCGAAAGAAAGACCCCCTTTTCAGGTTGCCTCCGGTACAGATCGTCAAACCGCTCAGCGACGCGGACAGGGCGGCTCTGACGGCTTTTGGATGTCCCTCATTTGAGCGTTCCGCAGACGGTGAGCGTTCCGCAGACGGTGAGCGTTCCGCAGACGGTGAGCGTTCCGCAGACGGTGAGCGTTCCGCAGACGGTG
>JAFGWT010000457.1 GCA_016937015.1 Deltaproteobacteria bacterium | reverse complement strand
TCTCCTGTGCGGCCAATTGGGATCGCTCCGCCAGCTTTCGCACTTCAGCGGCAACAACCGCAAAGCCCTTTCCATGTTCTCCTGCTCTGGCTGCTTCAATCGCCGCATTGAGCGCCAGCATATTGGTTTGTCTGGAGATTTCCTCAACCAGTCGAATCTTGTCCACAATGCTGTGCATCGCGTGCACTGTATCCTGTACGGCTTTGCCACCATCCTGGGCATCCGCGGCGGCTTTGCGCGCAATCATCGCTGTCTGCTGCGCATTGTCGGCATTTTGTTTAACAGTGCTCGTCATCTCTTCCATACTGGCCGACACTTCTTCCACACTGGCTGCCTGCTCCGACGCCCCTTCCGCCATTGACTGGGAAGACGACGCTATCTCCCGGGCGCCATTGGACACATTCCCCACCCCTTGCTGCACATTCAGGGAAAATTCAGTTAAAATGGCGATAAGCTGGTTGATACTCTCCCCTATGCTGACAAAGCCGCCACGGACCTCTTCGGTGTATTCTCCCGCTTCTCCGACTTCGTACGTCACATCCAGGTTGCCAATAGCCATTTGCCCCAGGGCTTTTCGGATATTTTTCACCTCGGCATTCTGAAAGGATGCCACCGCCGCTTTGCGCCTGTTTGATTCAGCCAGATTGTCCCGCATCCCAGACATGACCGTTGCAAGTTCGCCTATCTCGTCCCGCTGGGTGACAGACAGGGTTGCGCCAAGGTTTCCGGCTGCAATGGATTTTGAAAATTCCACCAACTGCGACAGTGGGTTCACAATGGTTCTTGAGATGGCCACCCCGGAAAATACCCCCATGGCCAGCGCCAGAATGGAGACCACAATCACAACATTCACTGCAGAATCAGAGGACGACTCAATCTGCGAAACAGTGCTTTTGACAACCTTGTCCTGGTTGACGATAAAGGCATCCATGTTGTCCATCATTTTGTCCGCCGCGGTCTTTATTTTGCGTCCTGATTTTTCAAGGTCTGCATCGATATTAACCAGCGTCAGGAAACCGTTTTGATACTCAGACAGCAATGCATGAAACTGCTTTTTGGTCACTTCATCTATTTTTGAGGAATCAATGTTTTTTTTCAGTTGCGTCAGGGTGTCATTTAGCTCTGTCACATACTTTGTGTCCATCCGCAGCATGTAGTCCTTCTCATGTTTGCGTGCGCGAAGATACAGCTCTGTGCCGTCTGGCACAGCGACGTTGGCGACAATGTCGTCGAATGAATGGGCCGCTTTACGAAAAGACCCTTGCAGTCCATCATTATGGGTCAGGCCCTTTTGCTTCATCAAGGCAACAAAAAGCGCGAATTCCTCGTCATAGGCAGCGCGTTTCTCTCTGGTCTCAGCGATTAGTCGGAGCACTTCTTCGTCGTCCAGATGTAGCCCGGCTCCAACCGTGTTCAATTTGTCATCGATTACCCCCAACTGCTGCTGAACCATTTTCGCGTATTTTTCGTCTTTACGGGCAATGAAATCCTTCTCTGACCGCCGCACCTGAAGCACCGCGTTTTGGGCTTCGAGCGCGTGAGCGGCCAAATCGGCTTCAAACAGTGCCCGCTCCCTGTATCCGCGATTTGTTTCGAAAAGCGCACCCACCCCAAATGCGGCGGCAATTGCAAGACCTATCGTTAACACGGCGATGATGAGCGCAATCTTTTTTCCAATATTAAAGTCCTGTATCCTGAAATTCATTATCCATTCCTCCGTTTAAAAGCGCATCACCGGCCATCACACGACCTCGTATTTTCGCTACGAGCGGATTTACCATGGCCATCGCGCGTCATGTGCTGGATAGATAAACGGAAAATGCCAGACATAGTTAACATTGGGAATCGAATGATCGGTTGTTCGAAATCATTTTTTTGGCCCCCCAACCCATCGCTGCATTGCAGACCCATGGGCAGGGCAGACACATAGGTCTGCCCGTACGGATGTTGAGATTTTGGCCCTGTATTAGCGGGTGTGTAGCCATCAGCGATATATGGCGGTGTGAGGCCTCGGTCCCTTAAAACCATCTGTGTATCATACGCAAATATTACCCGTTTCGCGTCGTTTGTGGGCACATACAACCGATATGGAAAACGTGCATGGAAAAGTTCACTTTGTCTGCATTTGCGGGATCATCTGTTTCGTTTGCGGCAGGGCACAAAATGCAAATACCCAGGGAGGAAATAAATGAAAACATCTTTTTGGCCAATCAAATGGCTGCTGGTGATGGCTTGTCTGTTGACCACATTGGGCAGTGCCGGCTGCAGTGGCGGGTCATCAAACTCGGGCGACGACACGGGCTCTGAAACCGATGCCAACAGCGATACGGATACGGACAGCGATACGGATACGGATAGCGATACGGACACGGACAGCGATACCGATACAGACAGCGATACGGACACGGACAGCGATACGGACACAGACACTGATTCTGATACGGACACGGATAGCGATACGGACACGGACAGCGATACGGACACGGACACGGACACCGACACAGACAGCGATTCCGATTGTCCTGGCACCTGTGTGGCCCAGGGCGAATGCCGCAACTTAAATGGCACATATTTGCCGGATTACACCTGTCCCGCCGATACCCCCATCTGTTGTGACGCGGGCGATACGACCGATGCGGACACCGATACGGATTCCGACACCGACAGCGACACGGACAGCGATACGGACACGGATACGGACAGCGACACCGATACCGACACTGAAACAGACACGGCCCAGGCTTTTGTGGGCTGTGAGGTCTTTCCCGATTTTCCGGGCGTCGATAAAAGCGACCTGTACACGGTGACGGTGAATGGCGCGCCTATCTTTGTCGAAAAGATGAGCAAGTATTCACCCCATATGCAGGTGCATTACGCCCATTGCGCCATGACAAAGGATGTGGCCATGGACATAGAGGTCACCGTGAACGGCGGATTCAACTCCCACACCCTGAGCCCCAGAAGCCGGGAAATCGCCACTTCAAAAAATGGCGACACCCTGAGCTTTAGCAGTGGGTCAAACTATCTGATTCTCAAGGTGGATTCCAAAGAACTATTGTTTATCCTGCTCGATCCTCCAGAGGAAAATGCACCGAGTCCGGATGACGCCAACGTGCGAAATCTGGCCGACTACAACGTGGACAATACCGGCCAGCAGCTGGCCACTTCTCAGATTCAGGCTGCCATTGACGATGCTTCCGGCTCGGATCAGAACATCGTCTACGTCCCACCCGGTCGCTACAAAATCGGCGAGTTATGGATGAAGAGCGATATGACCATGTATCTGGCGGGCGGCGCACTGCTCTATGGGTCCAACACCCCTGGGGATTTCAGCACCGGCAACGGAGGTATCAACATTGAAGGCTGCACTCACGGGGTGATTCGTATGTATCAAATCAGTAATTCAAAACTGCTTGGGCGCGGCGCCATCGACGGCAACGGCATTTCGATACGCGCCCAAAACGACACCAAAATCAATATGCTCAAAATCGAGCAAAGCGCCGATATTCTGGTGGAAGGCGTTACCGTCCGGGACTCCAGCTTCTGGAATACGCTGATTTACCGAAGCGATAACGTTCGTATTGAAAACTACAAGATGATTAACTGTCGCCCCAATACCAATTGGAACAATACTGACGGTGTGGACTTCGATGAATCCACCAACGGCGTGCTCTACAATGCGTTTCTGTATACCGGCGATGACAGCATGGCCACCAAGAACGAGGAACCGGGCGGGACAGTCAACACCGCTGACATTCTCCACGAACGCGTGGTGGCCTACAGCAATTCGGTGGGCTGCAAGATTGGGACGAAATCCATGGGGCAGAGTATGACCAACGTGGTGTTCAAGGACATCGACGTGGTGGCCGCCGGCCGGGCGCTTACCATGGAAGGATACGATTCCGCAGAGATTAAAGGCACCGTATTCGAAGACGTGCGTGTCGAAGAAGCGGGCATCTTTATCAAACTGGCCCTGGACGAGCCCCCGGACTGGCGTGACGCCGCTAATCGGAGCACGTACATTGACACCTATTTTACCAACGTGACCTCATACGGCAACAGAACCATTCAACTCCATGGCCGAGCCGGGAGCAATGGCACCATCAATGGCGTTCACTTTAAAAATCTTGTGATTCAAGGCAACGAAGTCACCAGCCAAACCGACCCCGACGCCAGCTGGAGCATCACCAACGGCGTTACCAACATCACTTTCGAGTAAGTGTCATCAGGGATTTGTCCACTCAGATAGACTGTACGGGCGCACCTGTGTGTGCGTCCTGGAACTGTGCGGGCAGGGCAGACACATAGGTCTGCCCGTACGG
>JAFGWT010000456.1 GCA_016937015.1 Deltaproteobacteria bacterium | reverse complement strand
GAAGCACTGGTGATGGCGGCGCTGTCCAAAGACGCGAATGCGCGGCCTCAGTCAATGAAGGAATTTGGACAGACGTTGGATGGAATGCTGGGAATTGAACATTCCGGTAAAACAACTGTTGCCAGTGCAGTGACGCCGGCACATGCGAAAACGCAGAGACAGCCTGCTGCTGCTTCCGCCACTGTTCCAATGCCCGCTCAATCCGTGCCATCTCCTGTTGTTCGATCCGGAAAGGGAAGTCCTGTGCTGGGCATTGTTGCCGGTGTTGTCGTTCTGCTGCTTGGTGGCGGTGCAGCCGGTTGGTATTTTTTAATGGGGCCGGGCAGTGCAGGCGGACAGACAACGGTCGATGATGCAAATATCGCCGCCAATGTGGAGACTGTCGCTACGTCAGCGGATGTGCCGAACGATGAAGACAATACGCCACCTGGGATGAACGACGTTGAATTGCCACCCGGCCCAGACTCGCTTGCTGCAAATCCCGGCGCCGCAGAAGTGGCAGCTGACGCCGGACCATCGTCTGGAAAAGGTGGCAATAGCCGGATCGCCAAAGCGAAACAGCTTGCAGCGAGTGGGCAGGTGAATCCATCTCAATTGAATCAGGCACAGTTGAAGAATGTGAATCTGACTGATGAACAAAAGAAGAAAATTCAGGATGCTGCAGCGAGTGGCAAGGTACCGGAGGGCGTGAAAGTACCTGAAAATCTGCAGGTGCCAGATGATTTGAAACAAAAACTTGCGGAAACAATCGGGGCGTCCGGTGGAAGCAGTGGTTGCAGAATCGTTGCCCGAGGCGGCGAGAACGCAAGCAGCCTTTCGCGCGGTCTGAAAAGAAAACTGGCTGCATTGAAAAACTGTATTGAGGACGGTACTGATTCCTCCGCATATGCCTTTTCCATTTCCAGTGGCAGTAAGGATCTCTCTGGAGTATCCATCAGTCAATCCGGAAACAGCGCACAGGCGAATTGTATAAAAGGGATAATTAGCAAAACAAAGATGGTGTCTTCCAGCGATGCGGATGAGAGCGGCACGATTACTTTTACGACCGAAAAGTCAGGTGGTGAAGTAAGTAAATGTGTTGGTGTTGTAAAGCTGTGATGGTCGTTGAAGGATTGGGATGGGGACAAATATACCGGCGTGCGGCAAAAAGCCGGGCTCCGAGATAGAGAGAACAGATGGCAAAACTGGTAATTTTCGATAGTGAGGGACGGCACGAAGTTGAACTGAAAGAGTACAACAAAGTTGGACGTCTTCCCCAAAATGATGTGCAGATTTTAGATCGTATTGTTTCCAAGGAACATGCCTTAATTGAGTTTTCTCAGCCTGATGGGTATGTGATATCGGATTTGGGCAGCTTAAATGGCACATATGTGAATCGGCAAAAAATATCGGGAAAACAGAAATTGCTGGATGGTGATGAAATTTCGCTTGGGAATACCCGCTGCATGTTTTTGAATGATTCTGAGTCAACAAATGCCGGGCAGGTTGTTGATGTGAGTGAGGGTGCGTTGCAGAGTCATATTCGTTCCGCTATTGAGGTGCAGGACCGATTTTTGCCGGAGAAGGAAATTGCAGGCGAAAAAGAGGTGCGGGAGGACTATGAAAAACTTCGAGTTACCTATGAAATGCAGAAGGATTTTCGTCCGGACCTTGAACTGGAGGAAGTCCTGCAAAAAATACTGGAGCGGACATTCGAGTTTTTAAACTGTGACAGGGGCGCGATACTTCTGACGCAGGAAAATGGCGAAATGAAGCCGTTTGTCTACAAGATGAAAAAAAAGGAAGACAAACTGGTCATTTCTTCAACTTTGGTAAATCACGTGAAGGGTGAGAAAAAAGGCGTTCTGTCGTCTGATGCACAAATGGATACGCGGTTCAAGGAAGCGAAGTCGATGATTATGCAGGGCATTCGGTCCTCGATGGCAGCGCCAATTCTGCACCAGGATGAGCTGCTTGGATGTATTGTGATTGACTCCTCTGTGGCGGTTAACGCTTACTCAGAAAAGGATTTGCAGCTGCTTACCAATATTGGCACACAGACGGCGCGATTCATTTCCAACGTTACAATGGGACAGAAGATAAAGGAAGACGCCGTGACTCGAGAACGTTTTTCCAAGCTGATGTCTCCAGACCTCGCTGAACTTGTGGTGAGCGGCAAACTCAGCGTTGAAAAAGGTGGTCAGAATCGCGTCGCGACGGTTCTTTTTGCCGATATTCGCGGCTTTACGTCCATGAGTGAAAATATGAAAGCAGCAGACGTGCTGCAAATGCTGAACGAATACTTTGAGTTGATGGTGGAAATTGCGTTTAAGCATGAGGGCACTGTAGACAAGTTTGTTGGGGATGAAATTATGGTATTGTGGGGGGCACCTGTCAGTCACAACGATGATGCGATTCGCGCTGTTCGCGCTGCCGTGGACATGCAGCGCGCTCTGATTGAATTTAACAAAGTCCGCGAATCTGAAGGGCAGCGTCCAATTGAGATTGGCATAGGACTAAACACTGGTGATTTGGTTGCCGGATATATTGGCTCCACGCGCACAATGAGCTACTCAGTGATTGGCGATACGGTGAACACCGCCGCCAGACTCTGTTCTGCCGCCAAGGCTGGGCAGGTTATTGTTAGCGAATACACTTACTCAAAATTGAACCAGGAGTTCGAATGTATTCCGCTTGAGGATGTACTGGCAAAGGGCAAAAGCAAACCTCTGAAAGTGTACAACGTTGTTGGATACAAATTCTTCGGTGAAAAAGACAAGACAACGCCGTTTCCGGTCACTTCAAAAACGATGAGTTGATTAGCGCCATTCCATTCAATTAGCCCATTTAGTATTAACAGGAAATTTTTCGGGAAGGGTTTAAAAACGTGCGCCAGGGTGCGGCTACGCGAGGCGGGATGCGGCAGGCAGAGCCTCTGAAAGTGACTGGAGGTCAAACGGCTTCCCAATAAAGCCAATGGCCCCCTGCGAAAGTATGTCCTTGATATTTTCTTCTTCCGTGAAACCGGAAGCGATGAGTACGGGAATATCGGCGTCTATGCGTCGAAGATTGAAAAAGGTCTCCCGTCCTCCCATTACTGGCATGATCATATCCAGAACAACGATGTCAATCACGCTATGTTTAACCGAGAAAAGTTCGACTGCTTCCTGACCATTACAGGCACACAATACGGTGTACCCTAGCTTTTCCAGTATGCGCTTGGCTGAAATTCTAAAAAGGTCTTCGTCGTCAACAAGAAGAATTGTCCCAGAGTGAGCCTGTGAAAACTGAAACTTCCCACTGCCGGGTTGTGCGCCCGTCGCTTGAGTACTGGACGAGGCCGGAATTTGAATAATGAAAGCCGTACCGTTCTCGTAAGTGCTGTCGATGCGAATAACGCCTTTGTGTTTTTTTACTGTGCCGTATGCCATAGCCAATCCGAGTCCAGTTCCCTTGCCTTTGGGTTTGGTTGAAAAGAATGGTTCAAACACTTTTTCGTGAATCTCCCTGGGTATACCGGGCCCTGTATCCTGGATGGTTATTTGTACAAAATCACCAGGGGGCGATTCAGGGGTTGACCATAGGTCCTCCTGAGTGAGAATCGCGTTTTCAGTTGTTATCTTCAGCACGCCGTTGTTTCCCATTGCATCGACCGCATTCAGACAAATATTCATCAGTACCTGGTTCAGCTGGTCCGGATCTGCGGTGATATGTTTAAGGTTGGACGATAACTGTGTTTCTACAATGATTCCTTTTGAAATTGTTCTGGATAATATTGTTTCGACTTCTCGAACGACATCATTTGCCTGAACATCGGCAAAATTGACACGATGACGGCGAGCAAAACTCAAGAGTCCACGTGTCAGTTTGCTGCCGCGTTTGCATGCGTTCAAAATATCCTTCACATCGTCGGCGTAGGGATGATCCGGTGGCATCTCCGCATCCATCGCTGAAGCCACAGCCATGATTGACGCAAGTATGTTGTTCATATCATGCGCCATTCCACCAGCGAGTGCGCCCAATGCTTCCATCTTTTTTGCATGGGTCAGTTCCTCGATGGTATTATCGTGCAGTTCGGGATTATCTTTGATATTCATTGATGCGAGTATCTCGTCCGGTGTCAAAACAGTCTTGGTTGATGTCAACATGTGCCCCTCCATAGAAGTGAGATTCTACTCCGAAAATGAAAGAACAGGAACACTGCTGATTTGTATAGTGCGGGCGACACGATACGAAAAAAAAATGGTTTGTTTTCATGGAATTACATGTTTGCAGACTGTCTCGCCCTGCGAAAAATAAATTTTTGGGTTGTGTTGGCAAGGGTTAAAATATCCACCAGATCGAAGAGAATTCGTCCCTGATATGGGCGTGTGTTGGGAATATACATTGATTTGGCGTTGTCCCATTGCAGGCACTGCAAAAAGCACTGGGCAATGTACCTGTGAATGATTTTAACAAGCATGTTTTCCTGCACCATGTTTCGTTTTGTCAGTTCGAAAAAGAATTCAAGGTTTTCACGCTTGCAGTCTCTAATCAACGAGACAAGATCGTCTTTTTCAAGTTTGCTGCCAACCAGTAGTTCGTCCATAAATGACGTTGAATTGTTTTGAATTGCCGCCCAGGCGATTTTACCTTCGTAGTAAAAGATCTGTCCAATCTGATTTTGACTGTGGGTGACCACCTCCCCTGTCCCTCTTGTGGATGCCGCTTCGAGACAGGCAGTAACGAAGCAATTGGCATGACGGCATGTATCTTTTGTAGTGGCCAGCAGTTGAACCAATAACTTCAAATCGACCGGTTTCTCCAGGTAAACAACCGCGCCGTTCTGAAGAACATCCTGATATATTTCGTCTGAACCGAAGGCTGTCATTGCGAACACTGGAACATTAGGCAGATGTTCGTCCATCCATCTGATGAGTGTCAGTCCACTTTCTTCGGGCATCTGAATGTCGGTGAGCACTGCGTCAATTTGAATTCCCTGAAGCGCCAGTACAGCTTCTGCACTGCTGTTGCATGTAATCACTGACAGGCCCGCGGCGTTCAGATATCGTTTGACACTGCGGAGCTGATGCAGGTCATCGTCCACGACCAGAATACGCATTGGCATGGGCGCTGGAGGAATGCTTTTTGATGCTGCGCACATTGTTGTCCGTTTAGCCCCTCTTGGTCACGCCTTTAACATTATACAGACTTTTGTATTTGCTGCATTTACATTTATTTTCCAGACGATGATGTTTGACATGCATGTCATGGATGCCATCTCTGTTCAAAGTACCGCGCTGTCCAGCGCTTCGCGTATTTTTCCCGACCGCAAGTGACTCAGTGCAATTTTTAACCGGCCGATTTCCTCGGTGTCTCCAATTGACCGAAGTTCTTTGATTCTTTCACTTAATGCGATTTGCAGCGCCAGACACTGTTCTTCCTCATTTTGAGCCGAAGCAAGCATCTCCTTGAACATTTTTGCTTTTTGCTGCTGCTCCTCCGAAATACTTTCACCTTTGGAACCACGACCATTGCCCGAAAAAACGCTTTCCAACGCGGGCTCCAGGTTTGGGATGCCAGACGACTGCAGGTCTTCTTCCATCGGGGCCACAGCCCTTGCCAGGTCTATTGTGATGGGGGTGTCAGTCTGTTCACTCAGCGCAATGATTTGTGTCACGGCACCAACCAGATGATGGACATTATCTTTAATGTTTTCTGTTAGATAATCGAGTACATCCGGGGAAAGAGTGACATTTCTCGCGCGCTGCTGCGCAATAATTCGAAGACTGTCGCGAGAGGGCAAATTGAGTTTGGCCGCAACGCCGTGACTGATATGACCGGTAAGCGCGGAGTCAACACCAGGAATTTTTGACAACTCACGGGTTGAGCCTATCACCACCGGAATATTTCGAACTGACGCACCTTTGAGAATATTTAAGATTTTCTTTTGCAGCGAGTCGCGTCCGGAGATTGATTCGAAATCGTCCAGAAGAATTGCCTGAAAACCATAAAGCCAGTGGAACAGTTCAGATGCCATGCCTATTCTGTTGGTTCGGTCAATTTCAAGCCCCAGGTCAATGACGTTGGCATATAGCGCATTTGATCCCATCGCATTCGCCATGGCACTCAGCAGATGGGTCTTTCCCTGGCCTGAATCGCCAAAAAGAAACAGCAGCTCAAGGTGCGATGACCCTTTTACCAGACTGCGGGCCAGCCGGGTGGAGAGCTTATTTTCATCGCTTGGTACATAATTGTCGAAAGTCATGTTGCTGTTGGGTGAATTGGTCAGCAGCAGCGGGGTGTAATCTGTCTTCATGCTGAGCAGCGAAAAAATACTGCGCAATGGTTCATCTCTGGATAATTGGTTCAACGCTTCCAGTGCGTACAGCACGCCACTGCGCTCGGCCTTAATGATAGTATTGGCTGCGTCGTGATGCTGTGCGGGGATAACCCCTGTCTGAATACTCTCGCTAAGAAAATTTGCCAGGTGCTCGTACGCGGCAGAGTTATGTTTGAACGCTTCGTTCATGCATTTTCTCCCGAAATGGCGTTGGCAATTTTTGAGGCGGCAACGGAAACGACGCCAAGCGACGACTCCTCAGCTGCTGCCAGAAACAGCAAATACTCCTGTCCAACGGCGAATCCGATGCATGTACCCAGGTTATCTGTCAGGTAAACCTTTTGCAGCTCCTTGCGAGGGTGCGTACCGAATACATCAGATAGGCTGGTGACAATCTGTACGTACACCTGGGTGTCCACGTCTTCCCGCGCCCAGATACATACTTCGGATCCGTTTCGATGAAACACCGCAGCATATTCAATGTACGTGAACGATGACGCAACTTCCGAAAGCAATGATTGCATCTCAGGGTTGAGGGTGCGAGACGGAGGCCGGGTCACCATGTCGCCTTTGGCTGGGACAACAGTTGTTTTATCTGAAACACTCTGAGAGAGCTCGGCCTGCTTTCGTGCTTCTTCTCTGCGCTCATCCCGGGTCTTCAATGCTACCATTAATGCCCGGTGGAGGTCTATTTCGATGCTGGTGGTGTCTGTTGTGGACCCCAATCTGAATTCGAATTCGCCTTCCTCCCAGGACACCAGCTCAATCAACGCGTCCAGCCCTGTGGCGTTTGCACACGTCACATGTTTCAGGCTTCCCTGCTCATAAAAAAGCCTCGCCTCATCCTCTGTGCCGGCAATTACCAGTTCTCCTGTTTTTTTTCCGGTTCCCGGAAACTGTATCAGATCAACAATTCCCAGGTCTGACAATGTACCGCTTAGCGCCATGGTGATCACCTTTAACCGTTATTGTTCGAACCCTTCAATTATCATCCGGCTGATGGTTCTGATTGTGTCCATCACACCCCTGCCATCTGTCGCAACTGCTTCAATTGCAGGAACATCCATGTTCACCGCTTTTTCAAGGGTTCCTGGGCGTATGGCATCCGGCCAGTCCCGCTTGTTGTACTGTAGAACGATTGGAAATGATTTTGGGTCAACGTGATATGATTCAAGGTTGTCCAGCATCATTTCATAGGCTGTAACATTTCGATCAAATCGAAGTGGATTGGAGTCGGCAACAAAAACCACGCCGTCCGCGCCTTCCAGCATCAGCTTTCTGCTGGCTTCGTAATAGATCTGTCCAGGAATGGTATATAGATTGAATTTCACGTCGTAACCGGAGATCTGCCCCAAATCCAGTGGAAAAAAATCGAAGAAAAGTGTCCGCTCCTCTTCGGTGTCCAAAGACACCATTTCACCACGCAGGTTTTCAGCCAGACTGCGGTGAATGTACATTAGATTGGTGGTCTTTCCGCTCATGCCCGGACCGTAGTACACGATTTTGAACGAGATTTCCTTCTTGTCGTAGCTGATATATGGCATCCCGTCAGTCCTGCTGTTTATTCACAAATATCTGATCAATAAGATTGAGCGCGTACTCCTTGAACTCGGGCGTGGAGATTTTGTCATCGCGACTCTGTTGCATGGTTCTCCCCACTGTGGCACCTGGTTTCGAGGGGCTGGTCACGCCGGCGTTGCGCATGGATGATGCCACTTCGTTTTCTCTGGCTTTGTGCGCAATTTCTATTAGACGTTCACCCGCTTTCCTCGCCTCCATTCTAACGATGCCAATGCGGCGATAGTCTTCAAAGACAATGACCATCATCGCATCTTCTGTGACCAGAGAGATATGAATATGCCGTTTCTCTCCCTGCTGCAACAAAATGGAAAATTGCTGCTCACCAACCATTTTGGCTACTTCCCGGGTTGCTGAGAACATTCCTGCTGTAAGAGCAGCCATGGCAGTTGTGTTAATGGATTGCGTATCGCCCGCCTCGCTTATAACGGTTCCCTGCCTGGTAATCAGTATAATCGTGATGGGGTTGATACTGTGGCAGAGCCCTTCTATGATGGGATCTGCTTCCTTTTTGATAAAATAATCTTTCATCAACTAGACCTCTTTGTCGGGGAAAAAGTGATTGTCTGATTCGGAAAAATGAGGAACATCCATATCCGAAAACAGGGGAGGTACTTCTGAATGGTGCAATGTTACTTTTGAGTTCTCATCCTTGAGTCGGGCGGCATCCATTAGCAGAAAGTCTCCTTTGCAATGAATCGTTCTGGATTTGGGTTCATCAAAAGGAAGTGATACAAAAGAGCCTCCTTTAAACGATAAACATTTATAAAACGCCTCTTCTCCCTGCAGTTCGCCACATTCTGCATGACACGCCGTTCTGTTGTCAATAAAGATTAGGCCGTTTTCCCCGCTGGTGGAGGTGATATGCAGCTTGAGTTTTCGATTGGTCATGAACACCAGCTGAATATAGTCGAAGAGGGTGATGTCATTTACATTCCCGCTGAAGGAATCGGTAGTCCGCGTTTCCCGGTTCAGCAGTTCAATGATGACTTTGGGGTCAAACGGCTTTTCCACGTAGAGTATGGGCCCCTTTTTCATGAGTACCTGCTGGACCGAATCGCATCCAAACGCCGTAATGGCAATTATTTTCAAGCCGGGTCGATTCTGAATAGTCCATTCAATCAGTGCGAGTCCATTGAGACGCGGCATCTGTATGTCGGTGATCATCGCCTCAAACGGGCTGTCTTTCAGCACTTCAATCGCTTCTGCGCCATCGGGACAGCTGACGATGTTGTAGCCGGACCGCGTCAGAAATTTGCCCACGCCCCAGAGTACATTGGGGTCATCATCGACCAGTAGGATTCTGGGTTTTAATTTCATTGCCTCATCTCATTTTTTCTGCTGCGTTTTATGTTTTGTGCCACGTCCTGAATCAGGTTTACAATTCGGGGCACATATTCATCCATCAGCGCCTGAATGTTGGGTGGTGCATTTCCCTCGGCTTCCACCTCCGCCTCAAAAGCCCGGAGTGCCCCCAGCATGCCCGAAAGCTGATTCAGGGCGAGATGCCGGTCAAATTCAGGCGTTGCCATTGGGGTTGGTGGAATGCTGGAGCGATATGGCATCACCTCAATGCCGTGAGAAACAAGTATATGCTCAACCTGACTTATCAGATCCGATATGGGAAACGGACGAATGAGCAACTCGCTGATTTTACCCTCCCGTTTCAGCTCAAAAAAGGCGGGCGCGGGTTGGTTGCTGGTAACCAGAATGGAATCAGGCGAAACGATATCGCATAATGACCGATGCAAAGTGAGTGCGTCTATCTCAGTTAACTCGGTATCCAGAATGGTCACATCCGGGTGTCTGGCTCTCGCCAGTTCAAGTGTGCTGGCGCCATTTGATGCAACGACAATATTGGCATCTGCGATGCTGCGCTGAATATACCTGGCCTCTACAAGACTTAGCATGCGATTATCATCTATAAGAAGAATGACAGGCAATGGGTCCCCCGGAAGTAAATTACGTCTCGTTCAAACGTAACTGTAAATAATTGGAAATCTGTTTTGAAACGGGTCATCTGAAACCTGCTTGCTGTTTCACATGGCGACAGCGTTTACAGTAATTCTGTGAACGCTGGTTTGTTTCAAAGTTCACCTCGTAACTGAATTCTAAATAATTCGTGTTCTTTTCAATTGGCGCACTAGGTTTAACGGACAACAATCTAATACCTTTAGAGCAGACCACATTTCTTCAATGTTTTCCATAAATACACTTTTTTGGGGGGACAGTGTGTCAGGCTCAATGTTGTCCAGTTGGGTTACCAGACAAGCAGAAATCCACCTTCCAGACGGGAGCTGGTTGACTCCGGGTCGATGTCGAGTCGGATATTGACTGTTACATCCACATGCGCTCCGATATGGATCGCAAACAGCGGACTGTCTGCGAAAGCTGAAGCACGGACAGAACCAATGGAAACTCTTTGTCTGCCGGCGAAACCGGAACGGGCAAGTTCTGGCGGCGACGGCCCGCTCACCACCACGTGTTGGTACGACATTCCAATGCACCATGTCAGGTACGGTCCCATATTCACCATCAGGGCGCCTGCCCCCCGCAGGAATCCCGGACTGCTTTTAAAATTTACCTGCACATGTGTGTAGTCTACAGCAAAGAGGACTGCTGCCTCATGGGATACGTGGGAGCGCGTTGATACGATCAAAGCGGGGGTATACAGCCATGTGTCAGGTTCTGCAGGCCAAAGGTCGGTTACGCCCATGGTGAAGGCAATTTCGAATGGGCGACGCCTGATAGGCGCAAAGGAGATGGCCAATGGTGTGGCCAGTTCCAGTCCGTGAGGTAACCCGATCCGCATTCCGGCATCTGCAATCCCCGTCCAGTCCTGTTCAATCCGTGCTGCGCCGATGCGGGCAAATACGTCGCCTTTTCCCGAATCAGGGGTAATTGGCTGTTTGGCATTGGCTTGTATATCGAGATTTGCCAGCAGCAACAGCGTTGCGGTAAGAATTTGTAATCGCCTGATGAATGTCATTCACACATGGTATCGGAAAATGACCATGAATCAATTAAAAGCTGCGGTTATGCGAATCCGCTCAGGCCTGTGCACTTGCATTGCCCAGACTCTGTTTCAGATGAGCAAGCAGCACGGTGGGATCATCTCCTTTGGAAATGATGTCAATTCCCTCTTCTGTTGGAACAGATTCAATCGCCATGCCGGTGAAGAGAACCGCTTTTTCGATGTTGGGATATTTGGGAAACCAGCGATTGATAAGCTCAATTCCCTGTGGTTGATCCGGGCCGAGGTTTGCATCACACACAAAGTGTGTGACGCGCCTGTTGTCAAGCAGCTCTTCTGCCTCGTGGGGCGTTGTCGCGTAGAGAATTTCTGAAAAATCCTTTTTGAACCATCTCGTTATCAGGCGAACGATCATCGGTTCATCATCGAGAATCAGCAGCACAGAGTTATTTACGTTTGCCATGATGTTATCTCCATCCGTTTCCAGTCACGCATTGCGCGTGCGTCCATATGGAACCAACTATAGCATCTGTTCGTAACGCGTCATGCTGCGGTCTGCTTCACTCAAGCGGTTCTGCAAATCAATAAACGCGAACGCCGCTCGATGTGTCAGTTTTTACCCTTTTATCCTCTACCGTCAGGATGTTTCAATATTCCAGCATTACATCGGAATCACATTTTCACGCTATGGTCGATTGTGTGATTTCGGTTTAAATGGGTAAAAACGGACCTCGGCGCATTTTTTTTATTTTTTTCACCTGAACAGCGACCTGCGGGGGCCTGACGCCACGAAATGAACACTTTTGAACGACAGTCCAAACAGTGGTAAGGTATAATCTCCTGATATGGTTTTATCTCGGGTTTTAGTGATTCGGCTGGGTTTTCAGCCATTTCAGAAGGAGACATTTATGAAAAAGTTCGGAATGTTATTGACGGCAATCCTGCTGTTGGGATGTGGCGCGTCCGTTGAACAGCCCGCCACCGGAGGTGATGCCGCAGAAATGGGAATCCCGCCCGGCGCAGTGACCGATGCGGCGAATTCAGAAAATACAGATGCGCAGCCGGCGTTCAGGGATTTGGCTTTTGGTGAGCGAAAAGTGTTCATGAGTGACGTGGTGATGCCAGAGATGAAGCCCCTGTTTATTGAAAAGCATCCGGCGTTTTCGTGCGCATCCTGTCACGGTGATGATATGGCAACGGTGAATTATGAGATGCCCAATACCCTTGAACCGCTGAATCCATCGGCGATGCCGTTTGAAAGCGAAGACGAAAATATTCGGGCTGCAGCTGTGTTCATGAAGGAAACCGTGGTTCCCAAAATGGCTGGACTGCTTAATGAGGCCCCCTACAACCCTCAAACAAAATCCGGTTTTGGCTGTTTTGACTGTCACGCAACAGTCCAAAATTAATCCTGTTCGTTTCGTCCATTTATTGCCATCATTGCCAAATGCGCTGCCCGAAACCATTTGGGTGTGCGCAAAACAGCCTGTCTGATTTTTGGGTCTGCGGAAAAGCGATTTGCGATGAACGAACGCACCGATTTTCGTGGCGATTCGCTGCTGCCCGCAAGCGTAAATGGGCGATACAGTTCAATGGTTGAGCTGGTTTGCGCATATTTATCAACAGTGATGTTAAACTCATCTGCTCGCTGGCTCAATTCGCAGTGTCTGGGCAGATTGAATATGGACAGATTTAAGAAATCAACAGCATCAATGGTATCGTTGATGAGCTGTCTGGTATCTTCCCGTTCCATGTCCGTTTCGCCGGGCAGGCCAAAAAGAAGGTAGACGTATGTTCGGATACCCTGCTCGGCTGATGCCTGCAGCACGCGTCTGGCGTCTTTGGGATGAATGCCTTTGTTGAAACGATTGAGCAGCGCATCGTTGCCGCTCTCCACTCCCAATTGCAGCATGAGGCATCCGCTTTCTGACAACTCCCTTAGAAAGGTTGCATCGGTCAATCGCCGTTCGGGTCTTGCGAACCCGTAAAAGCCCAGCCTGAACGATTTGGCCAGTGGCATGAACGCCCGCAGCCGATTTGGGGGCATGGCCGAATCAAGTAAGTGGATAACCGGTCGCTGGTCGCGTATTGACCCTGGGATTGTGGACATGAACTGGGCCAGTGCGTCCGTCCGGAGCTGGATATACTTCATGTCCCTGTCGGGACAAAACAGACAACCTGACCAGAAACATCCTGTTGAGAGGGTGAGCGGGAGAACAGGGCGGCCGCTGAGGTATGGATACTCGCTGATGACCTGTGGAAACGCCAGTCTGGAGAGAAAGTCTCGTTCGGTCATATTGGCTAACAGACTGGCGCCATTTGAAACGTCGATGGGGTCAATTACCTGCCGGAGCAGGTGAAATCCTTCGCCGGTGGCATGAAGACTGCGAAGCAGCGATCCCCCGGCTGTATATGCGATGCCGTTTTGACGCAGATAATGCATCAGGGATATGGCTGCGGGGAGTTGGGAGAGGTAGGCGATGGATACGAGAACTTTTTTAGGGCGATGGGATTGAATTGCCTTTGCAACTGTCGATTCCCAAAGACTGATAAAAGGCTCATCGGATTGGAGCAGCTGATTAATGGCCAGCGGCTGGTGCACCGGTACCGGAGGTGTTAAATCCATGGCGGTGAGGGTCCACCCTGGGTGATGATCGGTATAAGTTTTAAGCACCCGGTGGATGGCGCCTGCGGCAGTTCGGTGCAGCATGGGCGCGTATGTGGCATTTTGAATCAGGTAATCCAGGCTGCGCTGCAGGCCAGGGGAATCGCCGTTTTCGTTAAAAAAGCGGTGATAGAACTCGAGAGACAAGTCGAGAAAACCGGTGTGATAGCCATGTCCTGACAATGCACTCGCCAGAATAAACGCGCCGGATGGCGGCTCAGAAGGTGGACAAACAGGGGGACTCAGAACGAGATAATCCATGAGTGCTCTTTAGTGTGAATCACTGTCGGTGGCCAGCGGATTGTGAAATATTGCCAATTGGCCTGAAAGGAACGATGGTCGAGTACAGCGTTTGTTTCTGTGCGATAAACTTATGACAATACAGTTTTTTTTTCAGGCTCTGGTATTTTAATTCTGTTCGTCGTATAGTAATCCTTAAATTCCGGCAGGGGGGCTCGATGTGCAGGGAGGAAGCGCTTCATGAGCATCCAGAGTCCGACATCAAAACGACTCACAATCGGATTTTTAATTGATCACACTGACAGTCAGTATCAGTTCGGTATTCTTCAGGGCATCTCAGACTACGCGGAGCACAGGGACATCAACCTGATTTGTTTTGAAGGTGGGCTGCTGGGCAATGCGGGACAGTGCAGTTGCGACCGCAACATTCTTTACGGGCTGGCCAGTTCGCGGCGTCTTGATGGCGTGATTGTCTTGTCTGACTCAGTGGCGAACAGGCTCGACGATGATGCCCTGTTTCAGTTTCGTCAGAGCTTCCAGCCACTGCCTGTGGTGTTTATTGGTCGCGGGCATCCCAGAGTGCCCTCAATTGTCATCGATTCATACAACGGTATGAAGGAGATGGTTACCCATCTGATAGAACAGCATCATTACCAGTCTTTTGGTTTTGTCCGCGGGTTGTCCGGATCGTTTCATGCAGAGCTGCGATATACCGCTTTTAGCGAAGCGTTGGATGAACATGGGCTTGTCATCGATCCCGACCTGGTTTACGACGGTGATTTTCTTGAGCTGTCGGGAATACTCGCCGTCAGGTACATGCTCGATACCCACAAAAAAAAACCGGAAGTCATTGTCGCGTGCAATGATGACATGGCGATTGGTGCACTTCATGAGTTGCGGCGCCGGGGGATTCGGGTCCCCGGAGAAGTGGCGGTTGTCGGGGTGGATGATATTCCCAAATGCGCCACCACATCTCCGCCCATGACCAGTGTGCGACAGCCGCTGTT
>JAFGWT010000455.1 GCA_016937015.1 Deltaproteobacteria bacterium | reverse complement strand
CCCGCAATCTGACCCTGCTGAACCTGGCCGCATTGAGTTCGGGACGGGCGCTGATTCGCATTGTCGAAACCCCAAATGGTCCCAATACCGAAGTGGATTTGGCGATGGCTGTCAGTGAGCTGGTGGGGCAGGCCTACCTGTTCGATGCCAAAAACCCGGCAGCGGCCGTTGAAGCGTCGGTGATGAACGCCGCCGGTCAGGAAATGAACCCCACACCGGAACCCAAAAAAAATGATGCGCGCGCCTGCGTCACCCCTGATCCCCGGCGTTCATTTACGCTGGAAACCATCGGTCGCGCGGGCATTGCCGGTACTCAGGGCCCCCGTTTGACCCTTGGCGGCGGCATCGGCATCCAAAGACTTTTTACAAAAAATCTGTTTATGGGCGGTGGGTTGCAGCTGATTGCCGGTCCATTTGAGGACCGGGACGCGCAACAGATTGAAAATCTGAGTCTGGCCCCATATCTGGGCGGCGGCATCCTGCGCCCTTTTGGGCGTATTTCCATGGGCGGCGGGCTTTTTATTTCCCTCCCCTGGCAGCAGACCACCATCACACTTCCCACCACAGGCACCCATCTCTACCGGGATTGGAACATGAGGGTTGCGATTCGATTCATCATTCAAATCCCGCTTGGACGGTCGCTGGCGCTGTCGCTGTCGCCGGATGTGGGGCTCTGGCTGAATCAAAAGCGCTACTTCGCCATCAGCAGCAATCGCGATATCGTGCGAAATCCAAGACTCGATGTGGGACTGATTATCGCTCTTGTATTAAATAATTAAAAAAACAGGAACCTTTTTATGGCCACGCACGATTTACGGGTGTGAGCAACCGCGCGACAGCATTTTACCTGATGACACCGAATACAGTTGTGAGAAGCGACGAAGCGTTGATGACAGATATTGCAGAAGGCGACACGGCCGCACTGGGGCAGCTGTATATGCGACACAGTCAGGCGGTTCGCGCCATGATTGGATATGTGGCACCGGCAATGAGCAGTCATGACGTTGACGACGTCACTCAGGAGGTGTTTCTGTCCCTTGGCAAAGCGGCAAAATCGTATCGACATGAGGCGTTGTTTAACGCTTTTTTATTTCGAATTGCGAGCAATCGCGCCCGGGACTGGCTGAGGCGATCCTGGGTGCGGGGGCGGTTCACCAAAAACGATGACTTAAAGATTGTGTCCACACCTGGAGCGGGGATGACGGCGGCACCCGGACAGCAGACCATGCTGAGTCAGACCATCCGGCAAATTCTGGAGAGTCTGACGTATAACCACCGGGAAGTGCTTGTGCTTAATATTGTTCAGGGACTCACGTGCGACGAAATTGCCGATGTGCTGAATATTCGGCCCAAAACCGTTCGCACCAGACTGCACCGGGCCAGAGCGGCGGTGCTGCAACACCGGCACGCCGCCATCTGGAAGGACGCCATCAGCGAGACAACGCCATGACCGCACGTAACGAATATAACGTATGCAGGGATCTGCATAAATATCTCGACAGAGACCTTTTGGAGAGCGCTCGGTACGGGTTTGAACAGCATCTGACTGAATGCCGCACCTGTACCGCCGCCATTGCCCAATGGACGACATTTGCCGGGGCGGCCAGAAACGACGCCACACAACAGGCGTTTCGTTCCCCCGCAGCGGAACACATTGCCCAAAAGCAGCTGGAAGCGTCTTTTTCACAGCAGCAGGCGCTGTCGCCGTGGCACAGGCGGTCCTTTGCGCCGCTGATGGCCACCGCTGTCGTGCTGGTGTGTCTGCTGGCAGGGGCCGCAATATTCTGGACCCGCGCCAATGACCCATCGCCCAAGCAGACCGCGCCTGTTCCGTCTACCGTGCAGATCACCCGCTTTTCGATGGATGGGTCCATCCGTCAGACCACCGGTCATCAGGGAACCCCCATCGCAGCAACGCCCAATGAACAGCTGCTGGCAACCGTTGGAAAGGATAGGGTGGCGGTGGCCCCCAAAGGTCGAATGGTCATTAAACGAAAGGAGACCACATCCACGCTGCTGGCCCTGAACGACGGCTGGATTGCGTGCCAGGTGGCCAAACGCCATGGCAGCCGCCAGTTTGTCACCCGCACCCAGGATAAGCGGTTCACGGTGGTTGTGAAAGGTACCCGCTTTGGGGTGCAGTACCAAGGGTCGAGCGATACGCGCGTCGATGAGCTGTCTCCTTTGCTGCAGGTTGCAGTAACAGAGGGAATCGGTCAGGTGGAAGAGACGCAGGGGCGGACGTGGACGGTGTCAGCGGCGGAACAGCTGGTGGTCCAACCCAGCGGCGCTGCCGAGGTAATGCCCATCTCTGAACAAAATCGCACCATCGTTTCTTCGCTGCTGAATCCATCCAGTGCCCCATCGGCGCTGACTGACATTTTGGCTCAGCCAAATCCCGCACTGGACTCATCAGACAAAGCGTCCCCTCCCCCTGCGTTGTCAAGGGGTACCAAAACCAAATCCTCTCCAGGCGTTTCGCCGGGAATACCGCGCCCGGATGGGCCAGATGCGTCACCCGTGTCTGTTGCAGAAATGCGTCAGTGGATTGGCGCGGGTCGAAATGCTGATGCCATCGCCGTTATCGAAGCGCGGCTGCTCAAAGAGCCTGGCAACAGTGAACTCTGGCGGTTGCTGGCCGAATCCAAACGCAAGGTTGGCGACTATCAGGGCGCCATTGTGGCGTACCAGCAGGTCATCGATTCCGCGTCCCCACAGATGGCAAATGCCGCCAGATATAAAATGGGCCTCATTTACCAGAACCAGCTGCATCAGCCGGCCAATGCCATTACTCAGTTTTCAAGGTATCTGGCGGATGGCGAGCCGCAACTGCTTCGGGCGGAGGCACTGTATCATCTGGGCAGGGCGGAATACAATATGGGGCACAAAGCATCGGCACGCGCCCATCTGAACGAAGTAACCGAACAGCACAGCGCCACAGCCGCCGCAGTGCAGGCGCGCAAGCTGTTGCAGCAAATGGATCTGTAAAAAAAGTCGTTTCGATGCACATATTAGTGAAACCTTTTCACCTGATGGCGCGATATGTTTCAAAATCGTTTTAAAAATTGGGGCAAAAAACGGCAGGAGAGCCCATGACACCTCAACGATTCACGCGTATCTCGATATTTTTATACTGTTTATACGCTGCGCTGTCCTGCAGCAGTCAGCAGGGGGTACCGGACGAATCAGATTCCGGCAGCGACTCATCCAGCGACACGCGCGCGGATACTGACACGGACACGAATTCAGACACGGACACTGATACGGACACTGACACGGATTCAGACACTGACACTGACGCTGATACCGGCACTGACACTGATTCAGATACGGACACTGATTCAGACACTGACACTGATTCAGATTCAGATTCAGATACGGACACTGCTTCAGACACTGACACTGATTCAGATACGGACACTGATTCAGACACTGACACGGATACTGACACTGATTCAGACACTGTCGTGCTGGCGGGTGACGGGGACTGCAGCACGAACACAGACTGTCCAGGAGGAGAATGCGTCGCGGTGACTCCGGGAGGCTGGCAGACGTGCGCCTATCCGGTTGAAGAAACCACAGTGCCATCAACATATCCGGACTCGGACGAATGTACGACCTCCGCCGATTGTGGTCCTGGCGCAGGGTGCTACATCACCCGCTTCAACCTGGGGGCATTTGTCGAACATAACACCTGCATTGCCGATGAATGCGCCACCAATGATGACTGTGGCGCCAATCGGATTTGCGTTCCCGGTGGCGCATGGTATCTGCCGCGCAATCACTGTGTTGCTGCGGCCTGTAAAACCAATGCGGACTGCAACCCGGATTTTGACGGCATCTGCGGCCCAACCATTGATGGCTGTGAAGGACTGCCCAATGGTTTAGCTGAATTCACCTGCCACTACAATTACGATACCTGCGTGTCAAACGCCGATTGCACCGATGGCTGGACCTGTCAGCGGTTCATTGGGGGCGATATGAGGGACTACAGTTGCGCGCAGCTGTTCTGTCCCGGAAAGTGAGAAATGATTTTGAAACGTCTTACCATTCAATTTTTATTTGCAGTTATTTCAGTGAGTGCCGGGTTGATGCTTTCGTGCAGCAGTCAGCAGGGCGTTCCCGATGCGGATAGTGATTCTGCGACAAACACGGATACGAATACGGACACAACGTCGGCACAAACCGACTCGGATTCGTCGTCCCATTCAGACAGTGACGCGGATTCGGACACGGATGCAGACACGGATGCAGATACTGACGCAGACACGGATGCAGATACTGACACAGACACGGATGCCGATACGGATGCCGATACGGATGCGGATACGGATGCAGATACTGACACTGACACAGATGCCGATACTGATGCCGATGCGGATGCAGATACTGATGCGGATACCGATACCGATACCGACTCAGACTCTGACACAGACACGGATGCAGATACTGACACTGACTCGGATACAGACACTGATACAGATGCGGAATGTACACAGGATGAAGATTGCACCCTGGTGAATGATTGCTGCACCTGCGCGGCGTATGGGCCATTCGAGGGGGCGCCATTCTGTGCGGAGACGACCTGTGAGACCATGAAGTGCGATGGTCATGACGGCACCATAACGAAAGCCCAATGCATAGAGGGCCGCTGTGTGACGAATGCAAACTGTGATCTGTCCACGACCAGTTGCGACATCGCCGTACCGAACTGTGATCCTGGCTATACCCCCACCGTTACAGCGAACGGTGATTGTTATACTGGCGTATGCATACTCGAAACCGAATGCGCGCCGGAAGGCGCCACGCCCACGTGCGACTACTGGGAATCCAATTGCTGTTCAATCGACTGCCCCTGCACAGCTGAAAATGAAGTCTGCGTACCCGCGCTGATTGATGGCGGCACAACAGCCACTGGCAGGTGCAAGGAAGCATTGGATCCCACCGTCACGCACACTGAATGCTGGAGTCAGACCGATTGCGTATCCCATCAGTTCTGCGAAGATGTGTTTATTCGCCCCTGTGAAAATATCAGCGCCATGGCCGATCACATGGGCACATGCGTTTCCGGTTCATATGGCGCCTGTGAAGCCGCCAATGGCAACAGCGACTGCCCGGCAAACTATCACTGCTTCGATGAGCCCAATGGCAATGGCGATATTTGTCTGCACGATTCCGACGGCATTCAATGCTGGGACGATACGGACTGTGGCGTGGGGCAGATATGCGACGGCGCATGGATTTGTGGCGCGTTCATGAACTGTGTATCCGAACCAGGCATCTGTCGACCATACTGAGCTATTAGAGGTGTCGAAACTCTGACATCACTGGGATAAGACAGCGTCAAGAAAAATGTTACCCCAGATTCCGCTGTCATGAGGAGGCCAAAGGCCGTCCCCCGGACTG
>JAFGWT010000454.1 GCA_016937015.1 Deltaproteobacteria bacterium | reverse complement strand
CTGGGTTCCCGCCTCCGCGGGAACGACGAATCATGGCTATATCACGCAGATATATGTCAACAAAAACTTGTGTAGAATCATGAGGCATGCGCGGAGATGACGTTCGGTGCTTCATTGGTTCATTATCAATGCGCTTCTGTTTAACAACGTGTCAGATTATTTCTGTCTTACCTTCTT
Source organism: Deltaproteobacteria bacterium (assembly GCA_016937015.1). Classification (GTDB taxonomy): domain Bacteria; phylum Myxococcota_A; class Polyangia; order JAAYKL01; family JAAYKL01; genus JAFGXQ01. Next base: position 5,771 of record JAFGWT010000454.1, on the reverse strand, counting down.
ACGAGCCAACCTGGGAGTCTTTAGTACGTAATCAGGCTGTGAACCGGGGTGGTGCCAAGGGCGTCTTTGCCGCCCAGAAAGGCGAGTTCGATAACAAACCCCACACCAACCACTTCGGCGCCCAGTTTCTGAATGAGGCTGATGGTGGCTTTGGCGGTGCCGCCGGTGGCCAACAGGTCGTCAATAACGAGTACCTTGTCGCCCGCCCTCAGTGCGTCTTTATGAATCTCCAGGGTATCGGTGCCGTATTCGAGTGTAAACGCTTCGCTCACGGTTTCGGCGGGGAGCTTGCCAGGTTTGCGGACCGGAATAAATCCCACGCCCAATCGCTCTGCCACAGGCACGCCAAAAATAAATCCCCGAGACTCCATGCCCGCCACCGCCGTAATGCCCTTGCCCAAAAACGGTTTGGCCAGTGCATCCAGCGCGCTTTTCAATCCCTGCGGATGCTGCAAAAGCGGCGTGATGTCCTTAAACAGAATGCCAGGTTTGGGAAAATCGGGAATGTCCCGAATCAGTGTTTTAATGTCAATGTCGCTCATACCTACTCCTTGCTTTCAAGATATAACATGGGATCCAGGGGCTGCTCGCCGACCCGCACTTCAAAATGAAGCAGTGTTTCCGCCGCCGCCCCGCTGTCCCCAACTTCTGCAATCTTTTCTCCCCGCTTCACCTTGTCGCCCTCCCTGGCCAGATTGCGCTCATTATGCGCGTACACGCTGATTACATTGTTTTCGTGACGCAAAAGCAAGAGATTGCCGTAGCCCTTGATGGCGTCGCCACTGTACAGCACCTCGCCGTCATCAGTGGCCACCACTGCCGTGCCGCGCGCCGCGCGAATATCAATACCATCAGACGCACTCTCTGTTCCGCCCCCTGCATCGCCAAACCAGCGAATCACCTCGCCTTTTAACGGCCACATAAAACAGGGACGACCATCCTTCCCGCACCGACTTTTTGGTCTTGATGCCACTGCGACCGGCGCTGGTGCGACGCTGGCGGACCGGGCGCTGGCCGTCGTCTTTGGCGGTGCCGGCCTGGGCGCTGTTTTTTGGGGCTTGCCGTCCCCCGGCGGCTTGCCGGATGCCAGCGGAATAAAAATCTGCTCACGGCCTTTTATCTCCCCTGATTCGGGAATTTGGTTTAGCTCCGCCAGCGTCTCAGCATCCACCCCATACTGGTCGGCAACGCGCTCGGTCGTATCACCGGCCTTTACCGTGTGCCACTTGCCCAGAAGGGAAAGGGGCGGCACTGTTGGGGCGCAGGCCGTCGCGACAAACAAAAGCACTGGGATGGGGAGCCATTTAACCATGGCCGCATTTATATCATGGAGTGCCAACGCGACCAATGAGAATGTCCGAAGAAAACCTTTGGAAATCCGAGAAATACTATTCCTCTTCGCGGCGTTTGCCCAGAGCGATCATTCCAAAGGAACCGCCAAGACCGAGGAGCAGGGCCACCCCGGCGGTAACGCCCTCGCCCAACGACTCTGGCATTCTGTTGGCGGCGGTGGCAATCTGCATATCCTGCTTCACTTCCCCGTCGCGACCGGTGATGACCGTACCCTTTGACATATCTTTAAATGGCCACATCACAAAAAGACTGCCAAAAATGAGGCCAATCAAAAACGCCATGGTGGCGGACTTCGCTTTTTTAAGCAGCCAAGACAAAAATTTGGTGAATGCAAGCAATCCCACCGCCATGCCAATGGCCAAACCAGCGAGCCAAAAAAAGACGGGCGTATTGAATGTTCCCGCAGACAGGTCAGTAACAAAGGTTGTAAAATTCGCCACCGCGTTCTGATATTGCCCCAATTCCAGCAAAACAAATGAGCCACTGATTCCAGGAAGAATCATGGCACTGATGGCAATCGCCCCCGCACCGAACGCAATCAGCGGGTTATCGCCGCCACCGGATGTATCCGGCATGACAAAAGAGATACCCGCCGTAAGTGCAAAGCCTGGTATTACCATCAGGAGTCTGGCGCCTTTCTTTTCCATCATCGCCCATGGCACAGCCACGGAAGGCACAATCAGACCAATAAAAAACGCCAGCGTTGGTGCGGTCTGTTCCGCCAGCAGATATTCCATCAGAAAAGCCAGCGACCCGGCACAGGCTGCGGCAAAAACGCCCAGTATGATTAGGAAAAATGCATCTATTCGACGCATCTCCGCCAAAAAGGCGTCCCAGGCCTCTCGCTTAAACCGCAGCAATCCCAGACAGGTTTTCACTGTCTGAAAGGAGAGGGAATCAATCGCATTGACCATTCGATCAAAGATGCCCAGTATCAGTGCGAACGTTCCGCCGGAGACGCCGGGAATTATATTGGCCAGTCCAATAAGTGCGCCGTTGACAGCGGTCAGCATAGCGCTTTTAAAGGTCATCCCTTTTTTTGCCTCAGTCATGATATACCTTCATTCCTTCAAGAAACTGCAGTTGGTTTCCCTCTAAAACACCGTAAGCGGTTTGATTTATCACCAGCGGTGTCATACTCGCTTTTCCCTGTTCGATCAACGCCACATCCGTGCCTGGTTCGTGACGTACGCCCACGACAGGCGGTCCACCCAGCAGATAGGCCATCTCCCCCTTGTCCGCGACAGGTCGCACCAGAGGCTGGTAGGGGCGTGTCCCCAGCGAACACAATACAGGACCTTCAAAGGCGCCGGCCGGATAATTGAGATTAAACAGCAGCGGCGAATTGCCGCCCCTTCGCGCAATTTGAACCGCGATCTGAGCGGCATTGGGTGCCGCATGGGAAAAATCGTCTCCCGACACCAGACTGACCGCCAACCCATGGACGTTTCGAAGCACCGCTTCTCTCGCCCCGGCCACTGTGCCTGAATAAATCACATCCTCGGACAGATTTGCGCCGCTGTTAATGCCCGCAACCACCAGGTCCGGCCGGGTATCCGCCATCAGGTGCACCAAAGCGAAGTACACCCCATCGGCGACCACACCGCTATGCGCAAATCGACGCGGCCCCCTTTTCTGAATGGACACAGGCTTTCCAAGGGACATGGAATGACTGCAGGCGGAACGCTGGGAATCCGGTGCCACCGTCCAGCATTCCACCCCGTCCATACGGTCAAACGCCGCTTCCAGCGCACGCAACCCCGGCGCATCAATCCCATCATCATTGGTGAGCAAAATTCGAATCATGTGACTTAAATCCACAAAAAAAAAGAGGACCTGACTGTTCAGGCCCTCTCCAAATTGTCGGGGCGAGAGGATTTGAACCTCCGACTTCTTGACCCCCAGTCAAGCGCGCTAACCAGGCTGCGCTACGCCCCGATTGAGGTGCTTTCTACCAGACGCGTTTTAACGACGCAAGAAAAAACTTTTTCGAAATGGTTCAGTGTTGACTCAGGAGGCAAATCGTGCGGCAAATAGTGAGAAAAAAAGGGGCCTCATCTACATTGCATCAGAATCCAGTCTGTGAATAAATGCCAAAAGTTCCTGGCGAATCTCCACCAGCTGACGCTCGTAAAAATCCTGCACTTCCTTCTTTTCGCGCGCCTTTTCCATGGCCTGTTCCTCAATGGTTTTCTGGCGGACATTTTCCACCACCACATGCACATCCACGGGCGGCAGCGAGGCTTCAACGCCCTGCTCTTTCAAATATTGTTTCGCACCTTCAATGGTAAATTTTCGATCGTACAGCAAATGCTTAATGGCAATCACTGCTTCCACATCTTTTCTACGATACAGGCGCTGATTGGTTTTGGACTTTTGCGGTCTGATGGACGGAAACTCCGATTCCCAGTAGCGGAGCACATGCTGGCGCACACCAACAATCTCACCGACTTCGCCGATTTTAAAATACAATTTGTCAGGTAGTTCAACGTGTACCAAGGATTCAAGCCTCTTACAACGCGAAGAAAAGAGTTACGCCTGGTGTCTGGAATTCAAAGCGTTCTTAAGTACCTGACTCGGTTTGAAACTCAGAACATACCTTGGATCAATCACGATAGGTTGTCCGGTTTGGGGATTCCGGCCCATCCGCTCCTTCTTTTGGCGAACAACGAAATTGCCAAATCCGGAAATCTTAATTTTTTTGTTTTCCTTTAAAGAGTATTTCATCACTTCAAATACTGCTTCGACGAGTTCGGATGCTTCCTTTTTTGAAAAGCCCCCAACTTTTTCATAGACACGTTCGATAATATCCGCTTTGGTCATCCGTGGAACTCCTTTGGCCTGCGACCGCCATTTCAAATTGTGCGTATGGATTATTTAAGCACATGAAGCAAACACGTTCAAGCCCCGTAACCATCCAAAAATAATAGTTTATTCCATTTTTCGCCAGTTTTTTTTTACAATTTTCCATATTCCCGAAAGAAATTAAACTAATACTTAAAACTTCGGGTTATAAAGACAGGCGTTCAGAGACTAACGAAGCTGCATTGAAAACTGGTCACAAATAGCGCCCACCGCTTTCTGATGCACCACATCCACTTCCCTGTCCGTCAGGGTTTTATCAACCGAACGATACTGAACAGCAAAGGCAATGGATTTCTTTCCCGCAGGCAAATGCCTGCCCCTGTACACATCAAAAAGACGAACCCCCGTGACGAGCTCACCACCTGCGGCAGCAAAGGCATCCAAAACGGGCCCCACATCCTGTGTCTCCTCGGCCACCACCGCAACGTCTCTCGCCATCGGTGGAAACTCACTTAGGGGCACAGCGACGGATGTCTTTTTCCCCGCGCACAGCAGTGCAAGGTCAAGTTCAAATCCAACCGCGCCCCGGGCCAGCTTGAGCGACTTGAGGACTGCGGGATGAAGTTCCCCCATCACACCGACGCTGCCCCCGTTTACCGCCACGTCCAGACAGCGTTTGGGGTGCATGGATGGATCATCCTCTTTTATGGTAAACACGGGCGCCTGCCCAGTCATCTGCTCACAAAAGCGGCTAACAATCCCCTTCGCATCAAAAAAATCATACCGACGCCCGGGTTCATTCACCCAGCAAACGGCCTCACCATCCAATACAGCGGCAACCCGCACCACTTCACTGGGCAGGGTCTCGCCCTCGGGGTGATAGGTTTTGGCCACTTCAAACTGCGCAAAGCTGTCCATATAACGGGAGCGGGTGCGCTTCAGATTTTCAAGCAATCCCGCAAACAGCGTGGTGCGCATGGTGGCCCGTTGCGCATTCAGCGGATTGGCCACTTCCATCGCCTTCTCCCCCCGTCCCAGAGATACCAGCATCTGTTTGGGGACAAAAGAATACGTGATGGATTCCATCAATCCCATGGACGACAGTACCTCTTTGGCCCGCTTCGAATTTTCAAACCCGGCGCGCTGTGGAATCTGACACTGAATCTGTGGCAACTTCGCCTCAATCTGATTCATGCCCGACAATCGCGCCACTTCTTCTATCAAATCAATTTCCCGCTCCATATCGGGACGATGAGTGGGAATCGCCACAAGATAATTGTCACCATCGGGGGTCACACGCGCGCCAAGCCCTTCGAGCAACCGCACCATTTCATCCGAAGCAACCGTATGCCCCATTATCTGCGAATATCGGGCGGGCCGAAACAGGACTTCAATCGGCTTTACCGGTGTGGGGTAGCAATCCACAATGCCTTTCAGAGCCGCACCACCCGCCAGTTCACAGACCATCGCATTTGCCGCCGCCAGCACCGCCGGCTCGTGATTGGGATCCACACCCCTCTCAAATCGATACGAAGACTCACTGGACAGCTTCAGTTTTTTTGATGTGCGACGCACACTGGACGGATTGAAACAGGCGCATTCAATCAAAATAT
>JAFGWT010000453.1 GCA_016937015.1 Deltaproteobacteria bacterium | reverse complement strand
ATCCCTTCATCGCCGCACGTCTCGCCAATGGTGCACCCCACTGGCGTGCCGGCAATGCAACCGGTTGCGGGTTCACAGGTTTCCTCGCCGTTGCAGTCATTTCCGTCGTCGCAATCAACGACCGCCCCCGAGCAGGTTTCACCGCTGCATTTGTCGCTAATGGTGCAGGCGTTGTGATCGTTGCACGACGTGCCATCATTCCCAGTCCAGTCAGATGTACTCACTGCCACATCACAAACCTGACAGACATTCGAGGTGTTGGTCTCTCCATCCAGGATGCAGTCGTTACCCATTTTACAGCCAATAGGTGATGCCGGCATGCAGTCTGTGGCCACGTTGCTGCATGTTTCCGTACCATTGCAGGTGTCGCCATCGCTGCAGTTCCGTGGATTCCCGGCGGTGCAAAGACCGTCTTCGCACGTGTCACTTACAGTGCAGTAAAGACCGTCTTCGCAGCCGGTTCCGTTGTTCCGGTTGGTCCAGCCTCTTGGATTCGAAAACGGATTGCAATACTGACACTGATTAATGGGATTGGGAGAATCCGGGTTAAAACAAGTGGTGCCAATGTAACACCCCTCTGGTTCAGTGGTGCCACAGGTATCCTGTGCCTCATCACAAAATTCGACGCCATTGCATGCGACCGTGTCATCACATTCCCGATTGGTGCCCCCGGCGCACGTGCCATTTTTACAGGATTCGGCTTCGGTGCAGAACAGGCCATCGTTACATGGCGCGCCATCGGATTTTTCCGACCACTCTTCCGGATTCAGTGCCCGGTTGCATTCCATACACGGATTGTCGGGATTGGGCGCACCGTTACCATAGCAGGTATTTTCAATGAAACAACCGGCGTCGCATAGCTGGGCAGTGGTTAACGGGTACAGCTCATCAACGCAGTAGTCAAACGTAAGTGGCGTCGCAGCATCGCCCGCTGCATAAATCTGAATGCTCTTTATACCCAGCGACGGATAAAATACCGAACCGGTGCTCCCCCAGCACTCCACGGAAAACATGTACCAGAAAAGCAAATTTTCTCCATTTGCAACTTCAGCGCAAAAAATTGTACCGTCCGCAGTATTCAGCTCCATTCGCATGAGATTATTGCCCGGCTGCGACAATGACACATGTACCCCGCCATAGTTGTCGCCCGGCACCCAGATACCCGAATCTTCGCCCCGCTCCTGCGCCAGATTCATTCCTATCACACCCAGAGATGAATAATCGGCGATGAGCGTCCCCTGCACACATACGCTGTCGGTGGAGAAGTCGTAGTCGCCATTGAGCGCATTTATCGTTCCCCCTTCAACAGCGCCAACAGAAGTCCATCCCCGACCATGCCAGTCTCCCGCGATAAAATAGGGTTCCAGATATACCGGTTCGGTATCTTCGAATCCGGTATCTTCGATATCAGTGCCCGAGGAATCCGAAACGATGGTGTCGCTGTCGGTATCCGTCTCATCAGTTGTGGAGGATGCTGAGTCTAAAAGGATGTGGGAGGAGTCAGCGCCTGAATCGGTGTCCGAATCCGCATCGCTGTCACTGTCAGTATCGGAATCGGAATCGGCATCGCTGTCAGTATCCGAATCGCTGTCGCTGTCTGAGTCACCGTCTGAATCACTGTCTGTGTCAGTGTCTGTATCAGCATCGGAGTCGGCATCGCTGTCCGCATCCGAATCAGTATCCGCATCGCTGTCACTGTCCGCATCTCCGTCGGACAGGGTCTCGTTATCCGTATTGTCTTTTTCATCCAGATTCAGGTCTCCAAGACAAGCCGTGCAAAACACGCTACCCAAAAAGATGAACACTATCACGTGCCGTAAATCTGTTTTAATGCGTTCCGTGGATTTCATCGATTATTCCTGATTAGAGGCAGTTATCAACCCAATGGGTTAGATGCGTGCGCTTTGATTATTACAACTTTCTGAACCTGGCTGCTCCACCTCGGAGCGGTTGAAATCTGTCAGATCGAACCGCCAGTTTTTTGTATGGAAGTCACCTACAGTATAGTCATTTATCTCTCATTTTCAATCAGGGACGTCACCCCGTCAACCAATCCGCGACTTTTTTTGCGGGACCACCGTTTCTCCAGGCGAAATCGGCGGCAGTTCAACGAAAATCCACCCAGCGAAGGGGTATTCGTGACCCACTTTTCTGCTGTCGCACTGGCTGCCCAAAGTGTTCAGATGACCCACACTAAAACTGTGAGAAGAAATCCCAGATAGCCTGTGGAGAACCGGTCATTGGCGCATGGCCGCCTTCAAACTGACACCAGATCGTTGGTACATCACATCCCGGATATTCCACACACGGACTCGGAGAAACCGGAGCGGTCATGGGGCTGCAATTGTTTCGCGCCAGATAGTTGTCCCACGCAATAACGCCCCTATCGAGGCTGACCACAGGATCTGCGTCCCCGTGAAATGCCATAATTGGGAGCGGGTTGCTGAAATGGATATTGTAAGGAATGACTTCCATATCGCCGGAACAGGGCGCCACTGCGCGGAACACATTAAACTCATACCCAATGGTATATGACATCATGCCCCCAAAGCTGAATCCCGTAGAAAAAACGCGTTCCTGGTCGATGCACAGACCAGTATTTACCCGATGAAGCATGGTTTCAAAGAGCGCCATGTCACTGCCGTCCACGTTCCACCATCCGGTCCCCGCCGCTTCACTGTTGCGTCCCTGCAGTCCATCTGCAGCGACAAAAACGGTGCTGCCGGCGGAGAGGGATTTGAGCCCATTGTAATCACCGCCGGCCACCTGGCTGGCACTGCCCATCAGGGGATGCCATACAAATATCAGCCGATACAGTTTATTGGGATTATAATCCGGAGGCACGTCAAGCATCCATGTGCGAGCAATACCGTTGATATTTTCGCTGTAGTTGCCGCTGCTCAGTGGTGTATCCAGTCCACAGCCAGGGCTGCGTGAATCTGCGAGGTTTTCCGAATCAACCAGTGGCGTGTCATCGGTGTTTATTGCAGCGGTATCATTGTCGGCACCTGCATCCGATGTGTCATACGAGTCGTCATCGCAACCCATGAGTCCCGTCATCAGTATGACACACGCACAAATTGTCTGGATTCGCATAGTAGCTCCCTTGCATTGCCCCGCTAAAGCAGTCTGCCAGGTTGGGCGCAAAGCGCAAAGCTTTTTGGACGTTTTTTGAATATTTTTTTAACGCAATGTCTGGTTTAAGGCAGGGGTCTGGAACGCTCTCAGAGCTCGGGTTAAGAGGAAATACTGTTCGTCATACCCGCGAAGGCCTCATGATTCTACACAAGTTTTT
>JAFGWT010000452.1 GCA_016937015.1 Deltaproteobacteria bacterium | reverse complement strand
GCACATCAGATCGCAGAAAGATATCTCGAAGTGTACTTTTTCAGCACTGATTTACTTCTCAAGGATCACTTTTTAAGACCGTCCCTGTGCGCTAGTCCCTGTGTGCTTTTTCTGTGCGCTTGTGTCGGTCCTGTGCGCTTATTTAAGACCGTCCCTGTGCGCTTTATGGGTCTGGATCTTGTGCGCTTTTGCACACCAATGCTTTGAATTTTTAAAACTGATTAACGACGATTTGTCCATAGCAGTACATGGAGCTATCCGGGTCGCGTATGCCGCAGTTAAATGTGCTTGCGACAGCCAATTCTTTAAACTGGAATTCTTCGGGAGCGCCGTTGGACGACAGATAGATGTCGTCTCCCCAGCACTCAAGATGCCTGTCATTTTTGCGGATGCCGCAGCTACCCCCCGGGCCGGCGTCCAGTTTTGAAAATGCGACGCCCATTGGGGCATCCAGTTGACCGGAGGTGTTCTGCCCCCAGCACAGAACTTCCCCTGAATTCTCCCGTATCCCGCAAGTATGAAAACCGCCGGCGGAAATAGAACTGAAAACCACGTCCTCAGGAGCGGTGGATTCACCATTCTTATCGTAGCCCCAGCATTGGGCGATGCTATCCGACATACGGAGTCCGCAGGTGTGCCTGCTGCCGGCAACAATCTGAGTAAATGGAATGCCCTCTGGAGCGAGAGTTCGCCCATCTGTGGTTCTGCCCCAGCACTGGACCGTTGAATCTTCAAGACGAATGCCACAGGTGTGGTTGTATCCCGCTGCGAGTGCTGAAAACTGAACGCCTTCCGGGGCATAGGCATCCCCCCAGCATACCGCGGTGTGGTCTGCTGCGCGTATAGCGCAACTAAAGGTGGATCCGGTGGTCACAGCCAAATACGGTCCATCATCCGGTGGCACGGTTTGTCCTTTTGTGTTGCTGCCGAAGCAATGCACAGAATTGTCTTCAACGCGAATGGCGCAGGCATGGCTGGCCGTTGCGCTTATCTGAATATATGCGCCACCATTGGGGGCCTCCAGCTGCCCGCCTTCGTTGTTCCCCCAACATTCAATTTGTCCGTCACTGCGACGAACACCGCAACCGTGGCCGTGTCCCACATTCCATGAGGCGTAGTCGGCGTCGGCGGGGACATCCAATTGTCCATTTGTCGGATATCCCCAGCACTCGACAGGACTCTCCAATTCTCTTTTTCCGCAGGTAAAGCCAGATGCGGTGTGCACTTCAACAAACGCGATATCCCTTGGCGGCTTAAGCATTCCGTCTGTTTCCTCCCCCCAGCACTGAATGATGCTGTCCGACTGCCGAACGCCGCAGGAATGGTATCCATCGGCGGTCAGACTTGTAAATTTCACGCCAGTGGGCGTATCGGAAACGGCGGCGCTGTCCTGTCCCCAGCATTGTGCCTCGCCATCTTCTTTGCGAATGCCGCAGAAATGAAAATCGCCGGATACCAGCGTCGAAAAAGAAATATCTGTGGGAATGTTATCAAGCTGGCCAAAGTCGTTTTGGCCCCAGCACAGCACCGTGCCATCATCAGCTCGGATGCCACATGTTTGAAATACCCCGGCGGCCAGTATTGAAAATGCCACATCCGATGGCGGATCGGATTGCCCATAGAAATTGTCAAAAAAACACACCGCTTTGCTGTTGTCGGCGCGAATGCCGCATGCGTGATATCCGCCGGCAACCAGCGATGACAGCGGAACGCCCGCTGGTGGCGACAAATAGTCTTCGAAGCGTTTGCCCCAGCACTGGGCGTTTTGGTCAGATTCGCGAAGCGCGCATGTAAAGAGTAAACCCATCACAGGACTCGTGTATCTCTCATTGGTTAAGGGGACACAGTTCGTGGTTGAATCGTCATCGTGATCCCAGTAGCCGGCAGCGCAGGGGTCAACGGTCTCACTTACCGTATCGATACTGTCAGTTGTATCTGCTGCTGATGCGGTATCGGGAGAAGTATCACTGTCACTCCCCGCGGTTGTGTCCCCGTCATCCCCGCTGTCTGTGTCACTATCAAAGCGATGCTCTGAGCCTGATTCACTGTCAATATTATTGCCCGAGTCGGTTGCTTCACTCTGGGTATCGGCATCCCCGCTATCCTTCTTTAAATCAGCGGTATCTGGTACATCAGTCGTGTCTGCGGTACTCACTGAAACAGGCTCAGTTGCGCTGTCATCTGTGATGCCGGTTGTCAGGCTATCAGTATCACGCTTCGTTGCACCAGTGTGCTGACTGCATCCAATGAATAAAACGATAAACACGAAACAAAAAAATGGGGTCAGCGTTGTGTATGTCATAAGTTGTTTTTCCATTTTTCACAACGGCTGGTATTCATAGGCGCCAATATCCACAAATGGGATGTCGCCGATACCGCTGTCCATGACATCGGGCACATCTTTTCTTGGTGCGCCTGTAACATCCGTCGCCGGAGAACCGTCACTGTTGCCCGCGTCAATCGCTGGAGAGGTCACTTTTAAGTGAAGCTCATTTGAGGTGTCGTCTGCGAACTGTGGATCTTCGGCAATTACAACATCACCTTCGTAACCATTTTTTACAATGGAGTATGTAACTTCGATTTTTGGGGCCTGTTCACTCGTAATTTCTGTTTGGGAAGGGTTCCAAAAAATACTATTTCGGATGTCAACTTCGGCATCAAAGAGCATGTAGAGCGCGGCGGGGAAATTAACACTTGAATAGTAATCGGTGACGTTGTTGTTTGCTGTCGAGCAATGGTTGAGGGTAAGCCGGTGATCATCCCGGATGTATATGATTGCGCCTTCCCTGTTGACCTGGTTACCCGAAAAGACGGTGTTTGTGATATCAGAAGTGCCCCTGCCATCAATATAGATAGCGCCTCCCATATTGGCGGTGTTATTGACAAACCGGCTGTTTTCCACGGTCAGACTCATGACGGATAAATTGATAGCGCCGCCTTCGCCAAAACCCTGACCCAAAGATGAGTTGTTTTCGAACAGAGAATCCTTCACGGTAATGCGTGTAAATGTATTAACGCCGAAACCTGTGGCGTAAATGGCGCCCCCCCCGGAAAATGCGGTATTGTTTCGAAATTCGCAGCTGACAATAGTTACATCGGAATCGGTGGCCTGAATGGCGCCGCCGCTGGCGTAAGCATCATTGTCGCTGAATATCGAATCTTCAATACGCACAATGCTGTTGCGCAGTCGCAGCATTGAACTGGCATTAAACTCCTTAAAGCGACAGGATTTGATTTCCAGTTCGATGTTTTCGGCCAGGATTGCGCTGCCGCTTCTGTAGTCAAAAAATATCTTAGTGAAGGTCAGACCGCTGATGACATTGTTGCCAGCTGGCACCACCAGATTGTTGACGCCCATAGTGCTGTCAGCCATATCGCGTCCGTCAATAATCGTTTCATTTGCGGGGATGTCTCGGTCAGAAAGCTGTGTTTCGTTTCCCGCAAATCCGCCGTGCAGGTGGACACCTTCCGCCAATGCAATGTGATCTTCTCTATCCACATCAAATATATAGTAGCGGCCTTTGGACACCCATACCTCACAGGACGAGCTGGAGCTGTCTGCCATTTGTATTTGGGCGGCGTCCACCGCGGGCTGAATTGTGGCAAACGCTGTGGCCCAGCTTAAGCCATCCGCTTTGTCGGTATCGGCATCGACATTGACATGGAATCGACAATCGGTCACTGGATAATCGCATGCATCCCCTTGCCACCCCAGATCACAGGTACACTTAAAACGATCGCCCGTATTTTCACAGGCGCCATGATTGCAGGTGATGTCGGCGCAGCTGTTGTCGGTCTGGTTGGTATCGGTAAAAACGGTATCCGCGTCTGAGTCTAAAGCGGTGACAGTATCTGTCTGTGAATCGGTAGACGTATCCGGCGTTGCGACGGTATCGGGTGACAGGTGGTCACTCCCATCTCCGTTATCTGTCCCCATGGTCGCCGTGTCCATATCGGTGTCCATGTTGGTAACGGTATCCCACTTGTCGTTCGCATGTGTCGAGCTGTCTCTATCAACTGTGTCCGTTGTGTGTTCGTCTTCTTCAATTGTGTCAGTTTCCAATGAATCGATCTGTTTCGGTTCGGAGTCGAAATTCGCTGAATCATCTGTTGAAGATTGGTTTATTTTGTCCTCTCCGTCAGTTGTTGATGTGTCAATAGCGGCGTCGGTTGAAGAATGTTGAGCACATGACAAAGCAGGCACCGTACAAAGGAGTACCAGCACGCACAATAATCTGTTTTTCATAGAACCCTCCAGTTTGGGGAGTCTTCAGTTTAGCGCGGTTCCCGTTGCAATAACAGCAATTATTTGTGGTGCGCATACTGCTGCCTCGGACGATAATGCACCGATGCGTCCGGGTTCACATTATGCCTGCTTCTCCACGTGATCAGAATTTTGCCATCGACGAATTTCAACACTTTTGCGGCATCTCCAGCTCTTAAGCGCAGCTATCTGCCCGCTCGATTCGCTCGAAAAAAAGTTTCAAATTTTTTACAGGGGTGGGGATTATGGCCCCTGTTCCAATCCCGCCAGTACTATCCCCCCCTCGCCCAAAGTTGGGAGAGGGGCCAGGGGTGAGGGTTCTCCGTTCGTGAAAACAGTTGGGTTCTCGACTTCTCGACAAACTGCGATTTTCGTGCGAGTTACTGTTAAGACGATTCGGTTTATGCTCGGATAATCCTGTGATTAATCGAGAAGTCGAGATCCGTCCCCTTCAGCTTACCCTTCAGCTTAATGATTCGAACCAAACGATGCGGTCAAAGGTGGCATTCCACAGGCGTAAACTCCGTATTGACGCTACGCAGCCTGTATCAGAATGACAGGCTTGAATCCTTTTGGAATGAAATGATGGAACAGGATTATGTGAGTATTGAGGCGGCCGCGTGATCTGAGCGCGTTCCAG
>JAFGWT010000451.1 GCA_016937015.1 Deltaproteobacteria bacterium | reverse complement strand
AATACTTGTGTAGAATCATGAGGCCTGCGCGGCAATGACGGTGCGCCCAGGAAGTCAAGCAATACTTGTGTAGAATCATGAGGCGCATGCGGGTGTCGCGAAAGTGCATTTACTGGGTCCCCGCCTACGCGGGGACGACGGATTTTGCTTTTCATGTTGCGAAAACAGCTTTTTGCGATAGCCTCGCATGCGGAGATCCTGTTTGTTCTTTCTGGATTTCCGCTTTGGCGGCAATGACGTTGTCTCGTATTCGTGATGTGGTGCAACTTCAATTCGTTTCTGTTTAGAAACGTCTGACCTGTTGCCGTGGCGGTTTATACGGGGGCCTTTGGCAAATAAATCGGCGTGTCGCTTACGGTTCGCATTCCCGTCCGGCTGCGGGGAGGTGTTGCTTCATGGCGTTGACAATCTGGTACTGCATCACGCTGCTATCTGTCTCTCCCAGATAAAACGGCATGCATATTTCCTCTGCGGGGGACCGGGCAATGAGATGAATGAACGGTGACTCATTTCGCGTGAAATATATGTGTTCAAGCTGCGACAGATAAATCGTCGGATCGGTTTCGGTGCGGCCGCGATACGTGTGTTTTACTGATATGGCGTTATCTGAGATACGCAGCAGCCACTTTGCATGATGAAGCTGATTAAACAGATGAATGGCTTTTCCCACGTACCGGCCAATGTCCAGAACCAGAAGTGGCACCTGAATGAGCAGCAGCACTGGTGCTATACCAGGAGGAAGATTTGACGTGGCCACAAGCGCAATAAAAAAAAGCTGCACTGAAACGCTGGCACGGAATATGGCTGTAAACAATCCCATAGCCAGCCATCTGAACGCGGCTGGCCTGATTTGCCAGCGGTGTTCACTGGCGTCTGCAGCGACTGTGACATCCGTTGACAGGGGCCGATTGGACGGCTGTACGTCGGGCAAATTGATACGACGCGGTTTTGCCTCTGCCGCGTGTGTAACAAATGCGGTGTCACAAAACGGGCAGTTGACAATGGGCGCGGCACTCGCAGCGCCGTGGAGAATGGCATCGCAGTTGCTGCAGTGTTGCGCGGTTTCATCATTTCTGTCATCCAGCTCGTTTAAAATATACCGAAGCGCATTGCAGAGCCATCGCTCCTTTGCATCGCTGTCAACGGGAATGCGAATCGGGCGATTGTCCCCTGGCTCAATGGTGACAGCAAGGGTTTCGCCGTCGCTTTTGTCGGCGCGATACACATAGATGTGCTCGCGGCGCGTTTGGGTATATTTGCCGTTGTATTTGATGGTGCGCACCCGCGTGCCCTTAACGATTTGGGTTGCGACCTCAATGTCATCGGCATTGTGTGTGGGATGCTGAGGCGGGCCGCCTGTATGGGAGAGTCTGATGTGCCACCGGTCCTCGAAGCGAACAACGCTGGCCTGCACCCTGGATGCATTGTACACATACAGCGGCAAGTGTGGCAGAATGATAACCGTGCCGCAAAAAGGGCAGGGGAGGCTTCCCCTCTTGAGGTCTTTTACGCCAACACCCGCATTCCCGTGGCACTTTGTACACCTGATTTCCGTGATACTGTTCATCCGGCGCCTGACCACTATTTCTGCGCTGCAATCAGGCGCGCGGTTTCACTGCCGGCGAGAAGGAAGCAGCCGAGACCGTAGTCTTCAAAATTGGGAACACTGCTGTAAGTGACGGGTTGTCCGTCAGACGGCTGTTTGCCGGTGCCCTGCACATATCCCAGAAAGCCGTCGTCGTGAAGACACCCTTGTACCAGCGCGTTCCAGGATGTCATCACAATTGGCCGATACACGGCGGCGTCGAGCAGCCCGGTGCGGACGCCAAAGGCCATGCCATACACGAACAGTGCGGTGCCTGTGAGTTCCCGGCCGCCGAAATCGCCTGCGTCGTGAAGGCTCACGTTCCAGAAGCCATCGCTGCGGCGCACCTTTAAAAGGGCGTCGCTCATGACAAGAAAGTCCGCCACGTACCCCTCTCTTTGCGGCGCATCGCCGGGAAGCACGTCCAACACCCGCGTCAGGGCCGCATACACCCACCCATTGCCTCTCGCCCAGTATTCGTGTTCGCCATTGGGGGTCGTGTGAGGGGGCACGAAATCCGCATCCCGCCACCACAGGCCATCTGTTTCGTTAAAGAGTCCGCCGCCCTCGATATTGCGGGTGTGGGTATACAGGGCATCCATTTTGTCAAAATACGCGGTGTCATTATTGAGCACGCCCAGTCTGGCGTAAATGGGCATGGCCATCTGAATGGCGTCAATCCACCACCAGTCGTCACTGACGGTGCTGGCCACAACGTTGTCGATGCAGGCTGTGATGTTATCGATAAAGGCGCGTTGGGGTGAGAATTCGAGCAAATCAAGGTATGTCTGACCGCAGCACTGATGGTCGGCGTCGCGGCTGCTGGGGTTCTGGTAGGCCACGTTCCAGTTGTTGCTGTCCGCCCAGTCCAGCGCATAATCGAGGTATTCCGGTTGCGGTGATATGCGGTGCAGCGCCATGAGGCCTTCATAATAAACGGCACGGGTCCACAGGTTGCTGGGGCGGACTTTGTCGGTGACGATGTCGGCGCCGGGATTGGGCCATTTGCGCATGAAATACGAATTGGCCAGCATCATCGCCTCAATGATTTCATCAACGCCAGGCGCGGTGTCGTTCAGTTCGGTATCGTCATCGCTGGATAGTTCAGTATGGGTGTCCAGCGTATCCGAATCCGGATACCCGCTGTCACGGGCGCTATCTGAATCATGGGTATCGCGGGGGGCGTCGGTGATGGTATCGGCGTTGGTGTCAGTGGTGTCCGCAATGCCTTGTGTACCTGTGTCGCCTGTCTCGCTGTCTGCAGGCACGGTATCCCGCGCATCGGTCTGCGCACTGTCGCTGTCCGTATTATTGGGGGGCGTTGAGTTTGCGTCTGCGTCTGAGTCTGAATCTGAATCTGAATCTGAATCTGAATCTGAATCTGAGTCTGAATCTGAGTCTGAGTCCAAGTCTGAGCCCGAGTCTGAGCCCGATTCTGAGCCCGAGTCTGAGTCCGAGTCTGTGCCCGGATTCCCTCGGCCGGTGCCGCAGGCACCCATACCTGCCGCGGCCACCAAAATCAGACAAATCAGCCCCATATTGAAAAGGGGTCGAATTTTCATCAGGCGCATTTCCGGCACAGGCGATGGGGGGTGGCAATCGGCCCAACTGTTGATGTTTCGGTTGTTTTGGTTCCCATGCCAGTCAATTTATCACTATCGGGGCCACAATTGCAGCAGAAAACAGATATGAAAATTGCCATATACGGGGTTGGACACTCCTACTTGCCTTTTGATTTGAGTTGGTCTACCCAGTCCCATATTTGCTGTGTTTGATAGCGTGACCCTTTGCCTTTGAATCGGGCGAGGGTTTTGGCTACAGCTGATTCGCTCATTTTCAGCACTTTCGATATTTCCACATTCGAAGCGCGGTATCCATAACAAAGCCACCACACTGCCAGTGCACGCGGCAGGTTTCCTTGGGGGCCCATGGATGTTGTTGTCAGTGATACTTTGGTACATGCGGTAACATCGGTAACTTCCAGCAGCGCTTTTGAAAAATTTTTGGTCATCGACCTGTGGTCGTCCTCAGACAACCCCGGATAGTCCAGTAAAGAATCTGTGGCATTGTCTCGGGGCATGTCAGGCTGGCGGGTCGTCCATTGACTGGGTGATGCGGGCAAATGGGGTGGCGTTTCGGGATGCGGTGGGGGTTTTGATGAATGCGAATGCTGCGGGGGTTATTGGAAATGACGTGTCGAAAATCCCCCCATCAAATGGTCGTGCCCCCTTCGCGGAACTGTCTCTTGATCACATCTCTTTCGCATTCAGGACAGTCCTGCCTGTTGAGCAAGTAAATAGCCGTTTACCATATTTTGCAGCTT
>JAFGWT010000450.1 GCA_016937015.1 Deltaproteobacteria bacterium | reverse complement strand
GTGACCCCGATGATTGCGAAAGCCACATTGTGGCCACTATCCGCGATTTTAAAAGCGACCATGTTGATTTCGAAACGTACAGCGGCAGCGCCGAGACCCCCGGACTGGTGGCCCAAACACTGGATGCCAATCTCAAACCCGTATTCGCCGGCACCGGTGAAAACGGCCCCTACGATCAACAGATCACCAGCGCGGAAAGCTTTGCACAGTGGTACCAGACCATCGACGGGGTGAATATGGCGTTCACTGAACAGATTGAACTGACCAGTCTGGGAGACGGCATGTACGAATACAGCAGCAATGCTTTTTTCCCCCTGGATGATGAACCCACCAGCTTTGGCAATCAGGGCAACGATCACAATTTTCATTTCACCACTGAGGTGCATATGAAATTTGTTTACCGGGGCGGTGAAACCTTCGCCTTTACCGGTGATGACGATTTGTGGATGTTCATCAATGGCACCCTTGCGATGGACCTGGGCGGTCTGCATCCCCAGACCAGCGGACAGGTAAACCTCGATACGCTGGGCCTCACTGTGGGACAGGAATACACTATGGACATCTTCCATGCAGAGCGACACACCAACGCGTCGAACTTTCACATCACCACCAGCATTGAATGCATCGAAAGCTATATCCCGGATTTGGAGTAGGTCCCCGCTTCACTGTTGCAAAAACGGCAGCGTCGCCAATAACAAGCGGGTCAGCGGTTGGTTAGATCAGAAAAGCAGAGAGAAAAGTCCCCCCTCACGATGGGTGGTGCGGGCGCCTGGGGCAGCCTGGCTGCAGGTCGTATGGACTTCGCCATGAAATTCAGCCTCCGCGTGGCAGCCATCCTCATCACACCAGCTTTCGCCGTCGTAGCTGTATGTCGCCGCAAAATGGGCCTGCACCCAATCCACCGCCGATTCAAAGGCGCTTTTCATGGCTGTTTTAAACCGGCTCTGGTCCACATACTCGCCGTTGCATTCGAGGTATCCGTCCCCATCGCAATACGCCTCGCAACTGCCCTGAAACCGTGACTCGCAAGCCAGATAAGCATCGGACTCACAGTCGAGCTGACAGCCAATATCCGCCTTTGCCTGGCAGCTGCCTTCACAGGATGCCTGGCATCCCCCTTCGCAGTCCAATTCAGGTGGTGTTCCTTCACAGTTACCACTGCATTCGCCACTGCAGCTGGCGCTGCAACTGGCACTGCAACCGGCCTTACAATTGGACTCGCAACTGATTTTATCGCCGGCGCCCGCGCAGTCCGCCTCGCAGCTGGCCGAGCATTCACCTTCACATGAGGCACTGCAGTCCGCACTGCAATAGCCCTCACAGGTAAACGAACCCGGATCAAGACTGCACTGGGTTGCAGTACACTCCGCCTCACACGACCCCTGACAGGCCACATCCAGACTGGCGTTGCAGTTGCTGATATCGCATGCGGCTTTCATTTCGGCGTCACATTCCGTGTAAAATGTCAGACGGTCACAGCTGGCATAGCACCCCACCGAGGCGTGCCAGGTACATTCCGCTGACAGTTTCAGCGAATCCGCGCCAGCCACTGATGACATGGCCGTGCACAGACTCGCAAGGATTATCATCGTAAATTTTTTCATCCCAACGTTTTTCATCGAAGCGCCTCCTTCGGCATTTTTTTGAGCATTCTTTTTGAAGAGTAGACCATACCACTAAAATACGCCGCGTTCCCATATTTAATTCAGCAATGAACGGAAAAATGAACCTTTGCAATATGAACGGGACGCAAAAAGGTAAGGCGCGGATGTCATCGGGTCATCCGCCAATCCAACACGGGTTCGCAGGTACAATGGTGAACAGGTTCAGGAGAACGGAATATCCTCGGACTCCCCTGAATCGGTAACCGAATCGATTTTAATTACCGCTCCGCCCGACGCATCGGCGCGTAACGGATATACGATTACGTCCCGATATTCCGGTATCTCCTGTTTGACTTGTTCGGCGCGCCCTCGAAACAGTCGCTGTTCCTTAATGGCACCTTTGATGCTGTCGATATGTCTGGAAAACCAGGGCAAAGCCTCTTCCAGTTTTTTTCCGATGACCTCGTTCGCACAGATCCCGGTTTTTTGTTCAGCCTGTCTATTCCATTTTGTAATCAGACATTCGGAGTCAATGCTGATAAGCACCGAAGGAATCGCGTTCACAATATTGTCGACAATAACGGCCTCGAGCTGGTCGCGATGCATCTTCAGCTCGGTGGTCCGTTGGGCGACCAGTTCTTCAAGATGATGCTTGTAGCGGTACATCTCCACGTGGTTGGTCACGCGGGCCACCAGCTCCACCCGCCTGACCGGTTTGGCGATATAATCCACAGCCCCAACTTCGAATGCCTTGGCCATGGTTTTGGTGTCAGTGAGTCCGGTCAGAAAAATCACTGGTATATCCCGGGTTTCTGCATCCTTTTTCAGCTCGACACACATTTCAAACCCATCCATCTGGGGCATCTTAACGTCAAGCAGAATCAGTTGAGGTTTCAGTTCCCGGGTCGCTTTCAAGCCTTCAATTGCGCTGGAAACAAAATGCGAATCAAAGCCGGCCTTGTTTAAATAGGCATGAAATATCTCGCAATTGTGGAGATCGTCGTCAACTATCAGAACTGTGGCTTTTTCCTTGCTCAAAAATACCCCCGGTCAATCTGGCTGAAAAAAAAGTGCAATAAGTCAACAGAAGAGAAAATACACAATATCAAATATAGCGCGGATTTTGCTGTTTACAATTATAGTAATCGCAAAATATGGAAAAAGTTTCGAATTTTAAACAACGATATTCAGTTTACTTGTTTCGCATCGCATTTCTTTCGCTCACACAAAGATTCGCCTGTTACAGATCGGCAACAAATTGAATTAAATCTGTCTTTTTTGGGTGGTCCGGATACACTGCCCGCATGCCCAATGAATGTCACGAGACCGCCACTGTCACAAAAATTATTTCCGAAGACCTTGTCCAGGTTGTTGTTAAACGTTCAGAGGCTTGCGGCGCCTGTGCCGCCAAAGGGGCATGCCAGGCGCTGGGGGGGCAGACAAAGGATTTTTTTCTGGAACTGTATAATCCCATTGGCGCAAAAGTCGGCGACACCGTGCGCCTTACCATTAGCGAGGCGGCCGTTATAAAAGCGTCTGCCATTCTTTATCTGCTGCCCGCGGTCAACCTGATACTGTTTGCGCTGATGGGAAATATGTTCGCCCCGCAACTTGGGTTCAGCAGTGACGCCGCCGCGGTTCTCGGCGCGTTGATTGGTCTTGGCATTGGATTTTTTGCCACGTGGCTTGTATCCAAACGGGCCGAAAAAAATCAGCAAAGCGTTCCGATCATCTCCAGAGTGATGGAATCCGAGGACCGCTGAACCATAACTCTTTTTCAGGAGGTCCCCATGGACGCACTTGAGGCCAAAAAAGATCGATACCGTGTTTACTTAAGAGGTACATATGGATGTATTTGAAGCTATAAAAATGCGTCACAGTGTTCGCAGTTATCAAAAGACGCCGGTGGAGCCTGAAAAGCTGGATGCAGTGCTTAACGCAGCGCGTCTGGCGCCCTCCGCCAATAATCGCCAGGAATGGCGTTTCGTCGTGGTAACCGATAAAGACACACGAAGGGAACTGGCAAAGGCGGCGAAGAATCAAACGTTCGTTGGCGAAGCGCCCGTGGTGATTGCGTGTGCGGCAAAGACCGATCACCATGTGATGAGTTGCGGACAGCTCTGTTATCCCATCGATGTCACCATCGCGATTGATCATATGACCCTGGCGGCCACGGCGCTGGGGCTTGGCACCTGCTGGATTGGCGCCTTTTTTACCGATGAGGTCCGCGCGATACTGAATATTCCCGATGACATCGAAGTGGTTGAGCTGCTTACGCTGGGTTATCCCACTACAGAGCCGCAGGAAAAACGAAGATTGCCGCTGGCTGAAATTGTTTACCGCGAAAGTTGGTCCAGCAGCGGCGGAGAGGAATGAATCATGAACGTTGATATTGGGGGAAAATGGGCGCTTGTCACCGGTTCCAGTCGTGGAATTGGGCAACAGATTGCCATTGGCCTCGCCCAACGGGGCGTAAATATCGTGCTCCACGGCCGTGAAAAAGGCAACACTGCCCAAACCCTGTCGCTGCTTGAGTCATATGCAATTGAAGCCAAATCCGTTTACGGCAAATTCGATACCGAACAGGGTGCCAAAGACGTGGTGGCTCAGACGCTCGCCGTCTGTGGTGGCATCGATATTCTGTATGGAAATCATGGGATTCAAAATCAGTGGAAAGAGGTGTGGGCTATCAGTCAGGCGGAATGGGAAAACACGTTTCAGGTGAACTTCTTTTCAATGGTCACGCTGTGCAGCGGTCTCATTCCACCGATGATAAAAAAGGGATTTGGCCGTATCATCCTGACGACGAGCGGGATTCCGGACATCCCTCAACTGACGCCATACGGGTCGTCCAAAGCGGCCATTGACAAATATGTGTTTGATTTGTCTGCACAACTGAAAGATACCGGCGTACACATTCATGCCATGGATCCCGGCTGGCTGCGCACGGATCTGGGCGGCCCCGACGGCATGTTTTCGGTGGAGACAGTATTGCCTGGCGCGCTGGTGCCCGTCATTACTGATGTTCTCGAAAGTGGCAAAGTGTTCTCGGCCCAGAATTACCGGGGACTTTAACTCACATCGCCCGCCTGCCAATGGATTCAACGTCCGGCGCAGATACAAAAACAGGCAGACACAAAGGCCTGCCCGCACAATAGACCGAAACAATGTAAAGTTGATGGAATCCGGCAGACTGGAAAGCCAGATGTTTCGATGGGACGATGAGCACGGATTCGATCATCTGATGCGCGTTCAGGTCTGGAAAAATAATGACGTTGAAAAAGTGCGACGCCCGGATTTGACACCGAGTCGTCTGGACTGCTCCAAAACTGAGGAACCCGAATACGGAAGAAAGGAGGAAAACCGCATTCGCAGAATTGGACCAGTTCCGTGGTTCCCGCCACGGCCGCGTCGCAAAAAAATCAAAGATCACAGTTTATGACCTGACTTAATTTTTCGCATTTTTAGACATTTTTATCAACGGGAATTGTAAAGAACCTTACTTTTTTTTGAGGACAACTGATCATATTTTCAGGAGTTCATAACGGTGCGCAATGAACCAGCCTGATATTGTCTGGATTGATGGCGTGCCAGGTACCAGGCTGTATTTTTTTCAGCACCACACCCATTCCGGCTGGCGCATTGAAGTGATTCACCAACGGATTGCGCTTGCGAACCCACCGAACCTCCCCGGGGCATCCGACACGCACGCCGGATTCACAGATGAGCTGCATATTCAGCTGCGTTCCAACAGGCACTGGCGCATCAGTCTCTACAAATAAGCGATATTCAGGGTCATCATGCTGAAACGCACCCTGAAACCGTTGATTGTTCCGATATGGCAACACCTTGAGTGTCCACAGCTCATGCGCCGCTGGCGGCAGCTGTCGACGATGAGCGGCAATTCTGTCATTCAGCACCACCATCGGACGCTCATTTAAATAGTGAGTGATATCCCGGGCAAGTCCGCTCAGAAACAGGTGCTCTTCGTTCAGATCACATCCCGGTCCTATGTTTATCGGAAGCGTCTCCAGTTCAATGTCATCCGGTGACGGCGCGCTCACAAGTGGCTGTTCCAGGGAAACATTGTCAAGAAATACAGGTGGATGGGAAATCAGCCAGGTATCGATAAGGTCCCGCTCCACCGGCTTCAGCTCAAAAAATGAAACGCCAATGCCCGGCGGGGTATCGGAGATGGCCGGATTGGCTTCGCGAATCCACTCCACGGTGCCTCGTGGACGAATAACCTGCCCCGTGGGAAAATGAATGGTCACCTCGACCGGTGTATACTGATCAAGCGTCTGCCACGTCGTGATGAATATCCCACCATCTTCAATGCGTCCTGAAAATCCGGTATAAAAGCTGTCCAAAGAGCCCTCCGCCAAAAAGATTTCCAGATGGATGAGTTTGGCTACCGGTTTGTGCAGGTGATTATTTCTTGTAATGTTTGATTGAATCATGCCGCCTCCCCTTGCGTGCAGCTACACATACAGTCGGATGGCGGAGCGGTTCATTAAATGAAAACGGCAAAAGGAATCAGGATATGCCGTATTCCTTGATTTTGTAGAGCAGCGCGCGATGGCTGATTTCAAGCAGCCTGGCCGCATTGGTTCTGTTGCCTCCGGTTTTCTGCAGCGCCTTTCGAATCAGCTCCTCTTCAACAATTCTCACAGCCTTTTTAATGGACAGTTCGCCGGACTCAATGGTGGTGCGCACCACGTTTTCCTTCTGCTGAAAATTAGGTGGCAAATCGGCCGGCGTAATCTGGGTGCCTTCGGCCAGCACCTGCGCCCGCTCTATCACATTTTCGAGTTCACGAACATTTCCCGGCCAGGCGTGACTCAGCAGCATTTTCCTCGCCTCATTGGTAATGCCCGTCACCTTCGAATCAAATTTCCGGTTGTTTCGCGATATGAAATAATCAATCAGCAACAGCACATCTTCTTCCCGCTCGCGCAGGGGGGGGAGCCGAATCGGCAACACATTGAGTCGATAAAACAAATCTTCGCGAAACGACCCGTTTTTTACCTTTTCTTCGAGATTCTGATGGGTGGCGGCGATGACCCGTACATCCACGCGAACGTCCTGTTGCGCCCCCAGCGGACGAAAGGTCCCCTCCTGAAGCACCCGAAGCAGTTTGACCTGGAGCTGAAGGGGCAATTCGCCAATCTCATCCAGCAGCAACGTGCCATTGTTGGCTTGCAGAAACAGGCCGGCCTTGTCCGCCCGGGCGTCGGTAAATGCGCCCTTTTTGTGTCCAAACAGCTCTGATTCAATCAGATTTTCCGGAATGGCACCGCAGTTGACCGGCACCATGGGCGCAGCACTTCGGTTGGACCGCTGGTGAATCGCCCGTGCCACCAGCTCCTTTCCGGTACCGGATTCACCCACCAGCAGGACAATGGAATCCACTTTGGCGATCTTTTCAATAAGGGTAAATACCCGTGCCATGCTTTCGGAACGAAAAACGATGCCGCTTTGGCCCACGAGCGGCACCGTTGCCCCAACAGCAGAACGAATTTCATCGTTTCGGTGTTCACGCTGCAACGCTTTGGTTAGCGTCAATATCACTTCATCGCTTTTAAATGGTTTTGTAATGTAATCATAGGCGCCGGCGCTCATGGCATCCCGGGCATCATCGATTGACCCATAGGCGCTCATGAGAATGACCGACACCGGAAGACCGGATTCCCGCAACGTGCGCGTGAGCGCAATCCCGTCCATCTCGGGCATTCGTACATCCACAAAGGCAACATCGATATCGTTTTGCTGAATCAACGCGAGGGCGTCCCTGCCGTTGGCCGCTGTCAGGGTGTGAAATCCGTTTCGGGAAATCAGGGCACTGAGGGACACCCTGAGAGACTCTTCATCATCGACGATTAAAATCCGTTTCATGTCGGCATTCTCCCACAAGGCCCCATTGGGCACAACTTTTAAAGCAACTCAGCAAACCCGGATCTTTGACTTGTTTTTTGCGGGATTTTCGATAAATAGCATGGTCTGTCCGCATAGACCCAAAAAGCACGCAGGGGCAGACGCACAACCTGGAATTTGAGGAAACGACAAAAACATCACAGGAGCTTTCGATGTCGGGACATAGTAAATGGAGCAATATTAAAAGAAAAAAAGGCGCCGTGGATGCCAAACGAGGCAAGATATTTACCAAAGTATCCAAAGAGATTACAACCGCAGCGCGAATCGGTGGTGGTGATCCCTCCGGTAATGCCCGACTGCGTAAGGCCATGGATGCCGCCCGTGCGGCCAACATGCCCGCCGATACGGTCGATCGGGCCATTAAGAAGGGAACCGGCGAAATCGAAGGCGTCATTTACGAAGAAATCACATACGAGGGCTATGGTCCGGAAGGAGTGGCGGTAGTGGTGGAATGCATGACTGAAAACCGTCAGCGCACGGTTGCCGATGTTCGCCATCTGTTCACCAAATTCAACGGCAATCTGGGGCAGGATGGCTGCGTATCCTACATGTTTGATAAAGTGGGACTTATCGAAGTGGACAAAAGCAAATCCACCGAAGACCAGCTGATGGAAGTGGCCCTTGAAGCCGGCGCCGATGATATTAAGGAAACCGACACCTCTTTCGAAATCATCACGCCAATGGAAAATTTCGACGCGGTGCTTGAGGCAATTAAATCCGCCAATATTGACACCGAAAGCGCAGAATTGACCCGTATTCCCCAGACCACCGTTCGGGTGGAGGGCAAATCCGCAGAAACAATGCTCAAACTGTATACCCGCCTTGAGGATCACGACGATGTCCAGAATGTGTACGCCAATTTCGACATCGACGACGAGATTCTGGAAAACTTCTCTGGATGATTGTTTTGGGCATAGACCCAGGCACCCGAAAAACCGGCTTTGGCGTAATCCGAAAGGACGGCAGTCGGCTGACGCGCATTGATTCCGGGGTGATTCGGCTCAACGATAAGGCGCCACTGGAGGCGCGTCTTCCCGAACTGTACAACCGACTCAACGAGGTGATTGTCGCCAATGGTCCCGACCAGGGCGCAGTGGAATCCCTCTTTTTTTCGAAAAATGCCAACTCCGCCTTAAAGCTGGGCCATGCGCGCGGTGTCATTCTGTTGTGCCTGCAACAGCACGACCTGACCATTGCGTCCTATCCACCAGCTATGGTAAAGCGATCCATTATAGGCGGAGGACGGGCGGAAAAAACACAGATTCAGCGCGTTGTGGGTGCCATTTTACGGATTAAGTCGCCGCTTCAGGAAGATGAAGCCGACGCGCTGGCCATTGCCATCTGTCACGCGAACGCGTCGACCATGAACGCGCTGGGGCGTTAGTCAAGGCGGCCCGTGGGATAGGCGGCTTAACAGACCAGCTGGTCAGGATGTTGTCATGAACACCAAAACGATTGATTCTGAAGCTGCAGCGCAACCCATTTGCGAGGGTCAGGCAACGGAAATGGCACCGGGGACGACGGGGGACACATCCGCCACAAAGCGCCGACTGACCGACACTCAGAAAAATGCGTTGATCATTTCGGGCGTTGCCCTTGCCGGGCTGTTTGGGGTGATGGTGGGGATGTTTGTGGCAACGGACAGGACAGCGCCCCATACTGTGACGCCCGAACAGACCCCCGTAAACACAGGCTGGCTCGAACCGGTCGCGGACACCGAAGGAGCGAACGTCGACGCCGAGCATGCGATTGTCCCCATGGCCTCCCAGGATGCCACACCGGCAGCCGATACGGAAGTGAATGGGGCAGCCAGTCCGGCGGCGGATGGCGTTGTACCGCCTTCGGCTGATATGCAGCGCATGGCGCTCAAATCCGGCCAGGCTGTGGTAACGGCACTCACCGATTTGGGACTGACCGCCGCCGATGCACAGCTGATTATCAATGCCCTCGATGGTGTGTTCGATTTTCGCCGTGCCCGGCCCGGTCACATGCTCGAGGTGCGGTTCGACATAGTCTCAGGGCGTCCGGCGCAGTTTAAGTACGAAGCCTCAAAAACCGACATCTATGTTGTTAAATTGGAAGGCGACACCTATAAGGGTCGCAAGCTGAATATTCTCACCGATAAAACCATGCGGACCTTCGCCGGCACCATTACGTCATCGCTGTTTGGAACCCTGAAGGATTTGGGCGCACGGGCATCGCTGGCGGGCATGGTGGCGGACATTCTGTCGACCCAGGTCAATTTTTTAAAGGAACAGCGCCCCGGCGATACATTTAAGGTAATGGTGGAAGAAGAAAGTCTGGACGGCGAATATCTGGGATACGGACCCGTGCTGGCGCTTGAATACAACGGCGTCAAGGCGGGGCAGCGGCAGCTGTATCGATTTCAGGAAGGCAATCAGACCCCCACTTACTACGACGACAAAATGGTCTCCACGCCGCGTTCCGCACTGACCATTCCCCTGTATTATTCCCGGGTCAGTTCACCATTTGGCTGGCGGATTCATCCCATTCTCAAACGCAAAAAGCTCCACAACGGCGTTGACTTCACGGCGTCTGCCGGCACCCCGGTCTGGGCATGTGCGGACGGGACCGTCACCATTGCCGGCATGGCGGGCGCCAATGGGAATCTGGTGGGTATTCAGCATGACGATGGATTGAGTTCCTATTATGCGCACCTGATTCGAATTGAAAAAGGCATTAAAAATGGCGTCAAAGTCAGGCGGCGCCAGGTCATCGGCTACGTGGGCAGCACCGGACGCTCCACCGGACCTCACCTGCACTGGGGCGTCAAGCAAAACGGCAAATTCATCGACCCGCTCAAGTACAAAATCATACCCGGCCGCAAGGTCGCCGGTACCTACCAGGCAGAGCTGCGCAATATCATCAGAAGTCGCAGCGCGGTGCTCAAAAATACCGCCATAGAGGCCCCAAAAGGTGAAATCGAAGCGGTTCCCGATGGGGATTACCCCATGGGTATGGATGACTTGTAAACCAACTCTTAATCCGTGCGGCAAAGACAGCCTGACCCACCGGTCAGCGCGGGGTCACGTTTCGGGAATGTGAAAGGGGCAAGAATCCTTTTCATGTGCCTGGTTTTTGTATTATATCTTTAGCAAACAACCCCAAAGTCATTGGAGAAACATATGCCCGGAACATTACTGGATTTGAAACGCGAAGCGGAACAGCGACTCGCTGCCGGCAACGTCATTGGCGCGCTGAAGGTGTATCGACTGGTACTTGAGGCCATGCCGCTGGATTTCACGTTGCGGTTTGAGATTGCCGATGTGTTCAACCAAATCGGTGAAAAAAAATACGCGGCCGCCATTTATCAGAGCATTGCGCAATTCAATATTCGCGCCGGCGCACCGCTGACCGCGCTTGTGGCCATAAAAATCCTCGATGGTCAGAATGTTCCGGTGGATCCACTGCTGGACACACTGGCGCACACATACTGTAAAAACTCCACTGTGCTGGGTCGCGGGGTACGACCGGCGCCACCGGATTACAGCGCGCCGATTCGCGATGGGATTAACCTGGACTACGATATGCCGGAAATTGAGGTCAGGGAAGGGTTGGCCCGGATGGCCGCATACTCAGGCAATATCGAGCATTATCCGCCCATTTTGCCGCCGATTGCGATTTTTTCCACTCTGGACCACAATCCATTCGCAAGGCTCATGGCGCTGATGAAACTAAAACGGTTTCAGCATGGGGATACCGTTATTACGGAGGGAACGGTGGGGGATGCCCTGTACTTTGTGGCCCGGGGCGAGGTGAAGGTGATCAAAAACATCAAAGAGGACGGTGAAGAAAAGCAGATTCGCCTGGCACGTCTGGGGGCGGGCACCATCTTTGGCGAAATGGCGCTTATCAGTTCGGACCCCCGCGGCGCTTCTGTGGTCTGTGAGGGCCCGGTGGACGTATTTGAACTCACCCGGGCGCAGGTGGAGATGATTTCGGCTGAAATTCCGGTCATCGCCGGGGCCATGTCAAGATTTACCCGCGACCGCCTGATTGCCAACCTGCTCAATACCAACCCGCTCTTTGCCCCCTTTGATGACGCCAACCGCAAGGATTTGCTCTCCCGTTTTGTGGGCCACGAAGTGCCCGACAAAACCATTTTTATTGAGCAGGGCAAACCGGGAAACGGATTGTACCTCATACTGCAGGGAGCTGCCGAAGTGCTCACCTGGAACGGCGACGAATACATTCAGGTGGCCAAACTGGGCCCAGGGGATTTGGCGGGCGAAATTTCGCTTATCCACCAGGAACCGGCCACCGCGACAGTGCGCACCATGGGAAAAACCACCCTCCTCTTTTTGGCCCGGGAGCTGTTTAACACGCTGATTAACGCCGTGCCTGAGCTGCTCAAACATTTCAACAAAATGGCCAATCAGCGCCTCGCCGATACCGAGCTCAAACTTAAAGCCGACCGCATCGCCCGCACCACCGGCCACATCGCCATCGACGAGGGCGGCGAAGAAGACATCCTCTGCGACGACGACATTGTGATGCTGTAGCGAGGCACTGCCCGTATCCGCTATATAAAAGGAATTATTTAAATTTTCCAGATACCGAGGGCAATTTTGGACAGTCGATTTTGCCTGGCTTCGATTTTATCCTCGTTCCACATATCGTAATGTTCGGCCAGAGCCCGCGTGATCTGGAACACGCTTTCCCCGTAGGCGATGCACTTTTTCGAATAGTCACTGTTGCCGATATCGCGGTTTGGTTTCGATTCCAGGGGCGTCATGTTACCAATTCGATAGACAAGCCGCTCCTGCTTCGACTCTTCAATATGAGCCCAAAATTTCTCATCCGGACGTTCAGGAAGAATATGCTCCAGTGTGTAGCTGGCGCTTTCCAAATCAAAATCCTGCCCAGACAGCTGCTTTTCAATTTCAAACAGGATGTATTTCACGATTTTTTTATTGCGGCTGGTTGAGGTGCGAAATTCCTTCTGTGCAAATGCGGTCTGAAACTGTTCGTCCGACGGGTACACCGAATATAACGCGGTGATGATATTTGAAGATTGTGAGAATTGCCTGGTGCTAACGGCTTGTGCAACGTCGTTGTAAAGCCGTTCCTGCTCATGAGACTGGAGATTGCAGATGACATTGTAGCGAAACGACACCACTGCAATCGAACGTAGTATGCGGTCGAACCCTGCCCTGTCTTCCTCAAAAAAGCGGTGATGACACGCCAGTAGCATGGCCAGCGGCTGTCGCACATAAAACATCTGAAGCAGCTTCAGCGAATCACTTTCGCTGCGGTTCCACATATTGTCCTGTGCATCGCGCAACGCCGCATATGTACCTGCGGAATGATCCAGCCCGTGAATGAGCTCGAACGCAGATTCTCTGGTGCCAATGCTGCGCCGAATGGTTTTAAACAGGTCTGATTTGCGCACCAGTTTATTCTGGCTATTCCAAAATACGCGAAGAAACTCTGGGAAGCTTTCGCTTCCCAGAACGCCCACAATACGTTCCCATCGGTCTTCAAGGGTTTTCAGTTCGTGTTCGTGGGTTTGAGAACCGGCAATAATGGAAAACAAATAATTCTTCAGCAAATCTGTGGCGGACAACCGGACACCGCGCGCATTAAGGGTTTCGAATACCTTAAAAGCATTCAGTTCGTCGGTAACCGTGATGACTGTAAAAAACAGTTTGTCCACCAGCGCGTCCAGCATGGCGGCGAACTGCTCGCCACTGTCGGGCTGGCTTTTAAACCAGTCCCTGTATTTGTCCTTGAACCATATAAATGCTTTCCGCAATTTATGTTCCGAGGTGTTCAGATTGCGTTGGGGCAATTTATCCAGTGGTACAAGATACGTCTGATAAAAACTGTTGTTATGTCTGTTCAATTCCAATTTCGACTTGGAAACGAGGGAGACCGGATCCACATAACCGATGTAACTGCTCCGCAACTGCTCAAGGCGTCGTCTGTTTTTATCCGCGTCCAATCCGGCCTCCGCCAAATCATTCAAATACGACAAACCAGCCAGAATAAGAACGCTGATGGTGGTAATGCGCTGCTGCCCATCAATAATGTCGTGCCGTTTGTTGTCAGCGGTCTGCAGCACCAGATATCCCATATAGTGGGAGGGTTCGGCGTCTTCCTCGAAAAGCCCCAGAATATCCTGCCACAAATCATCCCACTCGTCCTCACCCCAGGAATAATCTCTCTGAAAAGGCGGTACATGATACGATGTTCCATTCCCGAGTAAATGTCGAAACGTGGAATTTGAAGTATTGAAATTCATTGTTGCCATATGCGTATCCTTCACTGTTACCGGTGTCGCTTATATGTCAACACAGCTTGATATTTAAGTAAAGAATTCTGAAAACCTTGAATATCATCCCAAAATGGAGAACCAGCCTGTTGTCGCCACCTGCCGAATCTGCAGGCCGAATCTGCAGGCCGAATCTGTACGATATGCTCATTACTTTTTTACCACATTCATTCCCCTCACATTCCCCTCAAAAAGCCGATTCATCCTTTTTTAAAGTGTGATATGGTCGCGCGCGAAGAGGGGATTCGCCCTGACTGACCTGATAAAAACAAGGAGCGGCACATGGCTAATTTAAAAAAGGCATACAAGACCATCGTTGACGATAATTTTCCAACCGATATGACCATTACCCTGGGAGACCAGAAGCTGGTGTATCGCAAACGGACGTGGAAAATCGAAGAGGACGGCGAAATCATCGATCGCGGTCTGCGCTACGGTGAAAACCCCGGGCAGGAATCGGCCCTGTACGAACTCATCAATGGCAATCTCCTGGTGGGCGAATGTCAGTTCATCGACCCGGGTAAGGGGCTGGTCTCCGCTCTCGACGAAGAAATGATGCTGCAGTTTGGCAAGCACCCTGGAAAAATCAATCTGACCGACATCGATGCGGCGCTTAATATCATTAAGTACCTGATGGACGAACCGGCAGCTGCCGTGATGAAACACAACAATCCTTCCGGGGCAGCCAAGGGCGTCAATGCTGCGGATGCCATTGAAAAGGCATTTATGACCGATCGTCTGGCCGCCATGGGGGGATGCATCGCAGTCAATCGCCCCATCGACAAAGGGGCGGCGGAATTTATTGCGGCCAACTACGTGGAAGTTGTTGTGGCACCATCGTATGAAGACGGCGCCATCGATATTTTGAGAGAACGTAAAAACCTGCGCATCGTGCAGATTCCACGCATTGACCAGCTGGCGGATTACCGCGCCCAGCGCTTTTTGGATTTCAAGTCGCTTATCGATGGCGGCATTATTGTTCAAAGCTCCATGGTGAGCAAAATCATCTCCCCTGAAGATTTCATTCCTGCGGAAGTTGCATCTAAAAAGGGCGATTCGGCAAAATGTGATCGGACCCCAACGGCCCAGGAATACGCTGACCTGATCTTTGGCTGGAACGTGGAGCTGGGCGTTACATCAAACTCTGTGCTGTTCGTTAAGGATGGCGTCACGGTGGCCATCGGTACCGGCGAGCAGGACCGCGTGGGGTGCGCCGAAATCGCGGTTCACAAAGCATATACCAAACACGCAGACAGACTCTGCTTCGAAAAATTTGGCATGCCCTACAACGAATACAAACTCGAAGTGGAAAAAGGCAACAAAAGCGCTGCAGACCTGGAAGCGATTGACTCAGAAACCAACGCCGCCAAGGGAGGCCTGATTGGATCGCGCATGATTTCGGACGGTTTCTTCCCGTTCCGCGACGGCGTCGATGTGGGCATTCGTCAGGGCATTACCGCGGTGGCTCAGCCAGGTGGTTCCATGCGCGACAAGGAAGTCATCGAAGCATGCAACGAAGCAGACCCCAAAGTGGCGATGGTATTTACAGGTCAGCGCGCCTTTAAACACTAAGAGTGAGAAATGATTGAAATCATCACATCAAAACTGCTGAGCGACGTTGGGGTGGTCCACGGCTTCGCAGTGGGCGCCGACTTTTCAAAAAAAGAGGGGTTCGAGGCACTGCAAAAACAATTGGGCACTCAAACACCAATGTTCAAGATAAAACAGGTGCACGGCAACGCCTTTGGGGTGACATCGGAAATGACACCTGTCGCCTGGACCGAAACCACCACCGTGGAAGCGGATGCCCTCATTGGCGATGCGCCAGGGTGCATCGGTGTGGTCACCGCTGATTGCGTGCCGATTTTGCTCTACTGTAAAAACTCGGGCCTGACAGCCGCGATTCATGCGGGCTGGAAAGGACTCAAGGCGGGCGTGGTCAACAGCACGGTCAAAGCCATGTTTCAAAAAGGGGCCATGCCGGGCAGCATTCTGTGCGCCATCGGTCCCTGCATCTGTTTTGACTGCTACGATGTGGGAGAGGATGTGGCCAACCTGTTTCCCGAATCCTCTGAGCCCATCCCCGGGGCCGAGGGGCAGTATTTTCTGGATTTGGCGCAGGCGGCGGAAGTATCGCTGATTGCGACCGGTCTGTCCACTGCCCGCATGGAACGGATGGACATCTGTACATCGTGCAGCGACCGGGGCCTTTATTCATATCGTAAAAGTCACGGCGACTGCGGTCGTCAGTATTCGTTTATCTGCAAAGAATAACCCGCACTTATCCAAAGCATTCTCAAATGGTTGGCACCCGCACCCGAAAACGCAAAGACGAATCAAAAAACAGGGGCTACATCACCCAGGAGGGTTATCGACGCCTCGAAGAGGAATCCCATTATCTGTGGAACGTGAAGCGCCCCGAGGTGGCTGATGCATTGCAGGCCGCCGCCGCCGAGGGGGATCGCAGTGAAAATGC
The DNA here is from genome assembly GCA_016937015.1 of Deltaproteobacteria bacterium. Lineage (GTDB taxonomy): Bacteria > Myxococcota_A > Polyangia > JAAYKL01 > JAAYKL01 > JAFGXQ01. The sequence continues at coordinate 1,858 of JAFGWT010000450.1, read as the reverse complement.
GGAGTACATTTATCGCAAGCGTCAGCTGGCGGACATCGACCGACGACTGCGTTTTTTGGGCAACCGACTCGATGCGCTGACCATGGTGTCGGAAACACCGCCCAGTGATGGCAAAGTCTACTTTGGCTGTTATGTCACCCTCGAAGATGAAGATGGTAACGTGGTGCGTTACCGCATTGTGGGCGCTGACGAGTGGGATATTGAACGGGGCGAAATCAGTGTTGATTCCCCCATGGCCAAAGCCCTGATGGGAAAGCAGCTCGACGACGAGGTTTTTGTCAAACGCCCCAAAGGCGACATGTGGTTCACCATTGTGGAAGTGGCCGTTGCCCCGCAATGACGCCTCACCTACGCTGTGCATTTCAACTCAGCGCCGGTCACCGGCATCGAACGTCTACTTAAAAGCAGTAGCAGTTTTCCGGGAATCGCCATCTTCATTTTTATCAATTGCCTCTATCCAGCCTCCTTTCTTTTGCTGTTTGAACTGGTGCACTGGCCCAGTGTGTATATGCAGCTGTCGGCCCTGGTCCCCGGCGTCCTGGCGCTGGTATGGTCCCTGCGCGATCGCGCCGACAAATGGCTTGCCGCGAACGCGGTGTTGCTGCTCATCGTAACGGGACTGTCCCTATATGGGGATTGGGTCGCCACTGCGGCGGTGTCGATTGTCCCCTGACCCTCCGTTTCCTTTTTTGCATTTGCCGTTTTTTGGAATAATCGCAAAGTCAGAGTAGTATTGGTGAGATGAAAAAAGCCAGTACAGTCAAGCCGGTTGAATCAGAATTCGGAATGGAGAATGAAAAAGGGGTTTTCCATTTTCTGCGCACCCATCCGGTCCTTTTACTCGCAGCGGTGCCCATCCTTTTATGTCTGTTCGCCTGGCTTTACATGATGGGCATGACCCATCTCGAACATACCCCGCGCGATTTTATGAGCAGCTTTGCCTGGGCGGCGGAAACGTTCACCACCACAGGCTACGGTGGTGATCACCACTGGAACCATCCACTTATGGTCGGATATGTGATCATGGTGCAGTTTGCCGGAGTCTTTCTGGTATTTTTGCTGATTCCCATTTTCCTTATGCCCTATTTTGAACAGCGTTTCGAAGGACGCCTGCCAACCACTTTGCCCAATCTTAACGGTCACATTCTGGTATACAGCTACGGTCCGGCGGTGGAGACGTTCCTTAGGCAGCTGGAGCACAACCGGGTCCCTTTTATGATTTATGAGGAAAACGGGGCGGTTGCCAGGCGGCTTCAGGAGCGTGGCCGTCGCGTGGTTTTTGGTCGCATCGCAGATGATACGCCGGATCTCAGCAATCTTGCCCTTGCCAGAGGCATTGTCGCCAACGGCGGTGATTACGACAACGCGGTGTTCATTTTAAGTGCGAGGCAACAGGGATTCACCGGTAAAATCGCCGCAATGGTGCAACACCCCAACCGACGCGCCCCCATGATGCGCGCTGGTGCCGATGTGGTGTTCACGCCTACCCACATTCTTGCGGCAGCCATCGCGGCCAAGGCCAGCACCCGAATCAGTCCGAGAGTGTCCGGCGTTCAAAGACTCGGACGTCATTTGGAGATTGCCGAGGTCCGGGTGCACCGCACGTCATCGCTGGCCGACTGCACGCTGGCCGAGGCGGGAATTGGTGCACGAACCGGTGCAACGGTGATTGGTCAGTGGGTGGGCGGGGTGCTGGTTCCAAAGCCGGATGCACAAACGGTGATGCCAGTTGACAGCATTCTGATTGTGATTGGGAGCGCGGACAGTATTGTCAGGCTGGGACAGCTGGCAACCCCGGTGGCGACCACCGGACCATTCCTTGTGATAGGGTACGGCGAGGTTGGACAAAAGGTGTGCG
>JAFGWT010000449.1 GCA_016937015.1 Deltaproteobacteria bacterium | reverse complement strand
TGGCAGTGTCGAGAGGTTCAGCTGCTGAAACGAGACTCTTTTTTTGATATCCTCGTTGAGAGTGAATTCATTTTTTCCGGTTTGCGCGAAATACCTGGAGATAGTGCTTTCGTCGACGCCGCGAAATGACCACTGGGTGTACTTTGCTTCTTCTGCCCGTTTTAAAAAGGACGTATTAATATCCGATGCCAGGATGGTGATGTCCCAGTCCTTTAAGACGGGGAAGTCCCGGTCCACCAAAATGGAAAGCGAGTAGGGCTCCTCCCCGGTGGAGCAGCCGGCGCTCCATATTTTTATCCGTTTCCTTTCACGTTTTCTTGCGATTAAACTGGGAAACACTTCTTTTTTCAGCGCTTCAAAATGGGGGTGATTTCGAAAGAAATAGCTTTCACCGATGGTCAATGCATTCACCAGTCCCTGGTCGATTCGATAGGAACTGTCCAGTTTTCGGATCAACTGGTCGATGTCGTGATGCTGATGAATAAAGGGCGCAATGCGTTTCTGAAGTTCTTTTTTTCTTGAAGAAGAGATGGCCAGACCGGTTCGTTTCTGCAGCAGTTCGCGTAGCCGGTTGAATTGCGCATCTGAGAGTGTAAAGTTCGAGTTTGAGTTCATTGGTCAGTCCTGCGGTGTTGCGGCATCGTGACTGAGAATGGTTCCCAGATGTGCCCCAATACCTATCCACATTATGTCGAGAATGAGCGCGGATTTGTCGGCGCTGATAGTAAGCAGACCGCTGCTTTTCAGAATGCCTGGCATCACTTCATCGGACATGGTAATCCGACTGGCATCGACGGTAATGACTTCAACGGCTTCGTCAACCTTCAGCGCAACGCGTCTCTGGTCAATCGTGCAGATAACAAGCACCTGAGATGCGTTGACGGGGCCGGACTTCGATGTGGTGAGCTCTTCCACGTCCACCACGGCCAAAAGGTCGCCATGGTAATTGACTGTTCCGGCGATGGATGAAATGGGCGCGGGAAGCGGTTGTATCTGCGGCATTTCCACAATTTCATCCACAAAAATAAGTGGTGCTGCAAATATTCGTCCGGTCACATTGACGAGGAGGAAGCTGGGTTTTTCAAGTTGTTCATCCCCGACCCCCTGGGCAGAATCCAGCAGAAGCTTTTTTTTTAGGGCGACAACCTGGTTTTCCAGTTGGGTAATCTCTTCAATTTTGTCGAAAAGACTACCGACCTTTCTTGCCGTGCTGGATGCATCGTGTTTGCGGTCCGTCACGTGCTACCTGCTAGTTTTTCAGCAGTTTTCGTAAACTGACAAATTTTAGAAGGTCGTTCACTTTGGTAAGCAGTTCCTCTTTGTTAATCGGCTTATTGATGTAATCGTCGCACCCGGCTGCAAACGCTTCCTTTACGCGAGCGTATTCGCTTCGGGTGGTGACCATTACCACTTTGATGTCGCTAATCGCATCGTTGCTTTTTATTTGCCTGCAGCATTCGATACCATCCATTTCGGGCATCATAATGTCCATCAGTACCAAATCCGGTTTGTTGCGCGCGATTTTTTCAAGCGCCTCCACGCCGTTGGTGGCCATTTCGATATCGCAGTCTTCGTCCTTCAGCATCATCTGCTGGGTAAGTCGCATTGTTTCCGTATCATCGACGATGAGAATTTTGCTTGGCATATCTTTTCTCCAAAAGTGCGAGTCCAGTTCTTAAAATAAGATTGTGAACTCAGAACGGCAACTGGTCAACTTTCCATTAGTATTATCTGATTCAATAACAAATTCCAATGGACGAGGCAACTGTTGAAAGCATGACGCGGCGGCAGCGTTGCATCAATTCCTTGAATAGCGGCTTCGGTTTGGATAAAACCGCAATATCGCATATTTGATTTTAATACTGTTTTCCTGATTTAACGGTTGTGTGCATAAATGTCTTACATTGGAGAATTCTGAATGAAACGCCGGCGGACACTCGCTCAAAAATTAACCGGTTCAATCGCCATAGCGGTTGTGTTCCAGATTGCGCTCCTTATTGTGGCTTTTGCTGGTCACTTTAAACCCCAGCTGGAAAAGTCGACCAGAAACCTTGTTCTAAAAGGAACCACCGCTTCCGGCTATCAGTTTCTGTACAGACACAGAGACGATATCTTTCGGGCGATTGGGGATTTTGACGGCAAACAGCCAAATGCGGCGCTTGAGGCGCAGTTCAGTCAAATCAGCCAACAGTCGGATGATATTTTGGGGCTGGGTCTTTACCTGATTACCGTTTCCGAACAGCCGACAACGGGCGCGGCATCGGGAAATAAGGGCAAAAAGGTGCGCAAAAATTCCCGTGGCGGGGCAAACAGCGTAGCGGTTATTGCGGCGCATTTTGAACAGCCGCTTCCGGCGGTCAAACGGATATTGAATGCGCCCGATTACACGACCCCAATCCGCCTGCTTGAAAACGACAGTGTCTATTCGGGGATTCCGGTCAAAGTCTCAGGCGACACAACCGTACTTTTGCTGTACGTGGAATGTTCAGCCATGTACACCAGCGCCGGTCGAAAGGTCTCCCAGGGGCTTTTTTCGATGATTATTGTTTTCTTTCTGCTTTTGCTTGCATACATTTTCTGGGTGGGCGCACGAATTGGCCGGCCGCTAAAAGCCCTCGCCGAGACTACGGCGCAAATTGCTTCTGGAGACCTGACGCGAGAGGTGAAAATCGGTTTGGGCGCCGTCTCTGAAATCAGTGAGTTGTCCGGTTCCATTCTGGAGCTGTCGAATGCGTTGCGTCGTCAGGTGGCGCTCATAAAATCCATTACCCAGCAGGCCGCCAGTGTCTCATCGGGGGTCGCACAGGCAACCCGACGGGTCTCCAGCTCCGCCTCCGAACAGGCAGCCGCTGTGTCGCAAACCGCAGCGACCGTTGAGGAAATGGAGCGCGCCGGCAGCGCCGTGCTTGCGTCAGCACGCAGGATTGTTGAAGCAGCGGAAAAAAGCGCACTGGTGGCATCAAGGGGACGTCAATCGGTGGGTGCTGCGAGTGCAATGATTCGAACCATAAAAGAGGATTCCAGCAATATTTCGAGCGAGAGCCGGGCGATGCTGTCCCACGTGGAAGAAGTGGGCAACATCATCAACTCCGTGAATGCCATCTCGGAGCAATCAAAAATTCTTGCGGTAAACGCCTCGATTGAGGCAGCCAAAGCGGGAGAATACGGGTTTGGGTTTGCCGTTGTGGCCCAGGAAGTTAAGAATCTGGCCAGCCAGTCCAAAGACGCCACCGAACAGATCACCCGAACCCTGACCGCCATTCGTCATGCGGTGGAGACGATGGTGCGTCTGTCGCGGGACGGCGAACAGCGAACCGCCGAAGGGGTGTCGGCAATCGCCAATGCGGGGGCAATTGTCAATGACCTGGGCGATGCCATTCAGGAAGCCTCCATTGTCGCCAATGAAATTGATGCCGCGGTTAGCCAGCAGTCCATCGGATTGTCGCAGATTGCCGCAGCGATGGATGAAATCAATATCAGCGCCAGCGAGAATCAGGAGATCGCAGCGGCGATGGATGGAAACGCCACACGGATGAAGCAGACCATCGACGAACTGAGTGTTCTGGTGGATGTGTGGCATATCGACCATGCGACCCCCAAAGTGGGCTGAATCGATTCCGGGGCTGAGATTCGGCGCATGGGCAGCGCACATTCGAACTATTCGACGACAATGCTGTTCTGGTCCTCGGTGCCCCAGAGCGAATCGGGCGTGAGAACGTAGTAATTCATGCCATACGGGCGAAAACCAATGACATCATCGATGTGATACCGGGGCCCGCAGATGAATGGTTCGTCCGTGGCATCAAACTCGCCTGAGTAAAGGTCGCCATCCCGCGTGAACAGCAGGAACTCCGGGCTGTCGCGATAATACTGAAACGCCGCAATGTCGAGACTGACGTCGCAGGCGAACATCAGGTGGTTCCCATCCCCGTGTGCGAGAATGCCATCTCCGGCCACCGTCAGCAGGCCGGAAGACTCATTTGTGCCGGACGTGGTCAGCAGCGGGGCGTCTTCGATAACCAAACGGGACCAGCTGTTTTCCAGCCTGGTGTAAATGGCGCCGTCCTCATCCACGGCGTACAATACCGGGTGTCCCTGAAATTCACTGACTTCCATCGACACAATGTGGCGCTCGTCATCAGGAGCGAGCTCTGTTGTCCACTTTTGGCCATCGAAACAGAAAACCCCTTCACCGAAAACGCAGATAATATTCAAAGACGCATCTTTCAGATTGGTTTTTCCTGCTGGAAATGCAACTCCGGCAAGCAAGGCGTCAGTTTGCAGAACGGGCATATCCAGATAAATGAGACGGGTGCTGTCAATGTAACGTGGTATGCCAATCAACTGATATTTATTGCCGCTTTTTAACACTCCCAAAAATCGATATGTCGAGTCAAAAAGCGGCTGGCTTGCCGAAACCGCACCAATCCATTCGGCATTGCTGTCTGAAGAATCAAATGTCATGACGGCGCCGAGGTCATCAAAATCATCGGGATACATCATTTGCGCGAAATTCAGCTGGATGGCAAATGGGGTGCCGTTGTCGTCCCCGTAGTGTCCCAGAATGACATCCAGTTCGAGATGCGTGAACCCAGCGGGGGCATCGAGCCACTCTGTTGACGCCAGAAGGACATGGGGTGATGCATACAGGTGACTGTTGTCACAGCTTGCGGTGATTTCCCCTGGACAAATCTTTGGCATGGGCGAGCTGTCGCTATCCGGTAATCCTTCAGGGATTAGAATGGATTCAGAATCTTTATCAACCTGTTTTGCCGTGCCGGTGAGCAGCGAATCATCAAGGAGACCTGGGCCACACCCCAAAGCCACGACACTTAATATGCTCAGCGCAAAATGCGGGAATTGGGCAGACATTTTCATT
>JAFGWT010000448.1 GCA_016937015.1 Deltaproteobacteria bacterium | reverse complement strand
TGGTGAAAAAATCGACCGTATCACGCAGGATATTTGCCGGCGGAATAAAATCCGCATCGAACACCGCCACCAGCGCCGCGCTGCTTACCGCAAGGCCGTTTTCAAGGGCGCCCGCTTTGTAACCTGTGCGATCTTCCCGGTGAATCAGAGAGATATGGAATCCCTCCTTTGCCACCTGCTCCACTTTTCGCTGTGCAATTTCAGTGGTGTCATCGGTGGAATCGTCGAGCACCTGAATTTTCATGCGGTCTTTGGGATAATTGAACCGCGTTACCGAATCAATAAGCCGTTCGCACACGTACCGTTCGTTAAAAAGAGGCAACTGAACCAGAATCTCCGGCAGTTCCTCTTCCTTAAACCGGCGCTCGGGTTTGGGTACGTTGCTTTTTGTCTTAAAAAACAAGAACGTAAGGAGAGTTCGATGAAATCCATAAAAGGCCAGCAGGCCAAGGATTCCAAGATACAGACCAATCAAAACATTCTCCAACATGTGTCCTCCATGGGTCTCAAAAAAATGAGAGCGTCAAAAGTAACTTTGACCGTTTATGATTAGCCAAATAAATCAGGTAAATATCAGAATTGTCACTGAAATGTCACAGGACCTTTTGACATGTCATTAATGGGGAAAAATGGTGTGATATCAAATGGTTGGATTCACAAAAAAAAGACAGGGGCTTTCATTTTTTTTGGTACTGTTTTCGCAGCATCTCTTCTCTGATGCGTTCTTCGAGCAGATTGACGCCACCGTCCAGAACGCGCCCGTTCACAAACAGCTTTGGCGTGCCATCCACCCCCAGCTTGCCAGCCAGCGCAATATCCGCCTCAATGGCTGCCTTGGCCGCCTCCGACACCAGATCCTCTTCAAATTTGTCCACGTCCAGCCCCAGTCCCAAAGCCATCACCCGCAGTTTATCCGGATCAAACCCGGCGCGCCCCCGGGCAAACAGCGTATCGTGCATTTCCCAGAATTTTCCCTGCTGCTGCGCCGCATAGGCGGCCCTTGCGCCCAGCATGGCATCGGGGTGGGCGTCGGTGAGAGGCATGTGTTTAAATGCCAGTTTCAACATTCCGGGATACGACCGAACGATTTTGTTTATGTTTTTGGCGGTCCGGGCACAAAACGGACACTGAAAGTCAGAAAACACCACCACCGTGATATCCGCGTCCGCGGGGCCCAGAACCGGCGAATTGCCCAGCGGTATGTCCTGCCCCTTTACCGACGCATACCGTTGCACGTACTTGGCAGAAATTTCATCCTCGTTAAAATCTTCCATAATAAGTGACAACACATAGCGGGTGGCATGACCGGTGAGGGGGCAAAGATTCTGTTTCAGGATAGTCTGCGCCAGACTGTATTCATTGCCACAGGGCGACACCTCGCGATTGATGATCACATCGAAGCGCTTCAGTTCCTGGGGCGTCAGCTCGCTGATATCCACCTGTCCAATGGTTCCCAAATCCTGGGCGGAAATGTAGTTGGGATTTTGGGTTGATGCACAGTTTACGTACACAAATGCGCTGATTCCGACAACCAGCATGGCAAAAACGGACACCGCATGTCCTGACAGCTTTTTCACTTCGTCTCTCTACTTTCCTTTTTCACCACAAGGGCAAATTGCGTTACCAAAATTCAACATCAGCCGTCCAAAATAACCGCACTCAAGACAGGCCTGGACCCATTCAGTCTTCAGTCGACCTTGCTCAACCTCATCGTTCCACCGAAACATTTGGCTTTCAGAGCATTCTGTTCGATCAACTGAACATTGTTTCGGTCCATTGTCGTTCAGGAAATACCTGCTGTCAAAAAAGAGCGCCACTTAAAATCCAATCCATGATTGTTCGCTTCTCTTTTGGCGACAGGGTTGTAGCCGGCTCACCATCGTCCAGCGCACGGGGCATCACCCGACCGGATATGTACGGGTTGTCCACCAGTTTGTACACAAGATAACTGTTTCCTGGGCGATCAGGGGCGATTTGCACCATATCCGGCCAATGGGCGCTCGGTACATTAATGGCCGTGCGGACAAGGTCCGGCACACTCGCCAAATCCAGATTGGCGAACGCCCCGTTGCTGTGACAGCTGACACAGTGGGTGTCGAAAATGGGCTTCACGTCCGAAAAATATGTCTTTTGCGCATACACGGGCACATATTGCTTTTCACTGCCGGTTCGAAACAGCGTGAGTTGCTGAGCGCGCAGCCAGCTGCCGTCCAGCGCCCGAACATCTTCATCCAAACGCAACCCCCACACCGTATTGGGCAGCATTGAACTGCTGGTCCAGATGACCAGTTCCATTCGCAGTGGATCGTAATAACTCATAGTCCACTTGCTGGAATTGCCACTGCGCAAATCAATTGCGCTGGTGGAAAAGTACCCGGCATCCAGATGCTTGTTAAACCGGATGCGCATCGGCGCATCGATAGGGATATCCGTGGCATTCATGGCGGGATAAACCGACACCACCCTGAGTGGGGACTGCTCCCTGTCATCCGGCGCGAAATAAGATTCGCAGGAAATACCAATGAAAAGGAAAAAACCAAAAAGGGATGCGCGAAGAATCGACCGCATAGCCGGGCTGACGTTTACGCTTCGGAGTAGCTGATCAGATGATCGGTCACGTCGGCAGTTGAAAATTTCTTTGGCAGCTCGGCAGCAAGGCAGTCCGCCAGTGCCAGCAGCAACTCATCAATTCCCTGATCCTCTATAATACGCTGCAGCAGCGCCCTGGCCTGGGGACTGCTGTCTTTGCGGAGAAATGCACGCACGGTGTCAGTGGTAACATCACCTTCAAAATCCAAAATAATATTCTCGATAAGGTATTGCGCCAGTTCGTTCAATGTGTCCTCCGTACTGAAAATCAGGCGTAACCGTTCTACCCTGATATAAAAGTTAGGTTCGACATATATAAGACATGAACCCTTTGAGCAAGATAATTCCCCTTCTCTGCCTGTCGCCTCGTCAAGGGGTAATTCAAGCCCAACCGCAGGATTAAAAAAAGGTGTTATTTCGGTGGCTAGACGGATTCTCATCAGACTCGGGACACTGCACCAGGACACAATCCCCACCGAAATGCAATCCCCCGGGACGCGGTCAATAAATGGATCACTCACTGTCCCGCGTTATTTTCAACAAGCTCAAACCGGACCAGATAAAACCCGCCGTAATCGAAGTCCGTGTTAATCGTTTCACCATTGGGCGTCACCATCGAGTCCTTGAACTGGCCACTCATCCATACGCCGCCCGTCCCGTCAAACGCCACTTTACGTCCCCCGTTCCAGTTGGTTTCGAATGTTTTAATCGCCAATGGCGCCCCGGTTTCATCAAGTGCCAGAATAAATGACTCGGATCCCTCAACATCGTTGGAATCAGTGTACGGCGGCAGTTCACGACGGCCCACCAGGTGCGATCGATTCAGGGCGTCCACACCGGAAGAGAACAAAATCGTATCGCCGTCCAGCACATATACCCAGTTGGCGTCTCCATTCTGATTCACCTCCATCATCATGGCGGACCCGTATGCGTGCCCGGTCGCTGTCTGCCCCCCAAACGTCAGACTGCCATCCAGATTCCCGCCCAGACGATACACCCCGTCCGTGGTCACATCCACAGATTGCAGATAATTGAAATTCAACGCATTGATATGCAGGCTCGCTGTGGTCACACCGGTGTCCGCGTTCATCCAGCCAACAAAGCCGTCGTAGTACCAGTAATTGTCCCCAGGATAGGCTACAACGTAATGTTTTTCACCAATACTGATATCACAGTTGAATGCGCCAACCCCCACGAGCGCGCCCGTGTGGTCGATTTCGACATCCGTAAAATATGCCGTAGAGTCACAACTCGCATATCGGATCTCCCACATGGGCGTTCCCATCGGGTGGTGTTTAATAATGGCGGCGGATTCTTCTCCTGGGCGATGCGCCCCGGCCACGTATATATTGCCGTCATCATCCCCAGTCATTCCCACCACATGAAATGAATCATCCGTGGCCACCGTGGTCACCAGCTCCGCTGCCCCGGTCTGAGGATTGAGGCGAGCGAAAAAATACCCGCTCTCCGGCGCCACCGCGCTGCGATCACCAAACTGAATACTTTCAGGCATCTGGCCCACCCATACCGCGATGCCATCAGATGTGACCCAGGCTGCTTCCGGCACAGCGCCGTCCGGGTAGACCCATTGGTGCAGCAAATCGCCCGCGGGGCTCAACACCTGCATGAATGGCAGTCTGAACATCCCCGCATCGGTGTCCAGTTCCATTTCGAGCCCCAGCGACGCGGGAGACGACGTTGCGCCAGACACCACAATGTTGCCGTCGCTCATGGCGTTAATCATTAAATCACTGAAAACATTTTTCGCATCAAACACCCTGACGTCACCGGTCTGAACATAACGAAACGGCAACGACGCCGTATCGAGCCCGATTGGCACGTCCGTCGCGGAATCCGTATCCATGCCGGTATCCGCAGTTGCACTGTCCGGAATTTTCTGCTCGGTATCGCTATCAGCCCCATTGCCGGCACTATCGTTGGCATTGCCACTATCGGCGTCATCGTCAATATCATCGCCGGATTCGGAGTCTCCCTCTGCGGTATCCCCTATCACGAACGTGTCATCGGCAGGTGTATCCGAATCGTCCGTCCGGTGTTCCGTGTCCGCGATGACGTCGCTGGAATCAGCCGGCACCCCTGCAGTCTGTGTGTCCCGGTACGGTGTGGTTGACGTATCCATTGGCGATGTCTGCTCACCGGTACCGCTGACGCTGTCCTCCGCAACCTGGCTATCTGTGGCGGATGCCGAGGACGGAACGGCATCCATTGCGCTGGTATCGGTATCTGTAACATCCTCATTGTCGCCATTGTCGCCACCGTCCGCCCCGCTGCAGCCAGCCAACAGCATCGCTGAGACAAACAATGTCACGGTGCTGGGTAAAACAAGAAAAGAAATCCGTTTCACAAATATCGTTTGTCGCATTTGTTCCTCCACTGCAGTTGTGGCAGCTGTTTAAAATACCAGGGGATATGATGCCCCCTACGACGCAATACAGCCAAATAATTGGCGTTGATGCAAGAAAACAGTGGCAAAACAGTGGCAAAACAATCAAAGAGGAGATGTTTCATCAGATGACGGCAGGGTAATTCAAACCGCTTCCACCTGCATACACGTTGCCTGAAACACATATACAAAAACGACCACATGTGACACCGTGCCTGTGGGGTTGAATTGGGTTAGGCAATGCTGGAATGCAATTGTATAACCGTGTGCACTCAAACATCGTTTTTAAAAAGAAGGAGTGAATAGATGAAAAAAAACGTTCTGTGGATATGCATGATGCTTCTGCTTTTGGTGCAGGCTGCCTGCTCGGATAGCGGGAAAGACGCTGGCGATGGCAGTGGCGATACAAATTCAGACGCTGACACTGACTCAGACACCGACACCGATTCTGACTCGGACACAGACTCGGACTCTGATACCGATTCTGACTCTGATACTGATTCCGATAGTGATACCGACTCGGACACAGATTCGGACTCTGATACTGATACTGATTCTGATTCCGACACCGATTCGGACTCAGACACAGACTCGGACTCTGATACTGACGCTGACTCTGATACTGATTCCGATTCTGATTCAGACACTGATGCAGACACGGACACCGATAGCGATAGTGATAGTGACAGTGATTCGGACACGGATACAGATACCGATACGGACACGGACTCCGATACAGATACAGATACAGATACGGATAGCAATGCCTGCGCGACCAGCTGTGGCCTCGAAGCGGAGTTTCCGGAGTGCTTCCCGCTCAAACTGAACAACACCCTCGATGCGCCAAGAACTGACTCTGCCATTTTTGTTGACATGGCCGAGATTCAGGCCGAGTACGCTGACTTCAATGCCAATGCGTTCGTGGTCCTGGATAACTGTACAGAGTTGTCAAGCCAGGCTGTCGACAACGATGCCAATGGCTCCGCTGACGAAATCGTTTTCCTGTCCAATCTTGATGCGAGTGAAACCAGGACAGTTGTTGTGCGGTACGCGACTTCAGGCACCAGCGCCCGGGACTACCCCCAGCGTGCTCAGGCATTGGTGTCTCCCAAAACCGGAGCAGGCGGCAGCTACCAGGATGTGGATTTTCTCGATTTGACCGGAAACATTGATCATGACGCGAGCTTCATGCGATTCGAAGGACCGGGATGGGAATCCGATCGGGTCGGATTCCGTTTATACGCTGACACCCGGAACGGCTTCGACATATTTGGCAAGAAAAAGCCGGACATGATGCTGCAGACCATCGACTACAACGATGGTGACTATTCGACGGTGACGGACTGGGGGGGGGACATCCTGCACGTGGGCGACGCCCTGGGCCCAGGCGGGCTTGGCACTTATGTGAACAACGCGGCGGTGAGGATCTCCAATGAGCAGACTCTCACCGTTCAAATCCTTGCCAGTGGCCCTGTATATGCAGCGCTACGCATGACCTACGGTGGCTGGTCACCGGGTTCGGGCACATACGATGTGACTGCGGACATCTCTATCACCGCTGGGAGTCGGGTGGCCCGAATGATTGCAAAGGCCAACAATAACATCCCAAACCTGTGTACTGGCATGCCCATACATTCCGATGCGGCGGTTGTGACTCCCAGTGTCGTCGGTGATTGGACCTACCTTGCGACCTACGGCAACCAGAGCCTTGTCCCTGACGCTCTGGGGATAGCGGTGCTGTATCGGACCACCGATGAGTCTCAGGTCACAAAGGACAGCAACAACCACTTGGCTGTCCTTAAGCCGACTGATGGCCAGTTGACCTACCACTTCACGGCTGACTGGGTGCAGGAACCGGCAGGCAGTGCAAATCAACAGGCCTTCGTGAGTTCTCTCAAGGCCACGCTCGCAGAGCTGGATTCACCGGTAGAGGTGGCCTTCCCTTAGCATTTCTTTAACATCGGAACATCGGTGTTAGGTGCCATCGTCGGAGAAATTCACTTTGGGACGTGAAACTGTCTGGGTACGAGAGTGTCGATACAATCATGCCCCTTTCCAGTTTCTTTCCCGTGCAATCAGTGGATGGCCGTGCGATTTCCCTCAGGCGACACCGCCGTCACCTGCGGTTATGCCCAGAGCCTGCAGATTTTTAATTCAGCCGGGCAACACACCAAAAGCATCACCGGCCCGGCCAATGTGAATCCATTCTTTTATGCGGGATTCCAGATTATGGATAACGGTAACTATGTGCTCACCAACTGGCAGGATCACGGCGCAGGCCATGGCAACAGCGGCGTTCAGGTTCTCGAATACGACCCGGCGGGCACGCTGGTGTGGTCCTGGACTCAGGACGCCAGTTACGTGTCCTCCCTGCAGGGGGTGCTTGTTCTCAATGGGCTGGATTTAAACAAACTGCATGTGGAAGGCGAAAACGGCAACCTGGTGCCAGTGGATTAATCAGGTTTGCATCAGCTGTTCCCGTCCGCATATCGGGTAATCAACAGGGTGGCATCCTGACAAAACAGTCGCTGAATCAGACCTTTTTCGGGGGCCGCCAGTTTTTGCGCCAATGCCTTCACCTTCTCCTTCGCATTCACCACTACCGTGTATATTTTTCCAGGCTCGCAAACCGCGCATTGCGCCGTACTGCAGTTGTCCGGCGCCCAGCAGCCATCAATGCCACTCACATTCCACCCCTCTGCATAGGTCATGAGTTCGGTCTCCAGGGTCTGCACCGATTCCAGGTAATGCTGTTCACACCGGGCGATTTCTTCCGCCGAAAAGGCATCGCTGCTCACTTTAAAGCCCTTTGCAGGAATCCAGAACTGCACCATGCCCGACTGCATATCCGACAGCTGGTAAGCCCCCACAAAAATCTGCAACCCGTTATCGGGCGTGGTTGAGGCACCGGACTGAATCGCAGCCGCCAGGCTGACTGTTTTTTCAGGGGACGCCCCGGAAGACGGCTGCGCCTGCTGCAACGCATTTATCCGCGCCGCCATCTCTCCGTGCCTCGTGGCCAGAAACACCGTGGTGGCCGCCGAGATAATCGCCACCGTCACAGTGATCATATTGAAGGTATAAATGGTCATATTTGATTTTTTTTGCCTTGTCACGACTTGCTCCACGTTCAACCAGGGGTATCGCGCTCTAACGCTTCGTCATTCCGCGAAGGCGGATGTCGCGAAAAACTGTTTTCGATCCCTGAAAATCAGAAAACGTCGTCCCCGCGTAGGCGGGGACCCAGTAAATGCACAGTCTGGGTTCCCAATCAAGTTGGGAATGACGGTACTGATAAACCTGCCATGCACTTTCGCGACAGCCTCGAAGGCGGGAATCCAGTTGATCTCTGCAGCTGGATCCCCGCCTTCGGCTCAAGATTCTACACAAGTAATGCTTGACTTCCTGGGCGCACCGTCATTGCCGCGCAGGCGGCAATCCAGTTGTTTA
>JAFGWT010000447.1 GCA_016937015.1 Deltaproteobacteria bacterium | reverse complement strand
AGCCCGCCCAGTATGGCCCGCACCCAGAATGACGTTATTTTTTTTGCGAAGTGCAGGCCGACCCACCTAAAGAGCCGAAAAAAGGAGACTGCGACCAGCGCTGTAAAAAATGCCAGCAGCACCGATGCAAGAATATCACCCTGGGAGAACTGGAATGTCCGATGGGAAAACACGATTTGGTTGCCCCGAAACAGATGACTGACTTCGGTGCCGACCACAGCGGCGATGGCGATGGGAATGAGGTGACCTCTGGACCACTCACCCACCACCGTTTCCATGGTAAACAGAATGCCGGTCACTGGCGCGTTGAAAATGGAGGCAATCGCCGCTGAGGCACCACATCCAACCAGAATGACGCGCTGTCGTTCCTTCATGCGGAATAGACGGGCCAGATTGGAACCAATGCTGGCGCCACTGATTACCAGCGGCGCTTCGGGGCCGGCTGAACCGCCCCCCGCAATGGTAAATATGCTGCATATCAGGCGGGACGGCGCAGTTCGTAATCGCAGCAGACCGCCATGTCTGGATATGGCGTATATGACTTCGGGGACGCCGTGGGCGCCGCGATCCCTGAATACAAAGCGGAACAGGACGACGGAGATGACTATGCCCAGGGTGGTGAATGCCGGAAATAGCCATTTACTCGAAATCTGATGGATGCCATGACTGATCCAGTGAAGGCAGGCATTGAGCAGTACCGCTGCCAGCCCGGCAACCACGCCGACCACACAGGCGATCAGAATCAGATATATTCGGCTGCTCCAGCCAGGAGTCAATTTGAAGTTCTGTTTCATCCGACTATCCGGAAATGTGTCGGCATGCCAGTTCCACCTGCTTCAGGATTATGGCAGGTTCCGGCGCCGAACGAAAAAGCATGGCATTCGATTCATACTGCAACACGAATGACAACTGCGACAACAGGGTCAGATGGGTTTTGGTGTCGATGGAGAGCACCAGAAAGACAATGGACACCGGCTGGCCGTCAAGGGCACCAAATGAGACAGGATGCTCGGGAAAGCAGGTTACGACAACAGATTTGTCCAACGATTCAATCGGTTGCCTGGGGTGGGGGATGGCGATGCCATTTCCAATGCCTGTCGGCGATAGCGCCTCGCGTTCAATCACCCGCTGCAGCAGGATGTCCCTGTCAACACTTTGGAGATTCAAGTTTAAAATTAGATTTTCGAGAAGCGACGGAGCGTCCTTGCCTTTGACATTGTAATAAAACCCGCCAGTGGCCACCGCATCCAGAATGGAAGTGGTGTGAACGGGATTTTCGGTCGTGTCGCAGGCGACGTTTCGAAGTGGCATGCGGCGACGTGCAGCCCAGCTTTCCAGTGCCTGTCTTTTGAAATGAAACGTCCCGTCAGCTTCGATGGCGGGTATGGCGCCCTGTCTGGCCCACCGAATGAGCATTTCTTCTGAGGTGCCAAGCAGTGAAGCGGCTTGTGATATATTGAGGTGCATGACAGTTAGTGGTTTCCTCATTGCATGACATGTCGCGGTATAGGCGCGGCAGTTTGTCTGAACGATATTCCCCGGTAATGGGGGGCAAAATGTCACGCAGTACGCGCGGCAGTCAGTACTGCGGCGTGATAACGCCGCTGACTTAAAAATGCAATAGCGTAAAAAAGAAACACGGGATTGACAGCTCGAAGGTGACCCCAGGGGCGCGTGTGCATACCGGTGCGTTGGCAGTTGTGTGACCATTGGCGGTATTCGCATGGATACAGATACGGATAGCGATACCGGTTCAGACATGGATGCCGATGGGGCATGGTGTGGCCGGGGAATTTATTACTGCGAGGGTGATTATGAGAGGAAAGACAACAGCGACTGGTGGTGCAGCTGCAATAGCGCAATCAGAGTATGGGGTATCGCGTCCCGTCGCACCGCTCGCTGATGGATTTGCACCCTGCGACATCATTCTTGATGCGTGTGAGTGACCGTTGGAAATGCAAGTGCATCCCCCTTGATTTTAAGGTCTGACGCGCGCCTTCGTTGAATTGCCGTTACTGTTTTTCAGACTGCTTTCAGGTGGACAGCAATGATTTTCACCGATATGGCGATGGGTTGCGTAATTGGACCATTTTGTGATGTAATATTTTTCGGGTGATGTTAGTATTTGACTCTGATTTGAAATGCTCACGCTGCAATGTTGAAACCGGCATTCGGGAGTCGCTGATGAAAGCCTTAACACTTCGGATTTGTTTGATCATGGCGGGACTGTTCTGGTGTTCTCTGGTCCTTGCGCAGGAAAACTCGGTGCAGCCCTATTACGGCGATGTGAATGTGACTGCCTCCGGGTTGAAAGAACTCACCAATGAGTCTGTACCACTTGTTGCGAATGTTTATATTAATGGCCGATTCGTCGGAACCACGCCGTACATGGACGGGTTGCCGGGAGGCGAGTACCAGATTCGGGTGGAGGCAAATGGCGATAGCAGGCTGTACCCAATTAATGTTATTCCTGGGAAGAACTGCTCCGTAGACGCGCTGCTGACCGTTCCGATCTCTGACGAAGAACGGGTAGCCGTTCAGCGCAGGAAGGATGAGGCGGCGGCAAGGCGGCAGGCGGAGCAGCTCAAAGCCTTTCAGCCGGTGATTGAGGCATGGAAGCGGGAGGATGCCGCGGTTCAGCAAAAAAGAAAATCTCTGCTAACGGCTTCGGGGCTGTTACTGGCGTCGGGCACGGTCATGACGATTGCCGGTATTGTTTTTGCGGTCAAATTCAACAGGCAGGATGACAATTATCAGTCGGCGCTGTCACAGTTTGAACAGGCGACGGCGCCCGAAGATATAGAGGCGAATCGGGACTATCTGCAAGGGCTGCAGACCGACAAAAAACGCAACAGAATTTTTGCCGGGATATTTATTTCGGCCGGCATCACCGCCGTGGTTACATCCCTGGTGCTGATGGGGATTACGCCAAAACGGCCAAAGCGTCCAGATGCGCCATTTGAGTACAGTGCCATTTCGTTTCGCGCAATGCCCTTTGCGGCGACTGGTGCCGGAGGAATAAGCCTCGCAGCCACTTTCTAATGCCCATGAAGTCAGGTAAACACATGCGGAATATTACAATCGTTTATACTATTTTCTGTTTAATAACGGTATGGGGCGTCAGGGTGCTGGCGGATGATGGCGAAGTCAGTGACTCAGCCTGTTCCCCCCAGTGCAGGGATGGTTTTTTCTGCAGCGATGGCAAGTGTGTGTCGCCCTGTAACCCACCCTGTCCAGCAATGGAGGTGTGCACGCGAAATGGGAAGTGTATCCCCGAAGCGCCACCACCGGCGTCCCAGCCCTTTACCCCGGCGCCACCGTCATTTCAGATGCCGTCCAATTCGCAGCCTCAGGCGACAGTTTATTATCCTTACTCTACGGGGACTGGGCAAAGAATCACTGGTGGTATCTTTCTGGCGATTGGACTGATAAATCTTGTAACTGCGCCGATATGCCTGTCGGATATGGTCGACAGTGAATTGGAGGAAGCCTGTCTGATTGGATCGTTGAGCATTGGTGGTGTGATGACACTTATTGGCCTGCCCATGCTTGCCGCGGGAAACGCCAAAAAGCGGCGGTACCTTGAGTGGAGAGAGCAGCAGCAATCAACGAGCAACGGAGTGGGGGTGCGCATGTCCAGGACATACGGTGGTTTTTTTTGGACGGTGGCCTTTTAAACGGGGTATCTGACGAATGGCTAGACAATATGAATAACGATGCGGAGCCCATCAATCGCAAAGTGATTGCGCCGGAGTTATTATAAATATTGCCAGGTAGATGTTGTTCAGTAAATATTGGCCAATACACATTGCCCAACACACATTGCCCAATACGTCTTTCACGATGCGTGATGCGGGCGCAATGTTGCGGAGTGCGGGCACGAATGGAAGGAAATGCATATGAAGTCCTTTTTAAGCGTTTTTATTTATCTGTCCCTGCTGTTTACGCTGTCGGTGGCTGGTGCTGAATCAGCCGTATCGCTCGATACGGATAGCGATTTGGGCGCGGCGAACGGTGACGAAAGTGCGCAAATGGAGGATAGTGGGGAAACGCTTTCATCAGAGTTATCTTCTGATGACCGTGACGCCGAAAACAGCGCTGCTGAAGCGTCAGTCCCTGTCGCAGTCGAAGAAAAGGTTGATGCCCCTCCGGTATTCAGTATGAGCAACGAGAACGTAAGCGCGACCACATCCGAGAACAGTCCGAAAAGTGAAATGCAGGGCACTGCGAGGCAAAACAGCGGGGAGAATGAAAACGCAGTTGAAGAGGGCACAGGCAGCCCGGTCACAGAAATCCCGCCAGCTGCGAATGTGCCGCCAGTGGTGTTCAGGCGTGCAGAGCCTGCCCACAACCGTCCGTTTATGTTCGGTCTGGGCATAGCCCCGGGGGGGGAACACGGTTATGGGGCGGTGTTTCGATTCCGCACTGAACACGTTTCTTTCGATACCGCATATGGCGTGCTGCCTGTTTTGATTTCGTACTACAACGAGGATACTGAAAAATCGTCGTTTGATTTTGCATTGGCGCCAGTGCATGTGGATGGTGGGGTGGCGTTCTTTTTCGGTGAACGGAAAAAGGGATTTCAGGATGGCGTTCGGACTCAGGGGATATTCAACAGTATTATGGGACCCGGCGCCGGGCTGGGATGGACCAGAGAACGACAGTGTTCACGGAACACAAATCGATGCTGGAAACATTTTGTACTCGGGGTGGGCTCTGGGATTAAGGTTTTTCCCCGATATGCCGAGAGGATTAAGAGCCATTTCGGATTGGCCGACAACGAGAAAACGTCTCCCCTGAATATTGTGCAGATGTACCTTTCGGTGACCCTGATGTGGTATCCCTGAATTCGATGTTTTCGCATTGGATTCTTCGCATTGGATTCTTCGCATTGGATTCTTCGCATTGGATTCAATGATGGCGCAGGCTGCTTCACTTATCCGTTTTGCACAAACAACGGCTGGCAGGCGGTTTGCTACCGGGTGATTGGCACGCCGTCTTTGTCACAGGAGTAAAACGAATTCCACTCGCCGTCCACCGGCAGGTCGTATCCCTCAACCCAGTTGGTCCATGCACAGGTGGGTTTGCAGCAGTCCTGCATCGTGGTGGTGCCATATGCGTCTTTGGGGGTGTAAGACCCCTCTGCGTCGGCGTCTGCAGGGGTCTGTATGGCGGGGTCCGGCAGTGGGAGGTTGTCTTCGATGAGCCTGCATCCGGTAACGCGTGTCAGATTTTCGGGGCATTGCACTCGCTTGGCGCGCACTTTCCAGTTTTGGTGGTAAAGGGATTCGAATCGGTTGCTCATGATGCAGGATTGCCGGGTGTTTTCAGTCATGGCAGGCGAGGCGTTTGACAAAGCCTGATTGCACATCTCCTCAATTTTGTTTTTGCATGCATCGGACTGAAGGGCATCTGCTGTCGGCGGCCAGTCTGAACCCAGGCATTCCTCCTGGTATCTTAAAAAGCCAATACCGCCGGCGCCGGGATTCTGATAGGGGAATTCGTCGTACATGAATTCTCCAAAATTGGAGGTGTTGTTAAACGAGGGATCGTTGTAGCAGGCGTTGAACGCACCATAGCCGCCCGCCCCCATAAACAGGTCGAACTTTTGTCCGCCGCCGGCCGCAGTGTTGAAGCTTTGCACGACCAGCGGTTTGGGATAAGGCAATTCAGGTGGTTGAGGTGAGCTGATTTCGGGGGTTTCGAATATGAGCTGATAGCACTGACAACAACTGCTGGTGTTTTCATCAAGCCCACCCACATCAGCGTCGTGTCCAACAATACCATAGTAAAAAGGCGGGTCTGACACATCGCCCCAGCTGTAGGCTTTGGTGTCGTCGATCGCCGCCTGACGCATTTCCTCGCTGAAGAGCATGTATCTTGGACAAATAAATGTTTTGGGAAGGTCCGATTTGTCCGGGTCCTCAGGGGGCGAACATGCATTGGCCACAGCGCATTGTCCACCGCAGGTCGAATTCGGATCATCCCATGTGCAGCCCTCAGCCATAAAAGTATTGTAGCAGGGGTGCGGTGGTTCAAGATGGTAACTGAAGGCGTCGGAATCCACATCTCCAGTGCTGTCTGTATCACCGATCGTGTCGGTATCCGTATCCGAATCGGCATCTGAATCCGTATCACTGTCCGCGTCAGAGTCGCTGTCTGAATCAGAATCACTGTCCGAATCAGAATCACTGTCTGAAACACTGTCTGAATCACTGTCTGAATCTGCGTCCGAGTCCGTATCCATGTCGACATCTGTATCACTGTCCGCGTCAGAATCGCTGTCACTGTCGGTATCGGTGTCACTGTCTGCGTCGGTGTCACTGTCGGTGTCACTGTCACTGTCGGAATCGGCGTCGCTGTCGTTATCCGTATCGCTGTTGGCATCGCTGGAAGAAGACATGTCCGTTGAGTTCTTGCCGCCCGAACATGAAATCATTGCCGCCAGCAACATGACGGGAATGAATCGAAGAAGAAAAATAATATGGTTTGCTCCTTGCAAGTAAGAGTGGGTTCGCAGGTAATTAACATATACCATAAAATCCCAGCAACCGGAGAACCGCAATCGACGGTCTGACTCTCGATGGGTCGAAAGTCTGAGAAAATGTCGTATTTCAAACGTGTCAGTGGTCAGTTTGTGCTGGATTCCGGTATCCCTGAGGTGTCCGAATGCCGGAAGGAAATATATCTTTGTCCGATGTAATTCGCGTGCTGGTCCCATTTCTCGGCCCTTTTTTAGCGCATTTGCAGGAAAGAATGGAATTATATTGAGTGTGATGCATTATATTCGTGCTTAATTCCAGTATTGCGCGTATGGTTAGGGCTCATTTTTCGGGTGTTCCGGAAAATGGTTGCAACTGGCCATTAAAATCCCCGAGCGTTTGCGGCAGTTGCTTTTTTTCAAGGCTCGGAATTGTAGGATGAATAGAATGAAGATGTATGTAGGCAATATGCCATTCAGTATGGGCGAATCACAACTCAGCACTCTCTTTGGAGAATTCGGAGAAGTGGAATCCATCAATGTTATCAACGACCGTGAAACAGGTCGGCCACGCGGATTCGCGTTCGTGGAGATGTCTGACGAGGCTGCCAAAAAGGCGATTTCAGCACTTCACGAAAAAGAAATCGATGGAAGAATGCTGAAAGTGAATGAAGCGCAGGATCGCCCGAGTCGTGGCGGCGGTGGCGGCGGCGGACGCGGCGGCTACGGCGGCGGCGGTGGCCGAGG
Organism: Deltaproteobacteria bacterium; assembly: GCA_016937015.1. GTDB lineage: Bacteria > Myxococcota_A > Polyangia > JAAYKL01 > JAAYKL01 > JAFGXQ01. Next base: position 931 of record JAFGWT010000447.1, on the reverse strand, counting down.
CCGTTATTAACAGTCACTGTTCCCCATGTGACTGATACGGTCCTTTTTCTTCTACCCAGCCTATTTTCTTTTCTTCAATTTTGATGTCATGTGACGCGGATTTCGTGTCAGGCGCTGCGCATCATTTTTGCAGCCACGCCAGCAACTGGGGGACATCAACCAGTGCGATTCGGGTTGCATAGTCGCTCATTGCATATGGCAGAATCAGTTTTCCATTGTGAATCATCGAACCGCACGAGTACACGACATTGGGCACATACCCCTCTCTTTCGTTTTCATTTGGAATCAGTATGGGCGTTTCGCTGCGACCGATGATCTTCGATGGGTCATCAAGATCGAGCAACAGCGCACCAATCGCATATCTGCGCATGGCGCCCACACCATGGGTAATGACCAGCCAACCTGCCTCCGTTTCAATTGGGGACCCGCAGTTGCCAATCTGATAGAATTCCCAGGGCCATGCCGGTTTTACAATACATACACTCTCGCGCCAGAACTGCGGAGAGAGTGAATACATCAGATAAATGTATTCATTGTCCTGTCTGCCGAGCATCGCGTATTTTCCGCCAATTTTTCGGGGAAACAGCGCCATTCCCTTATTTTGAACCGCCTCACCATTCAGAGTCCGTATTTTAAACAGTTGGAAGTCCTCCGTTTCGATTATTTGAGAGAGCATGTTTTTACCGTCAAAGGCAGTGGCGGTCGCATAGTAGGTCGTCGATTGACCATCTTCGGTAAATCGGACAAAACGCGCATCTTCAATTCCGTGTTTCTCCGCAGGCGCATTGGGAAACAGACATCTTCCGTCTATTGGTATATCCGGTTCAAACGCGACATCGTAGTTGGCTCTGATAATCCATTTTATATTTTCCTGTGTATTAAAGTGGGCTTTTGAAAAAGCAGGATTGCTGTTGTGCAGCTCGGTTATCGT
>JAFGWT010000446.1 GCA_016937015.1 Deltaproteobacteria bacterium | reverse complement strand
GACAGCGTCCTTCTGACGCAGCAGTAGCATTGTTTGGTCCATCTTCAGTTGCTGCATTAGATTCCGGAGAGCTGAAACGGCATCTGAAAGCAACAGGGGGGCCTGGGTTACAGGGGACATGACAATGACATCATTGTGGAGGGAAAGCCTGAAATTCTCCACAAAAGCCGGGGGCTGGACTGTTCCCGTCTCACCGATATGTCGCCTGGTTATCAGACTTTCAGCACCGTTGTCGCAGCGGGTCTGAAATGTATGCGCGCCTTTGGATATGAACAGCCTGTCTGCACTGCTTTTGGGCGGCAACCCGTCGATAAGGAGGTGGCAATCCCTGGGCAGGGTGATCTTGGCGGCGATGCGTTCGTCATTTTGCTGTTGCTCGATGACGGCCAGTTCATCGCGAAGCCATGGCGGAAAATCGCTGTTCTCCAGCGCCAGATCGCCATAGTGGACGGCTGCTGTCCTCAGATGCTGCTGATAGTCGGGGCCATTGCTGATATTTCCTGTCACCAGAGCGATATAAAGCAGAGTATCCCTGTCCAGTTGTCGAAGTGCCGCCTGATGGGACGCTGACGGCAGATTCTTTTTGAGCGTATCGTGCAATGACTGAAACGCACTCAGTGACGCCTGAAAGCTCCCGTTGAAAAACAGTTCCCTGGCCTCGTTGAAGCGCCCATTGAGCATGGCGAAATCAGATTCGCTGAGGCGGGTGGTGACCACATTGGATGGCAATGTCGGTGCGGGCGCACTCCCAAATCGTTTCCGCCAGATTTGTCCGATTATGTCCGGTGACAGCTGGGCAGACTCTCCAGTCGTTTCAATCACAACAACATTTGGGGCCTGCGCATTCAGGGCGACTGGGAAGATATGGAGGCAGGTCAAGAGTATGGCCCCCATGACAAATGGATGACAAGGCATGGTTTGCGGCATCATTCAGTCACTTCCTTCCAGTGACGTCCTTTCATAAAACGCTTTCGGGCGCTTCGCAGCAATCTTTGGCGGTGCACAATCAGACCGATGCCGGCTCCCAGCAGGGTTGCGCCCGCCGCGACGAATACGATGCCGTTTGGCTTTAAGTGGTGCATTGCGTCACACTCCCCTGAGGCATTTACTTTTGTGGTGGCACAGTCACCGTGTAACATGAAAAAGGCGCCCCCAATCGATGACAGTGCGGTCCCAAATGCAGCTAACAGTAGCCCCGCACGCAACCGCTCCGTGTACAGATGGCTAAAAGACAGGTCTGACGGCGTGATGCTGACATGGGGACGCGATTGTGCTGGAATAGTCAGTCCACCGGAAATGTGGTTTCTTTGAATCACCACTAAATGGGAACGCGGTGTCAGTTCCACCGAATTTACATGCGCTGGGAGCATGATACCATCCACCCATGCAACGTCAGAGTCAGAAAAGTGTCGAAGTTCAAGGACAACCGGGCTATCGGATGACCTGGCAAGGGCAGTGGCTGTCCCCAGATTCATGGCTGTGTGGCGCTGCATAACAGGGGTGCACAGGTGACAGGTTTTTTCAATGCCTGCCGCTTTAAGAACGAGGGTGCCATTGCGGGTTGTCGTTTCAAGTGGCGTTTCCGCGCTTCCCAGACCGGTATGGAACGCTTCGGTGAGGGTGTTGTCGTGTGTTCCGGCGATGCACCGCGACTGGGCCAGATGAATCAGGAGGGGGAGAATGTAAAGCAGAAGTACGGGACGCGTGCCGCGCAGCCTTGGGGCGGTGATTAATTTGAAAGGAGATGACTTTTTTATCAGTTCTGAACGCATCTGCATACTGCTGGTCCCACGGTGAGCCCACAACAGGGCTGTTCATGTGTCTGACTGGAAATTCGTTTTGAAACTGATCCCATGACATCTGTCGGCTGTTGCACAGGACAATCGCGCATTTTATGACTTCAACGAGCGCGGTTTCGTTTCAAAGACCACTTCGCAGCTGAATTTTCAATGAATCGTCCACTCGATGGATTTGTTGCAAAAAAAAGTATTTTTTTGTGTAGCAGGTTGGGGCAAGGAGCGCAAAGGCTAAAACTGTCTAATCTTCGGTTGACCTTGTTGACCCTCCTCGTCCAACCGAAACATTTGGCTTTCAGAGCGATCTGTTCAATCAGCTGAACATGGTTTCGGTCTAATTCATCAGATCCTTTCGGCTGGCAGTGTAGTTTCGGCCACATCTTGGGCATTCGATTTCGATGGTATTCTGTCCGGTGAACAGCTCCTCTTTCTGGTCTCTTGGCAATTTGTCCAGCATGGTATAAATCATTTCCTCATCACACCGGCATTCGTAAAACACCAAAAATTCAAAGAGCTGTTTGAGTTCGCCTTTTTGGGCCTTTGAGGTGTAGAGCGATATCAATTCTTCATTTCCCATCTGCGCAATGCCGGAAAAATGCGCATCAGGCAGCGCCTGTACCAGTACACCCGTTTTGTCTGCCACTGCCACCCGGGTTTCCGTCTGCACCACCTGGTTAAAGTACTGCTCAACCGTTTTTACCGGACAATCGGTATCTGGCTCAAAGTGGCTTTGCATCAGAGGGCCATCGTTTTTCTGGCGCTGCAGATAGACTTTTTTCGTGAGTGGATCGGCTGGTTTGGCCCGTGTGCAGAGCATGCCCTCGGGTTCCATGCCAACAAAATACCCCACATCCTCCCCTGGAAGGGTCAGGGTCCATCCCCAGGATTCCCGGTCCGACAGGCTGGTGGCGGCCAGCGCGCATGCATTCATCAGTCGGTGCTGAGTGCTGCTGTCTGTGGCGCTGATTCCGTGTCGCTGTTCGTAGAGGTATTGGCTTATCAGCACTTCTTCTATGTTGCCGATAACCACCATCACATTTCGCGTGTCGTCCATGTATTTAATGTATTTGGCAAGATGGAGTGTCATTTCAGTATTCATCGATGTACCTTTGGGCTGTACTTTGGGCTGTACATTTGAGTTTTCCCTTTGAGCGAGTGGCTGGCAGAGGGCGACAGACAGCGTTAATATATCAGGTCGTCCAGTGACGCCTTCACTTCTGCGCGGTCGATAGCATCTTCTTCGGCAATTTCCAAATATTTCCTGAATGAATCGATGGCGCCCCGGCGATCCCCCGTTGCTTTCTGGGATGACCCCAGATAATAATACGCATCTGGCACCCAGTAAGGCATTGGCGCTAATTTTTTCGCAAGTCGAATAGCGGTACTCAGTGGCGAAATAGCCGCGCTGTTGCCTTTGAGCTGAAGTGTCACTTTTCCAAGCCGGTAATATCCTTCCGGGCTGCCGGGGGCGGCTTTGGTCGCCTTCAGATAGGCTGCGGCAGCGGATTTGAGGTCTGCGATTTCTTCATACCCCTGCCCGATTAGAACATATGCATTTTCTATGTCGGGATTTAGTTCAAGGGCCCTCGAAAACTGGGTTATTGCAGTCTGTACGGCGCCGGAACGCAATTTCATTTCACCCGTGCGAAGGTAAATTTCGGCCATTTTGGGGTCCAGTTCCAATGCCCGGTTGTACTGCTGGAGGGCTTTTCCGAAGTCGTTAATCATCGCCAGTGCAGCACCGTATCGCACGAAGTACATCGGGTTGGCGGTGTCCAGCTCCGTGGCGCGTTTCAGATACGGAATGGCGTCGGCGCCACTTTGCTCGAGTCGAAACACTTCGCCCATATAAAAGTTTCCGTCCGGTGAATCCGGGTTTTCATTCAGAACCTCAACCAGCAGCTCCTTTGCTCTATCCAGATTATTCTGGTAGATGGATGCCGCAGCGACCCGGGTTTTGGCTGACAAATCCTCCGGATTTTTTTTGAGGGCATCTTCATACCGTTTTAATGCGTCGTCTATTTTACCGGACAACTCCATCAGATATCCCTGCTCAACGGAAAGGCCTGGAAATGTCGGATCAATGCGCGCCACTTCATCCAGCGCGTTTTGCGCATCCTCGAGTTCCTTCATTTGTCGGTACATCTGCGCCATTTTAAAATGAACGATTGGGTTTTCAGGTTCCAGCGCCAGTGCTTCATTCAGATTGATAATGGCAGATGAATAGTCTTCATTTTCCGCATGACTGTCAGCGAGAGTGAGTTTTATCAGCGCTGAACCGGGAATTTCCGCAGAAGCCTTGTCGAGCACCTTCATCGCATCGACATTGCGTTCGGTAGCCATGTAGACTGTTGCCATTGCCACATATGCCTCGATGAACTCCCTGTTCAGTTCGATGGCGCGCTGATACGACGACAATGCGGTGTCGTACTGAGCGACGCCCTGCGCGATGACCCCCGACAGATAGTGGGCCATGGCATTGTTCGGATTCTGCTGCATGACAGGGTCAATGATATTCTGCGCCTCACTGGTTTTGTCCTGCTGAATCAGCGTATTGGCCACGCCCAGCTGCGCTTCAATATTGTCCGGTTCTTCCCGCAGTGCTGCCCTGAACGACGTAATGGCTCTTGGCAAATCGCCGGTAAGCAGCGCCAGTGCACCATTGCCGGTGAGCATAAGTGCGTCTTTGGGGTTGAGGGATTGTGCCTTGAAAAATTCTTTCTTGGCTTCGTCAAATTTACGTCTCTGATATAAAAGCTGCCCCACTATGGAATGAACGGCAGCCTTCTGTTCGTTGCTCGCGTAGGTTGTATCCGCTTCATTTATGGGGTTGAGCAGTGCAGTGACTTTTTGGGAATCCTTCTCGTTGTTTCGAGTCAGAATTCTGGCTTTGAGCAGTCGGGCATCGAAATGATTGGGAACATTTTCCACCAGTTCATCCAGTGTGGCGATGGCTTCTTCGTTTTGGTTGAGACGATACTGGGCGACAGCCACCAGATATTTAAATCTGGGGGTGGCCCGTTTACGGACGCTCTTATGGGCCGTTTGAAGTGCGCCGTCGGGATCGTTTTGCTGCAGATATGCCATGACCAGGAGGGCGGCGTCATTTGATGACTGATTTGGCACAGCAGACAGGGTCTTTACGACCATTTGGGATTTGCCTGCGAGTATCATTCTCGCGTAACGCGCGATTGGGGCATATTGGGACTCTGAGGTCTCCAGTTTGATGTTGCCAAGCAGGGCCAGCGCCGTTTTTTCGTGCTCCTGAGATATGTTGAATCGGAGCTGGTGCCAGCTGTGAAGATATACCCCGATAATGCGTAAATCCTCATTCTGAGGCAATTCGCTGCTGGACCGCTTTACTTCTTCAATCGCTCGGTTGATGTCATGATATGTATCTCTGTCAAGCGCTTTCATGACCGTGCCAAACGTATTGGTGACCTGTTCATCAGCCGTTGCGCTGGGAAGCAGTTCCACCAACGCGTTGACGCCAAAGACACCCAATGGCGTGAAATGGAGTGCGCCGCCCCCTGCGCCAACAAGCAGCAGCAGCAGCAGCATGATTGCCTTGGTCCTGCGGCTCTGGCGTTCAAACTTTCGGCGCCCCTCAAATGAGCCCTTTTCTTTTTGAGGCTCTTTAAGACCTGTGCTTTCTGTTTTGCCGGATGATTTGTCTGGCAGTCCCCCAAACGCATCGTCCGAAAGCGCCGCTCTGGTCGGGGCGTCATCCAGATCAAGTGTCTCCGACCCTGGCGTGGCTGTTGGACCGGTGCTGTCTTCTTCCTGCACGGGAAATGCGTCAAACTCATCCGTTTCTTCCACGTCGCCAGTTCCCAGGTCCAGCTGACCAAAATCTGTGGACCCCGCCTGGGCGCCAATGGAGGGACGTCGGGAAATGGGAATCCCACCGGTAATGTCGCCTTCCAAATCGATGTTACCAAAGTCGTCCATACTGGCATTGGGGGAAACGGGAATGCTTTGTCCCGCGATGGATGGCGGTCCGGGGGCTATGCTGGTCAGGTCCGCCGGAGAGGGAATATCAAAATCGTCTGGACCAATTGCCGGCCCCGCTGCTGAAGGTCTACCGGCGACTCCGCCTGGACCGGTGATGGTTTTCTTTGCTGATGCAAGCGATGCCGGCGTGGGGGGGCTGCTGAATATCGAATCAGCGACTGGGGTAAACTCCTCGTCGAATGGATCCTGGCTCGCCGGAGGCAAATCAAAGTCGCCTGATCCTGAATCACTGGTATGCGCAAATGGCGAAACTGAAGGCCTTATTGCCTCGATAGGCGGCAACGATGCCTTATCGACTGCGCTGAACGGATCGGCACCGTCGCTGATACCGATTTCGCCAAACGGATCGGCGTCCGCGCCGATCAGATCGGCGTCGACGCTGCCTGAAAAAGAATCATTGGCCAGTCTGTGACTGCTGCCTCTAAACACATCACGCAAATCGCGGTCCACTCTGGGTGCCGGCAGGTCAGATGCGCCAACGGTGGTTGGCAAATCATTAAACCGTCGAGGCGCCGGTAAATCCGACGCGCCGGCCGTTGTTGGCAAGTCAATATTTCCAATGGGTGCCGGCAAGTCGGATGCACCGGCAGTTGTAGGCAAATCGATACGTTCACGGGGCGCCGGCAAATCCGCTGCCCCCACGGGCGCCGGCAAATCCGT
>JAFGWT010000445.1 GCA_016937015.1 Deltaproteobacteria bacterium | reverse complement strand
GTGAGGCTTTTGAGCGGGAAACGAGATTCGAACTCGCGACGTCAACCTTGGCAAGGTTGCACTCTACCACTGAGTTATTCCCGCAAAAGGTGCGCTCTATTTATCGGGGTTTTTGGAGGATGTCAAGATACAAAAATGACAAAAAATCAGATCGCTTTTTTGCCCCCTGGAACAGCTAAAAATAGGTGTGCCGGCTTTGATGGCATCGACTTCGTCTGACACAGATCCGCTGGATTTGAATACGCGGCACATGTGTTTTCGCTTTGGGTTTCCACGAATTCTGTTAGACTACAGTTCGCTTAAATAATATTAATGATATAATAAGCCCAAAACACTGAAGTTTTACCATTGCCGAAACCGGGACCTGTGTGCCGAATGGATATGAACCAACTGGATACATTTTCAACAGATACCAAACCGCTGGAGTTGATTGAGGAATACACCTTTACCAGTCATGAACTGATGCTGAAGGTCCTTGGCCCCGGCAGTGCCTTTATTCAGCCGCTCTCCAGACAGCTGGGCGTGAAAATCGGTCTGCGGGGGGACACGTTGCTGTTCAGGGGGGACCCGGAAACCGTCGGGTGTGCGGTCAGTCTGGTGGACCAGCTGTCCAGGGTGTGTCGTGACGGTAAAACGCTCAAGGAGGCCGACGTGGTCCGGGGCGCCCGAATCCTCGCTCAGAATCCGGGAACACAGCTGGGCAACATTTTTAACGACGTGGTCCATGTGACGTCCGCCAGGCGATTGATCACCCCCAAGGGGCTGGCGCAAAAACAGTACGTGGATACCATTCGCAACCGGGATTTGACATTTGGCATTGGGCCGGCAGGTACCGGGAAGACGTATCTGGCGGTGGCTGTGGCGGTGAATGAGCTTCTGGCCGGGCGGTTCAAACGGATTATCCTGACCCGTCCCGCGGTGGAAGCCGGCGAAAAGCTGGGATTTCTGCCTGGGGATATGGTCGAGAAAATCAATCCCTACGTGCGGCCACTTCACGATGCGCTGAATGACATGATGGATGCGGCCCGGACGCAGGATCTTCTGGCCACCGGCCAGATTGAAATCGCGCCACTGGCATTTATGCGGGGACGCACGCTGAACGATTCGTTTGTGATCCTCGACGAAGCGCAGAATACCACCCGGGCACAGATGAAAATGTTCCTGACGCGGCTGGGGTATTCCTCAAAGGCTGTGGTTACCGGGGACACCACCCAGGTGGATTTGCCCCACAGCGCGATTTCGGGACTGGTGGATGCGCGGCGGGTGCTGGCCAATGTGGAAGGTATCGGGTTTTGCCACTTTACGGATGTGGATGTGGTCCGTCATGAACTTGTGCAGCGGATCATTCTGGCATATGAAAAAAACGACAGCGCGACTGTGAAAAGACAGTCGGACAGGGATGAAAATCATGGCGAAAATCAATCTGAGTGAATGGTTGAATTCCATAGACGGATTCAAACTGGCGGAGCAGGGATTTTCTGATTCGAGCATCGCTGAGGGCGTTGTGCTGCTCTCCCACAAAAACGGTGGTCAGGTCGCATTGATCAATTCGGAACAGAACGCTGCAACGCCTGAAAATGTGCCGCGGATACTGGTTTCGGATGAGGTGTCGGCCTACGTGAATCAGGCGTGTTTCGCTGTGTTCAGTTCAAAGGTGGATGCCACGCTGCTGTCTCATACGCTTTCGAACGCGGCGGAGCTGTGTCGACTTCGGCAGGATGAGTCCCACAGTCAGAAAAGCATTCAGCGCAAGGACTATGTGCTGCGCGAACTGCTCGAAATCGGTAAAAGTCTCAATTCCTTTAAAAATCTGCACGCGCTGCTGTCCATCATTCTTGAAAAAAGCAGGCACATGATTGGCGCGGATGCGGGCAGCATTTATGTGGTGGAGGGGCACGATGCGCCGCTGGAGGAACGCAGGCTGCACTTCAAGCTGATGCAGAATGACAGCATTGACTGCGGTTTTGAGGAATTCCAGATGCCGGTATCGACTCGGTCCATGGCGGGGGCGGCGACGGTGATGAAGCGCTCCATCAATATCCCGGATGTTCGCAATCTCCCTGAGGATGCACCGTACCGCTACGACAACAGCTGGGATGAGCGCACGGGATACCGCACGATTTCCATGCTGACAGTGCCCATGATTAACCAGGAAGGTATTGTGATGGGGATTATTCAGCTCATCAACAAAAAGCGAAATCCCTCGGTTAAACTGGTGACGCCGTCTGATTTTGACAAGGAAGTCATTCCCATCGACATGGACAGCTGCGACCTGATTGAGACGCTGGCATCTCAGGCGGGCATCGCCATGGAGAACGCCAGACTGTATGCGGAAATCAAGAAGATCTTCACCGGTTTTGTGAAGGCGTCCGTGCATGCCATTGAGCAGCGGGATCCCACCACCTCGGGCCATTCGTTTCGGGTGGCGGCGTTGACTCGGGAACTGGCCAGAGTCGTGAACGACCAGAAGGACGGCCGATTTGCGGATACCCGTTTTTCGGATGAAGAGATTCGCGAGATTGAAACCGCGGCCCTTCTGCACGATTTTGGCAAGGTGGGGGTCCGGGAGGAAGTGCTGGTTAAGGCCAAAAAGCTGTATCCCCAGAATCGGGAGATTATCCGGTCCAGGATTGATTTTATCCGCACATCAATTGAAAATGATCATCTGCAGCGTCGGCTCAGCATGCTGGAGGAGGGGGCGCCGACCGAGGAGCTGGCCATTCTCGATGATGCCCGCAAACGCGCTGTGGCCGATATTGATGAGTGCTGGCGAATCATTAACGCCGCCAACGAGCCCACCGTCTTAAACGAGGGTGATTTTGCGAAGGTGGAGGAAGTGGCCGGCCGCACTTTCTTTGATGTGAATGGCAAACGGCGTCACTATCTGGAGCCGGATGAGGTGAAGGCGCTGCTGGTGGCCAAAGGCAGCCTGACCGCCGAGGAGCTGGAGGAAATCCGATCCCACGCCGCCCATACAATATCGTTCCTGGAACGCATTCCATGGGGGGTGACCATGAAAAATATTCCCAGATATGCGGGATGCCATCACGAGAAGCTGGATGGCAGCGGTTACCCCAACCGGATTACCGACAAGGACATTCCACTGCCTTCCAAAATTATGGCCGTGGCTGACATTTACGACGCGCTGACGGCAGCGGACAGGCCGTACAAAAAGGCGGTTCCCATCGAAAAGGCATTTCAGATTCTCGATTTTGAAGTTCGGGACAATCACATCGACGCCGATTTGGTGGCACTCTTTAAAAAGTACGAAATTTACAAAGTGATTGAAGGAAAACAGCCTTCGGAGCTTATTGAACAGTAAGTCAATTCATGACGGCCCTTCGTATTTCCATATTGAGCGCTGCAATCATTCTGGGCTATGCACTGCCGGGCCGCTGTGCCAGTGCGGATGCGTCAGTGGCCGGGCCGGACGATTTCGGACCGGACGATGTCGGCCCGGACGATGTCGGGGATGATGTTGCCGGAGATGATGTCGCCGGAGATGATGTTGCCGGAGATGACACCGACAGTGCGATGGCGCCTGAAATCGATGACGCCGGGCAGCCTTCGGAGATCACCGCTTACGTTCCAGGCGAAGCGCCTCTGCCTGCGGACGTCCTGTCAGAGGATCCGTTGGACGCGGATGAAACCAGTGCCACCATGGCGGTGATTGGCGTGTCGCAGACTGAAACGGATGCGGCAATGGGATCATCAGAGGAGATGGATGCGGCAGTGGCGAATCTGCTTGAACAGCTGAAACCTTACGGCAAAGGGGATATGGAGCTGGCGGTGGGACTGGGCGGAGCGCGTGTGGGGTATGGTGATGGGTTCATGCTGACGGTGAGCGCGGTGTTCGCGTACTATGTGTTCAATCGCCTGGCGCCAGGACTGGAGATGGATTACGTGGCTGTGTTTGGCGAGGTGAAATACCCACAGAGTCTGACGCTGTTTCCGTTTGTTAAATTTGTCCCTGTCCGATCTTCCCGTTTCGCGCCATATCTGCTGCTGGGCGGTGGACGAACGATGGAATGGGGCGGCGCCGAGCGCCCGGTCAATACGACCACCGGCGAAATCAACGGATTTTTGGCGGTCAGTTCGTGGGTGACAGGTATGGGCGGGGGCGTGATGATTGGGATTGGGTCCCGGGCGCATCTGCAGTTGCAGCTGTTGGCCATGCACCGGGCGTATGACGAAAACATTTGGCGGGAAATTAATGTCGCGCGGGTTGTGGAACGGGATGCCGCCGGTAATCCGGTAGTCACCTTCGAAGCGGTCGGCGAGCGGACGGACAGCCTTTGGTATCCTTCGCCCAGCATCTGGTTTTCATTTTCCCTGTAGTTCAATTTCAAATCAGGAGTATTCAACAGTGAAACACGAAACAGTCGTGACAAGCGGATTTCAGGAAAACTGCTACATTCTGTGGGATGAAGCCACCATGGATGGCATCATCATTGATCCGGGAGATGATGGCGATCGGATTATGGAGATTGTGCAGAAAAACGGCGTTAAACCAATTGGGATCTATAACACCCATGCCCATTTTGACCACATTGGGGCGGTGGCGCTGCTGAAAAAGCAGCTGACCATTCCGTTTGCTTTGCATCGCGGCGATGAGGCGCTGGCTGCCGGGGCGTCCACTCAGGGGCGGATGTTTGGACTTCATCTGCCGATGACACCGCCGGATGTGGATATCTGGCTGGATGACGGGACGACAATTGAGGTGGGCAGTGTGTCCGGTAAAGTGATTCATACCCCAGGGCACACCCAGGGGGGGGTCTGTTTTCTGTTTGATAATCTGCTGTTTACCGGGGATACGCTGTTCGCCGGGTCGGTGGGGCGCTCGGATTTGCCAGGGGGAGACAGTCGGCAGCTGATTGACTCCATTCAAAACAGACTGCTTTGTCTGGATAACGCTGTCCGCGTGTTTCCCGGTCATGGGCCACAGACCAGTATCGGTCGGGAAAAGAAATACAATCCTTTTATTAACTATGGGGGATAGTGACGCACTGTCATTGCTGTTTTTCCCTTTGGCCCTTTGGAATGATATTTAACAAATACTATTCGCCGCTTGAATAAAATGATTGGTATTAGTAAAAGATACGAACATTGAGGATTACAGTGGTTGCGCTGCTAATTCGCGTGTATGTTATAAATCTGCGAGAAAAAAATGAGATGCGATATTTGCGGCGCGCCGCTTGCGGGCGATGACAGAGATAACCGGAAGTTGTGTGACCGATGTCTGAAAAAGACGTCGGCCCGGGAACGGGTTTCCGCAGTACCCATCATCTCTGCATCCAGGGCCGCATCTCAGCCGGCGACAATCGAGCGACGCCCATTGAGCTCAGGCACGATTGCCACCGGATTCACCCGCACAGATCCACCAGGGTCATCCCGAGCACCCCGCGTGACCCCAGGGGTGCCCAATCCCGATTATCGCAGATCTGACCCGGCGGCAGCCACCCTTTCGGTGTCTCAGATCCCCCCGCGTCACACCCCACGTCACACACAGCCAACTGCGGCATCCGCATCTGCGTCC
>JAFGWT010000444.1 GCA_016937015.1 Deltaproteobacteria bacterium | reverse complement strand
TCCCGCCCACCCGGAAACCAAAAGCACCGCCAAAACCGCCGCCAAATTCGAGTCCCGCGCCAACTGGCAGGACGCCCTCGACGAAGCCATTGCGAATATTGAGATGATTCAGCTGTAAACAAACCTGTTGATAAAAAATAGCAGATGTAAACCCTCTGCCTGAGTGTGGCAATCGCCATTGCCCCTGCGCGTATATCAGGGGCATCGAGTTATGTTTTTTCTGGGAACGCGGAGCTCCAGCTCCGCAAATCTTCTGAATGCGGCTCAGCGGCGCAGAAGCGCCGCGTTTCCGGAACGATAGAACTCGATTGCCCTGTGGCACCCCCTTCCCGGCCTTCCCCCCGGGGGTTGTTTGGACTTTGGGGGAAGGGGCTGGACTATCGAGTACCTGTTTTTTCCGCGCGAGCCCCCCCCAGAGGCATCGAGTTCAATCGGGGTATCGAGTTCTCCGGTTTTGCCGATATATACGCAGGGGCGCTGCATGCGGCGCCCAGGGGTTGGCATGCCAAACCCCAACAATTACCAAAGAGGGCAGGCGAAAAAAACCAGAACGCCGTTGTCCCTGCGGGTAAATTTTGAATTCTTGTTTTCACGACGGCGCCGAGGTATATTTCAGGCATGGTTGCATCGGAACTGACACAACTCCTGCAAAATTACTTCAGCGCATCTGACGATGTTCAGCTGGCCGTGTTGTATGGTTCGAGAGCTTTGGGAAATGCAACGGCACAAAGTGATGTGGATGTCGCAGTGTATTTGACACAACCGCTAACGGCGAGCCGAAAAATGGACATCATTTCAGAACTGGGTGCATTGTGTCGGCTTGAAATTGACGTGCTGGATTTGCATCGGGCTTCCGCAACTGTTTTCAGGCAGGTATTCACTAAAGGGAAGATTGTAACAAACCGATCACCTGCGGTATATGAAAAGCTGTTGAAGCGTCTGGTGTATGATGAAGCTGATTTTTTACCACTGGTGCGGCGCACCCTGAAGGAACGGGCTGACAGGTTTATTAATGGACATTGAATTGGTCTACAGCAAAGTGGACAGTCTCCACCGATGCGTTGCCCGAATTGAAAGCAAGGTACCGGACAGCGCTGATGTGTTGCGATCTGACATTGACACGCAGGACATTATCATCCTCAATCTGGAACGGGCAGTGCAGCAAAGCGTCGATATTGCGATGCACATTATCAGCCAGCTGTCTCAGGCCCCGGCTGCGGCTTCCATGGGAGATGCATTTTCGGTGCTGCAGCAACAAAAAATTCTTACCGCAAACACTGCTGAGCGAATGATGAAAGCCGTTGGGTTCAGAAATACCGCCGTGCATGCCTATCAGCAGATAGATGTGAATATCATCTTTGCCATAGTGACGCGTCACCTGGATGATTTTAGAATATTCGTCAAAGAAGTGATCGCGTTTCTGGAAAAGTAACAGCCCCCCTGGCGCACCGTTATGACACCCCGCATCGCCTTCCCCACAAACCCGGCATTCAGCAGATGAAGTCTGAATTTCCAGCCAATCAAAATTGAATCAAAATTGATCGTGTTGAACTTTTGTCGATGCAGGTGTTGTCGATGATGGGTTAGAGGGATGCGTCTTGGTATGCCCCCTCACATTAACCTTTTCAGTCTAGAGGTGGTGCGACTGTCAGTTTGAAAGGGGCTCTATATCACAGATGCCCTGATTGCAGAAGGGACGACCGCTGACCGGCGGGCAGTCGGGTTGATTGTAGGTGACCGGGTTGCACTCGGCGCAGTTTTCACTGGCGATGATTTGCAGGGCGCTGTTGAACGCCGGATATGCCGAAATAGACATGACGGCCGGGCATGACGCGCCACAGCGACTTCCCATTTGAAAAACGGCACAGTCCGTATCGGCCTCACAGGCGGTGTAGGTGGCTAACCCCGCTGCCACCTGTTCCCACATGGCCTCCCTGCCGGCAATACACGAGGCTGTGATTTCAACACAGACAGGACAGCAATCGCCTGTGTTTTTGTACAACAAATCGTATCCTTCTTCGCAACTGTCAATGCATTCATTTGGAACGCATAACTGCGGCAGCGTTTCCGGGGGCTCAATGTAGTCTTTATGGGTGTCGTCGTCGCTTTCTGAATCCGTTTCATCCAGTGCCTCCTGAGTCCTGCAGACCGCACAGCAGTCATCCCCCATGACCACGTGCTCATCTTCGCCACAGGTAACGGAGTCACACTGGCGAATATCACATCCGGTGGCCACTTCTCTAAATGACCCCTCGCACCATTTTACGGACTCATTACGCCGATCGTCTATCTTTGGAACGGCGGAACACACCAGATGCAAATCATCAGTACCTGATTGCTCTGAAGCGGAGCAGGAGATGGTATAGTCGCTGTTGAGATTGCCGTCGGTTTTGAATCCCCCATTGCTGTCATCGAAAAAGGTTACGTCAGAAGGGATATACCCTAAATCATTGCCGGTCAGGGTGGCGCTGCAGCTGAACTCATCACTCTTCAGAGTTACGATTCCCGCGGGGGCACAACTGCCCACAAAATTGAACACTCTCGTTTTCTCATTTTCAAACCAGCAGTCTGGCGGATTCCCGGCGCCGTGACCGATAAGCGCCAGGGCCGCAGCAACAAATAGCAGAGTGGTTACAATGTGTCGTTTCATAAGCATTCACCATATTTTTTTAATTGATACGCCCCATACCCAAAGGCCACCGGCAACATTACCAGTGCCATCAAGTCTGTGGGATCCACCGTATTGGAAACCAGCGCCACCCCCAAAGGGGCCGTCACGGCAGTCAACGTCGCATCCAAAATGGGGGAAACGCCGGTATGGGTTTTCACCAGCACAAATAACACCGCTATGAGAAATACCCCCGTCATCAATCTGAGCCGATGTCGTTTCAGACCGACGACATGCAGTAGCCCCGATATAAACAACGGCAGAAAAAAGGCGGCGAGGAAATCACTGAGTTTCCCGGTAAGTACCGATGGATAGGCCCACTTCAGATATACGTTATTGAGTGCAAACAATCCTACCGCCGCCGCGCACAATGGCGTCACAAACTCAGCCGCAACGGGAATTGGCAGCCCTGTTCTCCCATGAACCTTTGCGGTCGCCGCATTCTGTGTTTTTAATTCATCACACCGCATAGTCACTTATAATACATCATGTCCCAAATGAATTGGTTATTTTTCACTGCAATTGTTATCCCAAAAAAAGTCCCAAAGCGGCCGCGTTTTACGGATGGCTGCATTAAATACAGTCATCCAAAAAAAACACAGGTTTGGAATGCTCGGTTTGGGGGCGACTGCTCGGTGCTCGGTTTGGGGGCGGCTGATCGGGCGCGGCATCATCCGGCTCAAGCCCTTTAAGCCCTTGTTTAACGGAAGACCGGCGGTTTAATACTGGCTGGAAATGGTTTTGTGTTACTGCTTTTCCTGCCTATTCTTCTTTACGAAAGACCCAGAGCGATGTGGGGGGGCCGTATTTCAAAACAGGTGGAAGGCCGTATACCTGTGAATCGCCTTCGATGTAGCGCATCTGCAAGTGGGAAAGTTGGTCGGTCAGCGAATCCCTGCCAATAAAAGAAAACGGCATCGGCATTGGGGGCCGATTGATTTCCTGGGGATACAGAAAGCAATGTCCGAAGAGGTCTTCCAGTCGCAGCAGATAATGCTGCCAGTGGGCGTTGGCGTCGAGAAATTTTTCAGACCATTGAATGTAGCGTTCTTTCCATTGACCGCCATTCCACGCGGGGTGACACGCAGCCGTCTGTGCAAATCGCGTGCGGTCCACGTTGTCAGTTTCAACGGAGGCTTCGGTAACAACGAGGGTTCCTCCGGGCGCCAGCAGCGCCGTTAATTTAGGTAGAACATCATTTCTGTCCGTCGCTTTCATGTGGTGTAAAACGAAATTCACCACAATCAAATCGACGGGTTTCGAAATCGCGGTTTCCAGCGAGTGCTTTTTCAGGTCAAAGTAAAAAATCCCGTTGGGTTCATCCTGCCACGCGTTTTGGGCGTCATGCAAATCAACTCCGAAAATGAAAGGACCAATCTTTCCGGGAAACCTCAGATTCCGCTGCAGGACTCTGGACAACCCGTTCTGACCGCATCCGTAGTCCAATATGACATTTGGACTTTGTCGTACCACAGCGGATTGAAGCAGAGGCCAGATGAAATTCTGTTCGTACGAAGGGTCGAGGGAGGCTCTGGCGATGCTGCATTCTTCCGGCCCGCCGTTTCGAATTGCTTCATGAAATTTCTGTTGAAACCTGTTACACAACTCATCAAATGACATTTTCCGAAAATGGTCGACAATGAACTCCAGGTACGCCGACACAAGGGCTTCGGCGGAGATTTTTTTCCCCCCAACGGTGAGTATGTCCCGATGGGGCGTGGCAGCGGGATCAAGTGTTTTGAAAGTGTGAATGTATGGGGCCAAATCGTACCGCTGCAGTTGAATGAACTCCGAAAACAATTGGTGGAAATGAGGGTCTTCAAGGGCAGTCAATGCGTCGTATGTAAGTGGTTCCATGGGTAATTCATCTGTCATTGGCGGTCGCCCGCTTTCCGTTGTGGATTGCGTGTATTGGTTGATGGCGCTTCATTTACGCTCATCCATGATTGATGTAAACACCGTGGAACGTTTTAGGGAAGCAGTCAATGTTCCAGTGGGAAATCTCTCCGAACTTCAGGCATCCGAAAAATCGAATTTCGCTTCCAATTAAAAGGCCCAGTTGGGTGATGGCCTCATTGCGCTGAAGATAATGGAAAAAATTCGGTGAAGCCGTTTCTACGATTAGGGGAGATGCGATGTCAATTGCGTTCCCAATTATGCTTTACGAATTGTAAAAAGCCTTCCATTGCCGTTTTTGGGATAAACTGGCACCCAAAAGGCGTGGCCCTTTCAAAACGACGAAACATCATTTACCAGCAAGCTGTGTTCTACATGAACGCCGGTTTGTGTTTGGTTGAAAGGCCAGGGCAGACACACAGGTCTGCCCGTACGGAGATCGGGACCTGAATCAGCGCTGTCGAAACGGGCCGGGCAGACACAGGTCTGCCAGTGCTCGGTTTGCGTTGCCCGGAATCCCGTTGCCCGGAATCGTTTTTATATACAAGGTGCTTTTAAAGATTCTGCCAGCGTAAGACTGGCACTGTTAGAGCAACACGTCTCCGGTGATGTTTGATTCACGCAACAACTTAGCCACTATCCCAAGCCCCTGTTCCCGCCGCTCCCTCGTGGACTCGTACCCCAGGCACAAACGCACACTGTGAGGCGCCGCCTCCCGACCCATCATAGACGATTCTGCGGTGCGCACCAGAACCCCTTGCCTGCGGGGTGATAAAATAGTCCAAAGTCATTCCAAAAATCTTTTCACTGATTCTTTTCACTGATTCTTTTCACTATCAGTGAGTTCGATGGGGCAAACAGCAGAACACTCGATCGCTGAGAGAGAGCCAGATCCTTTGTTCTTTCCATGGCCTCCCTCTTCAATCCTTTCATATTGAGGCCGTTTACTTGTCTGCGTCGGTTGTCCAGCCTGAAAGCCAGTTGTCGGCAGCGGTGACACCACCGATATACACAACGGTGTCGAAGAACGGTTCCACGGGTATGGATGCCCCGGTTTGGGCCGCATTGATGGAATAGTAACCGTTCAAAATATCGGCGGAATCGTCAACAACACTGTTGCCCTCTCCTGCAAAAAAGAAATCGGTCTCAACAGAACCTTCAAACGATTCCTGTTCATCCCATTCCAAAAAATCAACGCCGCATGATATCATCGAATGGGCGATTCTCAGGTTACCAGCTGCCAGATTGCGCCAGGTATGTTCATTATCAATATCGAGACATGCATCAACATAATTTGCAACAATCGCATTATAAATATCGGCTCCGGTACCTTCCCGCAGTAAAATGCCAATATCCGGATAGTCCGGGCTGGCGGCATCATTCGGGCCAATTATCGTCACATTTGACAAAACAGGATAACTGACAGGGGTTGCCAGAGGGTCGTCCGAGTTGCTTTCGCCTTCAATCCCCTGGTCGCCGTGAGTATCCAAAAGATGCTGGAACACCATAAACTGAGCGTTCCCACGCCACCCTATTCGCCAGCCCAGACTGTCATCCGACACGCCGGAAATGTAAATGTGCTTCAAATTCACCGTGCCACCAAACAGCTCAATCCCATCGTCCCCACATCTGTGGACCTGAACGTACTCAACGATGGTTCCAGAGCCGACCCCGTTAAGCGTAATCCCGTTGCAAGGCGCGTCCCCAACAATATCGGCGCCTGCAAATTCAACCCGAACATAACGAAGCACCCCGCTGCTGTCCCCATCATCACTTCCCCCATACCATCCCCCAACCGCTTCAGATATTCTTTCACAACTCCCATCCGCTGCCTGCGACAGACAATCGTTGATGGTGGCGCTGCCATCAATAAACAGTCCGGCCCAGTCCCCTGTATGACGCTGCCCACGAGGGCGGTCCGATGTAAACACAATCGGTTTTTCCAGTGTTCCTTCGGCCCGTATTTGCGAACCTCTGGAAATTTTTAGAAACCCTTTTCGTTGCGATGACCCCAGAATGACCGTTCCCGGCGCAATGTGCAGTACTGCAGAATGGGTCGCGTCCCCCACAAATACACCGCCATCGAGTACATAGGTATTGTTGCAAGTCCAGCTGGCATCACTGAGTATGTTGTCAACCACATAAATAGTCTCACCAGGCGCATTGCAAGGATCCACCAAATCAGAATTCGATGTGTCAACCGCTTCCGAACTCAAATCATCCGTGTTGCCGGTGGTCCCCGTCTGGTTTGTTCCGGTGTCCGGATAGGCCATTGTTGCAGAAGTTGAATCCATCAAATTCGAATTCATTTTTGTGTCAGCGTCTGGGTCTGTTGACGTCCCCGGCAACGACACCTGACTGCACCCGGAAACAAACACAAAAATAAAATAGAAACATAATCGGCAAAGCATATCCGGCGCCCCCTTGCGCCAACAAAACGCACCACAAAAATTGTTGATGTACAGTGCACGCTTTTATCACATGGATACATCCCCCCACTACACTCCGGTACACTGTTCACCTGAATGTTACTTTTAAATGAAAAATTTTTAGTAAGCTCAACAAAATCCCGGTTTGGGACGGCAACTGTCCACAGCGACCCAGAATGGGTCACCGCAAACGTCAGGGCTTCCCCCATTTATACCTGCCGGAATAAATGCAATAACGAACCGCCAAAGGATTGAACCACGTTTTTCCTGAATGTAACATGAATCCTTTTAAAGATGTTTCTGCACTGGATTTTCAATGCTTCAATACCTTGTCTCCAGCCCGTGTTGCATTGAAAAATGTGCCCATTTTAGTGCAACCCTTCCAGCTCCCGCACGTTTAATAGAGTAAGCGACCGCGCTTGATTGAGGCCGTGTCGCGTAGAAATGTCTCGCGGGCGTTCAATATGATGGGAATTCATAAAACAATACTGATTTGCGCTGGGCTGACTTGATTGGCTCAGGGAAGGGAGATGTCTGTCCTGCCCATCGAAATGCGGGCGCTAACGAATCATCAGTCCAATTGGAAATAATTCATTTTTTATTCACGAGAAGGAGAGAACAAATGAAACGGTTAACAAGTATGGTGTTTATTATCCTGGCGTTGTCTTCAATGTCTGCAGCCGCAACGGAGCCATTGGTCATTGACGGGTTTGACGACGGAAACCATGTCTCTGAGGAGGGCGGGTGGTGGTACGTGTACAACGACGCGCGGACGGGGGGCAACACGCAAGTGACCCCGTTGGGCACTTTAACGCCAACGCAAACCAATGGGGCGCAAGGGTATGCCGCTCATGTGGAAGGAACCGCCGGCAATCGTCTGGGCTGGGACTATTTTGGTTTCGGGGTGACGCTGACAGCGACCTCGGGCTGCCCCAGTCAGGTGAAAGTGGATATTCGCCAGTACACCACCCTTGAATTCAAAATGAAAGGCGATGCCTCCGGAGGGCGTCTCACGGTAAGTCTGCCTTACACGGGCGGTCCCTGCGAGGGATACATCCCTAAAACCCTCACGGGATGGGCGGACTACGAGGCGAGTGTAACCGCTGATTTGACCGGCGAATGGCAGACGGTTCGGTTGAATCTGCGCAATGATTTTACACAGCCGCATTGGGCAAAACCGATAGATAAAGTATCAATAGAAGACGTGCTGCAAAACGCCAGCCAGCTGCAATGGCACTTCTCCAGCGCCGATGGAGACACCCTCAGTGTATGGATCGACGACATTAAATTGTATTAAAACGGGAAACCGGGGACGGAGGATTGCATTCACCTGCAGTTGTCCTTGCACAAACTGGAAAAATGGGAGGGGCTGTTTATTTCTTTGGACAGTTCCCGGACAATGTTCGCAATGCACTTTGCTTTTTGGGCAACAACCACTCAAAGATATAGGCATTTCAAAAGCCATATCGTTTCTACCATCCATTCAGCCAAATTGCTGATTTTTCGTTCATGTTTGAGTTCATGCCCTGGAAAGTAGCATTTATTCCAGGAAAAATGTATCAGAAGTTGTTTTTGATATTCCGAGTCATTGAAAAGAAAAATTTCACTTCATATTTTGCAAAGGGCGCAGCAATGCGCAGATTTTGAGTTCTCTTTTGCTCAAAAAAAGCCTGATAAAAAGTCAGGCGCCTTCAAAGTAATAGTCAAATTCTTCTTGTGGTGGTGGGCGTGCAGGTATGGGTATCGGCGGTTCAGATGACAACCCGACTCCATCCAGATATTTCTTAATTGATGCACCGTCGGTAATGGCTGCGACCATTCGCATCTCGTTGACCGGCTCGCTCCCCCACTGAAACCAATCCGATGATGAACGCCGAGGTCATACCAGCCAACACTGGCTGTTCCTCTGCGAACTCGTCGTATTCATTTTGTTCAAACAAGCCTTTTCGCTTTAGCATCCGAATCACCCGATGCGCTGTGGTCTCTACAATCTCTTTGACGTCTTCATCCTGGAGTGAAGGAGCGGGATGAAAGGTATTAGTTTTTGCATTAAACGCACCATCCAACAGCAAGCTATGAAAATGAGAATTGAGGTTGAGAGCACTGCCGAAACGCTGGGCAAAAGTCACTGACCCCCCGAGACTGTTTTTGATTCCCTGTACTCCGGCCTGTCTGCGATACCACCTGTCACCGGTGTAGCAACTTTTGCCTGCAAAAGATGCGGGCCGGCATTCACCACCCTCAGAAAAATCCGCAACACATCTGAAAGCAGCTTTCCATCATGGGCAAGCCTGTAGCGAATCTGCATGGGAAGACTTAGTACCCATTGACGTACCGGCGCATTTTCGGGAAACGTATCATCAACCTGTTTCCCTCTCACTCATTTTGCTTTGCAAAATAAGTTGCCGGGTGTTGCGAACAAGTCGCAACGATGTATCCGCCATCCGGCGTCCAGTGCATGACGGACAGAATCCACGACCTTTGCAGCTAAACCCAACGACCATGCTACGGCCACATTCATTACAACGCATTCTCACGAATCCGTGAGCGAGCACTCCACACTTCAGAAAATCCCGCAGCTCTTTCTCCACATGCCTGGACAAGTACTGCCCTTCCATTTCTATGTTTGCAAAGAACGTTTCCAAATGCCCAGGCAACACCTGATTCGAAATTCGCTTTGAAACTGTTCATGTGAAACCTACTTGCAGTTTCACATGAACGAGTCTTGCCGTTTTGTTTCAAAGCTGGTGAATTTCGAATGATGCAGCACCTCCTGCTGAGGCTCGCGGCGTTTGTATTCACATTGGTGTAATCTGATGGGGGGGCATAACATCGCCCATGTTTCGGCCGTTTTACCGAAGTGTTGCGAAAAATCTTATCAATTATGCCTTTCGAGGACCGAACCGCCCCGAACGGTTGATGCATCAAGTGAACTGTAACTCTGATGGTGTTCTGTAGTCAGCTGATATCACTGATGTTTTTCTTTTAGCAACCAAGGGTTGGGTTTAGAACTTGTCAGCGGAAAGAATCGCGAGATTCGACGGCTGTGCAGGGCGCTTAATCACGAAGTGAATCGACTAAAGCGCATCTCTTTTGGCCACTTTGAACTGGGGGAACTGGCGCCTGGGCAATACCGCGAGGCTATCCCGGACGAGCTGGAAAAAGCATGGGAATGAGTAACAGATGTAGTCCCTGCACTTTTCAAATCGGAGTTTCTTTACCAGTTTGTCAAAAATGCCAAGGCAACTGTTGCCAATACGACGCAAACATTTCATGCGGAATATACCAAACCGCCATGTGGGCTACTTACAGAGTGTATCAAACGAAAACAAATCTATCTGACACAGTTTTTAAGGAGATGCTCATGAAACCCCAATTTATGTTTGTAATGTTTTTTGTTCTATTGTTCGGATTCGCGGCATGCGATGACGAGAGCAGCAGCGACATTGATACTGGCACCGACTCGCTTGACACCGACTCGGGGACGGCAGACAGCGCCACTTCAGACAGGGCCACTTCAGACACCGCCACTGTTGACACCGCTACTGTTGACACCGCCACTGTTGACACCGCCACCGCTGATACCGCCACAACAGATAC
>JAFGWT010000443.1 GCA_016937015.1 Deltaproteobacteria bacterium | reverse complement strand
GGGGCGTCCCTGTGGCAGTTTTGGTGATGTGGCCATATTGAGTTTTCATCCCCGCAAGCTGGTGACGACCGGTCAGGGGGGCGCGGTATTGACCGACAACGATGAGATAGCAATGCGCGTCAGGGAATATCGGGACAGCAATGTGCACAGCGATTCATTCCGAAAGGTGGGCTTTGACCTGCGTCCCCATGAAATGGGATGCGCCATGGGGGCGGTGCAGATGGACCGGCTGGACGCGCTCCTTGCCGAGCGCCGTGAACTGGCTTCCTGCTACGATTTTCTGCCCTTCGTTCGTCAGCGGGTGATAAACAATGGGACGACCAATTTTCAGTCGATGGTGGCGCTGTTGCCAAAGGAGGAAGGAAATTGGCCGGCCGAATCCTGCCAGAGAGCTGATTTTGTATCATTTATGGCATCTCAGGGAATCGAGGCGCAACCCGGCAGTTATGATTTGTCACAATTGGCCTGGGTAAAGAGGGGGACGCCACCAGAGGGGGATGGGGTTCCCAACAGCACATTGCTGCAGCGGCGTGCGGTTGCTTTGCCGATTCATTGCGGTTTGAGCGGGGATGACGTAAAAAGAGTGGTTGAAGCATGTAACCGATGGCTGCATCGAAGAGGAGGTTAGCCATGTCGGACGATGGACTGATGGTGGAAGTGGCCAATCTGAAAAAAACGTTTCACATTGGTTTTTTCAGAAAAAAAGTACCTGCCGTGTGTGGCGTTGGCTTTACGGTGAACAGAGGCGAAATCTTTGGGTTGCTGGGGCCAAACGGCGCGGGCAAAACCACGACCCTGAAGATAATGATGGGGCTGATAAAGGCGGATGCCGGGTCGGTGAAACTGCTGGGCAGGGATGCACGTTCCTACACCGCCCGAAAAAATGTGGGGTATCTGCCTGAGCATGCCTATTTTCATGAATACCTCACGCCCATGGAGCTGCTGGATTTTTACGGCAAACTGTACGGTATGTCGAAAAAGGACTGTCATCGCCGCCGGGGTGAGCTTTTGGAGCGGGTGGGACTGGCCGATGCTGCCAAACGGCCGCTTAAAAAGTTTTCCAAGGGGATGCTGCAGCGGGTGGGACTGGCGCAGGCGCTGCTGTCGGATCCGGAATTTCTGGTTCTGGATGAACCCATGAGTGGACTGGATCCCATAGGTCGAAAATTTGTTGCCGACCTGATTCTTGAATTGAATGAGTCCGGCAAGACAATACTTTTTTCATCTCATATTCTTTCCGACGTGGAACGGTTGTGCTCGCGAGTCATTATCCTGCGACGGGGGGAAAAGGTGGCGGAAGGCAAGCTGGCGGCGCTTTTAAAACACGACGACGGTACCGAGGAAACGCTGGAGTCTCTTTTTGTGCGAAAAGCAATGGAGAGTGATGTTTCTGGACCGCCCGCCACCAAATAACCCGGTAATTTGGATCTTTTTGAATATTGACCTTGCGTAGTGGGCGGCATATAGTCCGCGCGTTTACAATTTTACTTTTACAGGTACCAACCAGGGAGCGCGTTACGTGGCACGCAAAAAAATAGAAAACAAAACACAGGAAAACAAAGATCATCTGGATCCCAGCAAGGACGAATTTGTACAGCGGTCCATGTCTTTTCTGGATTGGGCGGTTGAGCGCCGCAAGGCCGTTGGCCTGTTGCTTGGGACTGCTCTGGCCGCGTGGGTTGGCGTCATTGTATACAATCACCTGACCGAACAAAAGATTCAGGATGCGTCGAAACTGTTGGCAGACGGGTTGGAAGTATCGCTGGCACCCATAGCCGGAGATGATGATTCGGCCCCCCTCGATGAAGATGTAATGTCTTATAAATCAAAGGATGATCGGGCGAAGGAAGCGGTCAAGCGCCTTGACAAAGCCATTCAGGATACGGCGAAGACACCGGTGGCGTCGGCTGCCAGACTGGCCAAGGCCGCTGCATTGATTGACGAAGGCAGGCAGGAAGAGGCCATTAAAATTTATCAGGAGTGCGCCCAGGATCCCAATCTGAAAGTGTTTAAGGAGAGTGTGCTGGCTGCGCTGGCTCAGGCATACGAGTCCATTGGCAAAAATGACGACGCTCAAAAAACCTACCAGCAGCTGGCGGATGAGTCGATTGGGCGAATTAATCTCTGGGCCAAAGTGGGTGTGGCAACGGTGCTGAAGCGCAAGGGCGAGGATTTGGAAAAAGCGGAAACCATGCTGAAGGGCGTACTGGACGAAATCGTTGCAGAGGGAGAGCCTGACAGCAATGATTACCTTTTGGTACAGGCCAGGGAGATAATGCTGGCCATTAATCCCGACGCCGCAGTGCCGGAAATCCCGGCCGGGATCAATCCCATGATTCTGCAGCAATTGATGCAGGCCCAACAGGCGGGTGGAGCCGCTCTGTGATTCTGCTTCGCCGTCATTTTCTTCTCCTCGCTGCTGTCTGCCTGATTTTTGCTGCCAGTGCCGGCTGTGCAGGCGCCTCCAAACCAGGCACCGTGACGCAAAAATCCGAGAATATTGAGTTGCTGCGGTTTCGCTGGAAGAAAACGCTTTTTTCCAACATTCCCAATTTTAATATTCCCGCGTTTTACGAGGAGCACGATCGCTTTAATCCCATCGAGACCGGTGCGGCTGCGTTTGATACCGACGCACATCGTCTGTTTGTGGGGGCAGCGATTGGCGGGCTGTACTGCCTGGAGATAGGCAGTGGGGATACGGTGTGGCGGTTTAATCTGGATGATCCGGTTGGCTCGACGCCCTATTACGACGCCGCGCGCAAAACGGTGTATTTCGGGGCAGATGACGGGTATCTGTATCGGGTGCATTCCCGCTCGGGCCGTCTTATCTGGAAAGTCGATACCGGCGCCGAATTGCGCCGGAATGTGCACATGCATGCGGACACCGTTTTTGTGGTCAACGCGGACAACACGGTTTTGGCCATTGATCCCGAAGGTGGCGAGATTATTTGGCGTTATCGCAGGGAGCCAGTTGAAGGGTTTTCCTCTGTCGGCCATGCGGATTTGAAGATTGCCGGCGCCAGCGTACTTACCGGTTTCAGCGATGGCTTCGTGGTCTCTCTCGATGCCGGCACAGGTGTGGTGAACTGGGAGATGGATTTGGCGACTGATGCGGTGGCTGAAGCGGATGCGGACGATGTTCTGCTGGTGGACGTGGACGCCACACCGGTTGTGGTTGACAACATCGTGGTGGCAGCGTCTTTGGCGGGAGGGGTATATGGACTGGATTTGGAAAGTGGCAATGTGCGCTGGATTCGTTCGGATCTGACAAAGGTGACTGGTGCGGCGTCAAGTGCAACTGAGGCGTACATGGTTCGCGCCGGCAGGAAGGGGCTGGTTACTCTCAACCCGCAAAATGGCCACACGCACAAAGAGATGCTTTTTGGCGTCGGTCTCAAAGCGGATCCGCTTCCCTATGACGATGTTCTGCTGATTTCAGACAGTGAAGCAGGGCTTTACATTGTTTCGGCCGGAACCGGACGCGTTTTGAATCTGCTCGATATGGACGGGGGATTCTTTGCCCGTCCCGCCCAGTTTGCCGGTTATCTGCTCATCATGGGCAACCTGTCCACGCTGTTTTCGTTTGCATTGAACTGAGGGCTTATCCCCCCGTTGCCCCGCGCGCTACTTTGAAACCTGTGGCTCCCGTTTGGAAGAGCGTTCCAATACTGGCTTGCCATTGAGCTGTTTGGAAATATTGACACATTCAGCCATATCGGCGTTGGCGACATAGCGAAACGCGTTATGCATCAGAAACTCCGTTCCATCATTGCCGATTACTCGCACATCCACTACTTGCTCAGTGTCGCTGGCTGGGGACGTGACCCAGAGTGTGTCCCTGTTGTGCAGCTGCGACATGTACACCCGCTGGTTACCAAAATAAATGGACACAGGCATCAGTGCGTCAATGTTGTTACCCTTAATGACCACTTTTTCACCACCGTGGGTCAGGCCAAATCCGGGATGAATCTCATCGATGAACGGCTGTGATTTCTGGCACGCCATTAACATGAATACAATCGAACTGAGTCCCCAAAACACTCTCATGCCAATAAGAGCCATCACGGGAGAAATGCGTGGCGGTGGTCTGTCCAATCCCCGGTCAAATGACATTGATGTTCAAAATTCAGGTGGGACAATACGGATTTGTATCAGTCGGCTTTGGGTGGCAATGTATAAGACTTGAATGATTTTGATATGTTACCGCATCTGTTTGCCAATCGCTTCCCTGAGGCATGTCCATTGCAGCAGTGGGAGCTGCGCGCATCGTTGGGGACATGTGCGGCAGACAAGGAGTGACCATGACCATAGGCAAAGCGATGAAGTTTATTGACCAGGGGCAGGTGGACCGGGAGTTTCGAAATGAAATGAACCGCGCCACGACCATACCGGAACTGTACCAGGTTTTATCTGAACGTGATTTGTCATTTAGCGCCTTCGATTTTGAAGAGGCGTATAACAACCGGCTGGTGAACTGCCAATTCGCGGAGCAGGCGGAGCAACTGAAGGAGTTCAGGGAATGGTGGGAAATGCTGCATCATTTTCTGGGGGTGGTGTATAGCGCCGAGTCCACTGCCGGCGCCTGCGCATCCGCCTCAAGCTGCGCCCCTGGTGCCTGCAAAAGCTGCGGCGGATAGTTTCCGAAGCGCATTCCTGTTTGCGAAAATGGTTTTCCAAAGGTGTACAATCGGGTATGAGTCCGATTCAGTCTGAGGAACGCATTTATCGAAAGGAAGGAATGCATATGAGCAAGTGGCTGGTTACGGGTGGGTCCGGATTTCTTGGTATCAATCTGATTCGCGCATTGGTTGCGCGCGGTCATAGTGTCATTTCGCTGGATATCGAACCCTTTACATACGAAGACGTGATGGACCGCATTGAACACCATGTGGTGGACATCCGCGACAAAGACGCGGTGAATCATTTCATGGGTCAGGATGTGGATGTGTTTATGCACGGCGCTGCGGCATTGCCTCTTTACAAAAAAAGTGACATTTACAGCACCAACATTGATGGCACGGCAAATGTGCTTGCAGCGGCATACGCCCATGGGGTGCATCGCGGCATTCATATTTCATCCACTGCGGTGTATGGCATTCCCAAAAAGCATCCCATCTACGAAGACGATGAGCTGGTGGGCGTTGGTCCGTACGGCGAGACCAAAATCGCGGCCGAAAACATGGTGCGCGATTATCGGCAAAAGGGGATGACCATCACCACCATTCGCCCCAAATCATTTATTGGTCCCGAGCGGTTGGGGGTGTTTGCCATCTTTTATCAGTGGGCATCGGAGGGGCGGAGTTTTCCAATGATTGGCCGGGGACGCAATCTGTATCAGCTGCTGCATGTGTTCGATTTATGTGACGCCATCATCAGTGCGGCGGAGAATGAAAACACCGATGTGGTTAACTCGGAATTCAATATTGGCGCCAAGGAATTTTCAACCATGCGGGAGGATTACCAGGTGGTGCTCGACAAGGCGGGATTCGGAAAACAAATCAGGGAATCGCCCGCGCATCTGGTGATTTTTGCCCTTGAGGTGCTTGAGTTTTTCAAGCTGTCCCCCCTCTATCCCTGGGTGTACAAGACCGCCACCAAGGATTCATTTGTGTCGATTGAAAAAGCGGAAAAACTTTTGGGCTTTAATCCAAAGTTTTCCAATCGGGACGCACTGCTCGACAACTACCAGTGGTACCTCGAAAACCGGGATCAGTTCTCCGGCCGGGAATCCGATAAAACCACCCACCGCGTCCCCTGGGCCCAGGGCGTGCTGGGACTGGTCCGCTATCTTTTTTAAAACATCTCCCAGTCTCAATCTCTGAAGATCATCATCTGTCACTCATTGCATCTTTTGTCATATTATGCATCGCCATTGCAACACAGTTCAAATCGATTCCGATTGACACAATTAATCCCAGTGTGAAAAAAAATGATATTATCCAGGGAAAGGACAAAGTGCGCATGCGGATGTTGTGTGAACTCAACGAAGCGCCCGCGGATTGCATTGCCCGTCTGCATATCGGGACAGGTTGTGTATATGAGTAAAGGGATTAAAAAATGAAAAGAAAGCAGATTGCAACATTCTTCTCGGCGCTACTTTACTTGTGTATCGCGTTTGTAAACATTAGCTGCGGGGACGAGTGCCATTATGGGGACAGCAAATGTGAAAACAATAAAATATACCAATGCGATGGTCCTATACATGGGAACTGGGTTGAATTCAGAGACTGCGACAATTTCAATGCGACGTGCGTGAATGGCATCACCACCGAATATAATGATTACTCCGGTGGTTACAAATATGAAGCCAACTGGAATTTGACCCACAGCAGCTGCGTGAACTACAACTTTGACTGCCAGGGCATTGCCGGTGAACGCTGCATCGATACAAACAAATATGTGGTGAACTGCGTTGAACACAAAGGCGAAATCGTCGCGGCAGCCGCAGTGGATAACTGGGATGACAGACCCTATTGCGTTATCGTTTATGAAACTGCTGTTTTTACGCAATTGGAAGAAACATATTGTGAACCTGACGCAATGCAATGCGATGAACAAGGTCGGACGCTCCTGTGTGTAGAAGGCACCTGGCAGTGGGCAAGCGACTATTGTCATGTTGATGAACAATGAAAAAAAAAGCTATTGGGAGAACGAAAATGACACTATTCACGAAAACCAAAATCACCATCTTAATTACTGTCTTAATTCAACTATGCATCACAGCCAACGCTTTCGCCCAATGCACCACCAATTCAAATTGTGGCGAGGGGCAAACGTGCGTTGATGAGAGTTGTCAGGCGGCGCTGGCCGGGCCGGTGGCGCTGGGGGATGAGGTGACAGCTGACAATGATACTGCGCCTGCGGATGCGGTTGTTAAGAAGGAACGCATTAAGCCGCTGTGGCTGGGTGGGTTGATTACGTTTTCAGCTGTTTATGTGGCCACCATTGTGGGCAATGCGGTGCTCTCTGACGAAGACGCCCGGGGCGAGGCGGTGGGCTACGCGCTGATTCCCATGGCTGGGCCGTTTATCAGCCTGGGCAATCAAAGTGACGACACCGAGGTGAAATCGCAATTCAAAGGCATCATGGTGGTGTCCGGCATTTTGCAGATACTGGGTGTGGGCGCGTTCACCGCGGGAATGATTATCAAACGCGAACCTAAAAACGCCGCCAGTCTGCACTCTCCCAAATGGTGGCTCACCCCCGCCCCCATGGGCCGTTCCGGCGCAGGCGCCGTGTTCACCATGACCCATTTTTAAGAATGATCACGCGAATGCGCCATTTCTGATGATTTGCTCTCCATGATCAAAATCCCCAAAATTTTTAAAGGTGCCCCTCTTTTTTTGAAGAGGGGTGTTTCACAGACAGTAAAGACAGTCCCCCCTGCGAAGGCCTAATGATTCTACACAAGCTTTGGTTGACATGCATCAGTGTGATATTGTTTTTATTCGTCGTTCCCGCGCAGGCGGGAACCCAGCTGCTTTGCCCTTACTTAATCAACTG
>JAFGWT010000442.1 GCA_016937015.1 Deltaproteobacteria bacterium | reverse complement strand
GGACGCAGCGACCAATACATTTCTTGAAAATAACGTAACATATTCAGAAGCGGCTGGCCCAACCGAACAGTTGGGTATCACCATCACTGAAGACGAGATTGCAGGGGTTCTGCAAGTCATCGATGATGAAGGCGCGCTTCAGTCTGCGACTAAAATTTTCAGTACCCCGCAAACAGATGGCATTGGGTGCGCGGAAGTGTCGTTGGTGAACGCGCAGCAGACGGACACGGGCATGGATGTGCTGGTAGAGGTAACGCTGAATGACTTGTTTGATCCGGACACGGTTTCAGAGGATACAGACGCGCTTGATACAGACTCTCTCGATTCAGATTCATTGGATACAGACAATCCTTTGCCATGTACCTTTGCATTTGCCGAGGATGCAGCGGGCGAGCACATCGACCCATCGCTGGGATGGAACAGCGCGTTTTACATTCTGCGCCTTGCTGCCGATGGTGCAGTTGTCAGCAGTCAGCTCCTGGTCACCGCGACCGATGCGACGGCAGTGTATTCGGATTTTCAAAACGGCGGCGCCACCACCCTTGCGATGAATGCCATTGCCATGGAATGGGGGCAGGTGGATCCTGTTGAGATACACAAAGATGAACGGACACCAGGCACCCATACCGGTGCCATTGGCCGGTTTGATACCAGCCTGAATTTGATCAACGCAGTAGAAACGTCGCCTTTGAACAGCATCTCCCGACTGGCATCCGGTGAACTGCTGCTGGATATTCAAAATTCGTTTTTGTTGTTTGGCTCCCTGTCAGGCAGTTCAAGCCTGGTGGCATGGATGAACCAACATGGAAAGCATATTGACAGAGGCGTCATTCAAATGGGTGAACGATATTTCGTCCTGGGTAAAAACAGTGATGTGTTTGGTGTGATTGCAGAAGATTTGACGCCCAAATGGTTTTTTGGAGGTTACAGCAACACCCTGCCAGTTCGACTCCAGGATACTCTGTTTGAAGTGGTTGATGTGGGGCCGGAACTGGAATCTGTAAATATTGGCTCGGGACAAACCGCCCTGCAGTTAAACGGAAGCCCGCATAAATTTGTATACTACCTGGTTTCGCAAGGTATCCAGTCTGAGGCCGCCCCAACTGCTGTTGCTGCGCTGGCTATTGGTCCCAAAGAGACTGACCCAGGTTGCATCTGGCAGAATTCAGTTGCGAATTTTATTGAAAGAGAATGCGTCGCGTCTGCCTTTGGTTCTGATATAACGCCACACCAGGCTGCAAGTAAGTTTCTTTCATCCCCCTTTTGGGGGCCGGTTGCTGCGCTCGCCACGCAAAAAGCACTCTCGTGGATGGACGGCGATTGCCTCGTCCCCTGTGCGCCGGAGGACACATGCGCCCTTACGGCCAGCTGCACCACATCCACTGGTGCAATTATGGAATTCAGTTGGGGATACAGCAGGGAAGATAATGAGAATTGTGACGATGAATGCACTGAAGAGTACACGCAGCATGAAATCCACCTGTCGATGATCCCCCGTGAAGGAACTGAGGATTGGAATCTTATCACCGTGGATGATACGTATTCGTCGTCACTCGTAGACAACAGTATTGAGTATTTTATGTGGGACAAGGTTGAAGATTATAGCAGTAAAATCGAAGTTACGTGGCGGGGAGTCATTGATGAACAGCTGCCCGTGGATGGATTTGTAGAATTTTTAGATGATGATCACTTTGTTGATAAAGAGAATTTGGGCCAATATTCCGATGGATTTGATTTGTCGATTCATTTTCCGGAATGCTGGGTTGATTGGATTTATGTAGCCAACAATGAAGCCAGTTCTTACGGTTTAACTGGAATGGTTGAGTATGATTATGTTTCTTTTAATGGTACCAGATATGGTGACAGCGATGGTTGGGCTGATGACTACTGGGAAGAGTACTTGTTTCAGTAAGTGATGCTATATTCCTGCGATTCGTCGTTTCAGTAATATCAATCATCGGAACAAATGGTGGTAAATCTTGCATTTCCTTCTGCAAGGATTTACTTAGCACCTCACAACACTGACAGTGATTAAACGGGAAGAATACCGGATTATAGGATACCGGATTATGGTGTAATCGCATTTTAGCTTTTCAAGACCCTGCGCATTTCTCGTAAACTCGGCATTACAAACACTTTGCCAGGATGCATATGTTTGGCTTTTCTTTCCTATCCTCCGCGGATTCGAGACGCCTCACTCGGACGTCGGCTCCTCACCACGGCGGGTTATCTCAACACTTTTTTTATTCTGATTTAAGTTTATTAAGGCTGTTTTGACCCACAGATTCCTCTGAAGCGCCAACTTTTTATGACCTTCCCTGTGCATTACCCGAAGCCACTCCTTCTACTCAATCACTTTGATTGGTGGAATCGACACCCAAATCGCCTCCCCGGCGAGACAGGGAAACTGTTCGCCTTTTAAAATTTTTTCGGTGCACGCTATCAGACCGGACATGGGTTCGGAGTCCAAATCGTGCGTACCAGTGCCGGATACCTCCAGTACCAGACCGTCTTCATCCAGAGTGATCCAAAGTGTATCCACAACCGTATCCGCTTCACATGCATTAATCATCTCGTCTCGCAGCATAGACAGCTGGCTGTCTTTTTTTGCCGAGTCGCAACTGCCATCTGTTCCCGTGTCATTGTCAGTGTCTGTATCACTGGTTACAATCGTCGACTCCGTATCGGCAGGGTGCGGATCAACTGAGCCGGACTCTGTTTCTGTATCCAGTCCGATTTGTTCCGTACTCGTATCACCCAAACGAACACTGGTTGACGTATCCAGCGAATAGACTGTTTCTGTGGCTGTATCCGTTTGTGTATCTGTATCGGCAGAAGAATCCATCTGAGTATCCGCAGTATCCGCGTCAACCTGACCCGCGTGGTGACAGCCGGAAGTGCCAGCCATGGCAAACGCAAGAGTCGCTGCCGCCACAAAATTAAAGTACGTTTTTGACAGTTGCCGGTCATCGCGAACCGAGACATCCACAACATTGCCTGACACGTCCATAGCAGTTAAACATCGTAATCGTATGACTGTTTCATCCAGCGCTTTGGTAATGGGAGAAAAGGCTATCCTGGCACTTTCGATAACATCCGCAATCCCGCCTGAATGAATCGCCGTTTCCAGCATGTGCTGCAACACTGCGACGCGGACACGATTTAAATCAACGGCAATCCGTCCAAGTGTTTCTTCAAGTTCTGCCACCTCTCCCCCAACACTTCGGTGACGCCTCGCCAACGCGACACTAAACATCAGGTCATGGGCCCGGAGGGTTGGGTTGTATGGATTGAAAACCTCTGTATGCAGCCTGGCAACCATCCTTTGAAACTGCGTCACAACCGGATCACGCAATTTAAAGGTGGGCAATATCCTTCCGCCCGTGATACGTCCCTCTCCCACAAGGCGATCCCAAAAACGCGTCCCCCAATACGGTGTTGCTTCGATCGTATTGAACAGAGCGCCCCTACTTTGTTTTAAAAAATTCAATTCAACCTGTATGGATTCAGGTGTCGATTCCGGGTGCAAAATAATATCATTAAACAAAGTCACAATATTGTTATCGACGAGCCGCCTGACGCCCTCATGTCCCCTGACCGCGCTACCGGCACGTCCAAGCGCATCCAGTCCGTACTGCTCGCATGACTCGACCCCCTCGAGGGTTCGACACAGCCCCAAATCCGCCAGTGCCGCCACCACTTTTTCGGTAAGTCCATCAGCCCGAGTCATAAAGCTCAGGGACACATTCGTTGCGCCCCTTTTTATTAAAGCGGCTTTAAACTGTCCCGCCCAATCCAGCGCAGCGCCCTCTTCAGCCGGCACAACGTTTGCGTCGGAAAAGCCAAAATGACGCACCTCCTGTTCGTGGTAGAGTGCGGCCATCTCATCCGCCAAGTCGTTCAGATTCCGCCTGTGTTGCCTGTGGGGATAGCCCGCATGGGCATCCGTGGCAGCGTGAGTGCAATACTCGCAACTGAAAGAACAACCGCGGCTTGCAACCACTTCTGACGTCTTAACCCCCATCACACTGGGTGTCTTTCCGCGTTTAGGCCGCCAGCCAGTGAGTACAGGCGCAGACACATTGGGCGTTGAAAAGGACCTGGTGTACAGCGACGGAACCTTTTCCAATGAATCTCCATTTGCGAGCGCGTTGAGCAATGCCACAATGGCATGGGTGCCATCAAATCGAATGACACCATCCACATAAGGTGCCCGTTCCAACACAAAATCAGATTGCAGCGCCGCAAATTCGCCCGCACAAACAATATAACCGGAGTACCCTTTTTGGTGCGCCAAAGAGGCCAGGGCCAGCGAATGAACAAACGAATGAGAATCCTGTAGCACAATGCCCATCACCGCTGCTTTCGTTTCCACCGCACGTTGCACCGCCGCTTCAGCTGTTGTCAGAGATGTTGCCGTACACACCGAAACACTATGGCCGGCATCCCGCGCTGCCCCCGCCAGCAGTCGCAGCGACATGTTCTCACTGCCAGGGCGTTCATATCCCACCATTACCAAATGAATTCTTTGTGCCATCTGACTCCTTAACAAAATTAGATTGTCTCAACAGACCATAATGGTTCAGTTATAGCAACAATCCACTGTCAATTGGCCACTTTCAATCGGCCGGGGGTAAAGCCCGGACCCTGTGTTTTCAGGTGTACATTGGAAAATGTGAACATTGATCAGTGCATGCAACGTCTCTGCAGTTGAATCAGTTCGTTTCTTTATGAATGTGCTGGCATACTGATTCCAGTGCCCCCGCTTCGGCGTTTTGTCAACTTGAATTTTGAGGTGTTTTATGGCGCCAGGAGGAGGCATTTCAATGTGCCGGCGTCCCTTCTGAATACTGTTTCAGGGAGGGGCAGACGGCGTGCACATTTATTTGACGCGGGCAACGCAGGACTGGCGTCATCTTCCGACCATTTGACAAGGGCGCAGTTGCGTTTGCAGTTGCGCGATGTCAACGGAAAGGCAGAATCGGTACCTTTTATGCGCTGCAGGGTCTGGGATACTGGACCACTTCGAACTTTAGTTGATCTTGTCTGCGCGCGTCGTCCTGGCGATTCCCTTCATATTCTGTCTGTCAACACAATCAGGCACAACCCGAATTGGTCCATGCTGTAATTGGCGCCTGGATATTGCGTTTTTATACAGCTCGCCTGGCTCAGAATATGAACGGAGAGAATACCGTTATTCCAGGACCACTTCGGGAACCAGTCGGGAGTAAGGCCTTGGGAAGTTGCCGGTGAGAAACAGGAGAGCGTAAACGCCGATGGACTGCTGGTAGTACTTGGAATCCTGAATGGATACCGATACTGCCTCTTCAAGGGCCTCCCGGCGAATTTCCGGGGTGGTCAATCCATCGTTGTCGTAAAATGTGACAAACGATGACATGGCGGTGCCCACAAAGTATGAGTTGTGGCTGTACGCCGGATCGCAATCGGTCACATCTCCCGCCGGGGTCAGTTGCTGGCAGATGGTGGAGAACCGGTTGGCGTTTTCCTCCGCCTCATTCTCCACTGGGAATTCCATGCTGTAGAAATTCTGAATCAGATCCATCTTGGCCTGAACCTGGCTCTTGCCGTCGTAGTGATACGATGATGTGCCCGATGTTGAATTAAAGCGCTCATCGTTGCCGTACCAGGCGGCATCAATGGCCAGACGCCAGAGACCGCGGGACCAGTTGTAGTTGTCGGTGGCGCGGCTGCAGGGGGTTTCGTAGAACCCAAAATCTTCGAGCAGCGCGGGGTGCACCCCTTCCTGGTCGTAACAGCGTTCGGTCATCTCCCAGACGGTTTCCGCTGTACGATACCAGAAATCCCGGTGATTGCGTCGTTCGGCGGCGGTGTACTGGGCAGGATTGAGATTGCCCATTAAAAATTCACCAAAGACCCTGAAATATCCCGGCGGGTAATACGACATATTCACATCGCCCTCTATCCCCTCGGTGTAGTCGCAGGGTTCTTCGGGATAATTGCCGCAGTTCTTGTTCCAGGTGTCTCCAGGCGTGGGGTAGTACCATTCCCCGTCGTAGCGCTTGTTAATCTCGCACTCCATTTTGAGTATCCAGTCCACTGCTTCCTCAGTGTACTCCGGCCACTGCCAGGCAGCGTAAATCAGACCAATGGCAATGTCCACGTCGCCGTCAAACGCGCTGTCCTGACCGGTGCCGGTATGGGGTTCACCATATGGCTGACAATCCTCAGGTCCTTTCCAGTTCCACCCCATCAGACCGCCACAGTACTTGTCGGCGGATTGCGATAAAAAGTGGTTTACAAAGCGCCACAGCTGATCGAACAGTTTTTTGTCACCAATCGCTGCGGTGATGGCCATGCCGTATCCCTGTCCCTCACTGACTGTGGGCGAGACCGAGTCTTCGGAATTTACCCGCGCCGTGCCTTCGCCACAGGCGTCATCGCCGTAGATGACGTATTTTTCCTTCCACATCAGGTATCGCTCGTACACGAAGTAGTCGAGTAAATCCTGAATGGCTATCCAGTTGTCGTACCATTTGGCTATGGACTGACCATAGTCATAGGCCCAGTTGGTTTCGTTCCAGGGATAGAACCCGTCTGATTCGATGGGTGGACGGTTGCTCCAGTCAAGACCATCCTCGGTAAAGCAGAAATCATCGCCCCATGAGCCCGCCTTGGCCCACTCCACCCCATCGGGGTAATAGTCGGTCACGTCGTATTCCGACTCCTCGGGAATATCGGGTTTGCCATAATGCCAGCGCATCCAGTACTCGCCCGGCTCACTGGGGAACGTGGGTTCCTGTTCCACCGTGTTCCACTCGGGTTCATGCGCCTTGTCCACTGCACGCCATTCCGATCCTGGGAAAAATTCATCATTGGGAATCGGGCATCTGAACCATGGGCTGGCCCCTTCCTGCACGCACGGATACTCGGTGCCGTTAACATGAAGGAAAATGGTTTTGGGCATGAACTCGTCTTTGGGGAAGTACGTAAACGTTTTTTGACCCGCCCACAGATAGCGGAAATGCACGACCGAGAATCCCACCGGTTTGATATCCTCGCACTTGGCCGGTGGCTCCTGTCCGCCGCATCCGGGATAGGCCGGCCCCAGGTTCGCGGTGTAAAAGTGATACATGGAGGGCCGGTAACTGTAGTTGTTGCAGGGGGTCCCCTGAGCGGTGTGATCATCGGGACCTTCGTACACCAGCCAGAATTCGTCGCCGGGATCGTCTGGCAGTTCCATATCGTTCACCAGCAGCTGCGACGTATTGGCGTACTTGAATGAAATCGTGTTGCCGGAATGAAAATCGGATTTGGGTATCAGCACCTTGTACCAGGGGCAGAAGCCATCATTGCGTTCCAGACTGGCCACTGCGGTTTCACAGGTGCCCAGAACGGCCATCAGGGACGGCGGATATTCCCGCTCGCCAATTTCACCACCGGTATTGATTTCCTCGTTGTCCCCTTCGCATCCGGTGCCGGCAAACCCGGTCGCTTCCGCATCCCCCCAGGGCCAGCGGATATGCAGCGCCACATACTCCTCCTGTTCGGTGCACAGGGGCATGGGCTGCAGCGGATCCAGTGCCACCAGTTCCTCCGGACGCTCGAATGTAAACTGAAACTCGTGGGCCTTGTTGATATAGTATGCGTCGAAAAAGTCTGTGGTGAGTTCCGCATCGCTGCCATCGTGATACATGGTCAGGTAGTCATTGTCGGATACATCCGAAATATCAATGGGCGCGGAGCGCAGCGACCCTTCCCCGCATTCCGTTGAGGGATCGTTTGGCTGAAGAATAATCATCTCAGTCCCCTTGGGAATACAGGTCCTGAAATAGCCGCAGTTGGACGGATGGGGCTGGGCGCCATAAACGATGGAGCCTTCGTTGTTGGTCATGACGCGCAGGGTGTTGGGCAGGGTGGCAAAGGGCAAAGGCCCGTCGCCACCGCCTTTGTTGTTGAGATGCGGGGTGGCTTCGGCGGTGAATACATCCTTGATATTCAGTTCGAGATACCCAGGCTGACAGTGTTCTTCGGGGGGCAGGAAGACCTCTTCGGAATCGGTGTCGGTATCCACGGGCTCCAGGGATGTACACGGCGTCCACTGGCAGTCGGCTTCGCACATGCGCAAGCCCAGCGACCCATTAATATCGCATTTTTCCGCCACGCCCGGGTTGCACTCACACCCCTCTTCGAGATTGGTGTCAGTGGGGTCCTTTTCGGCGGTGTCCTTTGTTTGAACCCCCGTGTCTTTTTTGTCTGAATCTTCAGACTCGGTTGTATCCACAATGACAGTAATATCCGAATCC
This sequence comes from Deltaproteobacteria bacterium, assembly GCA_016937015.1. Classification (GTDB taxonomy): domain Bacteria; phylum Myxococcota_A; class Polyangia; order JAAYKL01; family JAAYKL01; genus JAFGXQ01. The sequence goes on along the minus strand of JAFGWT010000442.1, from coordinate 1,093 downwards.
TCAAGAAGCTTCACATCGTCGGTATCGATATCTCCATCGCTGTCCACATCGAGATCCTGGGAGTCAATCTCTCCATCACTGTCCACATCCACCTCGACCTTGATTTTGATACTCGTGTCTTTATCGTTGTCTTCGGTGCTCTGATCGGTGCTCTGATTTTGGTTATTATCGATCTGTTTGCCTGGCGGGGTTTCCTCGCTGCAGCCGAACAGAATCGTCAGCGAAGCCAAAGCCCAGATGAGCAAAATGGTTTTTTTTATTTGCCTCATTTTATATCGCTCCCTTATGGTTTTCGAATGATAAATAAATCATGGCGTCGACACTGTCATTCAGGCGTTACGCACCGGTATCCGGTGCCGCATTCCCCGTCATTAAGACATCCCGTGTAGTTACACGCTTTTTCCAAATCTTCCGAGGTCAGAAAAATGCAGCTGTAATTATCCGCATCCCAGGCCGCAGCGCTCGAGTCGGTGGTTCGCACACAATCGGTCGGTTCGCTGCAGGACAAATCGCAGGCTGGTACGCCCCTGTGCTGCACATCGGTGCACACATAGTCCGCGCCATACTCAAATACACATTCATACGAGTTCAGACAGCCCAGCGATTTACAGCCACCATCCACGCACTCCCAGTTATCGTCGTCGGCGTCCCTGGAGCCAAGGGAACAGTCCGCCTCGGTGGCGCAGGGATACTGACATTCTCCATCCGAGGAACATTTGTACCCCATCCCCGGATATTCAGACGCGCAATTGTCGTCGCTGGTGCACCCGGTGTATTTACAGATGCCGTTGTCGCAGGCGTAATTCTCAGCCCGGTGCAATTTGTCCGCGCCCACATCCGGGCAATCTGACGCATCTGTACAGGACTTTACACATAACGGCACCGGGGTATTCTGTGGATTCACAATTGCCTGCGCCGTATCCGCATCGGTGTCGCTGTCAGTATCGGAGTCGCTATCGGAGTCACTGTCGCTATCGCTATCGCTGTCGGTGTCAGTGTCGCTATCGGTGTCGGTGTCGCTGTCGCTATCCGTATCACTGTCACTGTCACTGTCGCTGTCGGTATCGGCGTCACTGTCGGTATCGGTGTCGCT
>JAFGWT010000048.1 GCA_016937015.1 Deltaproteobacteria bacterium | reverse complement strand
GGACCTGCCGACCTGGACCTGCCGACCTGGACCTGCCGACCTGGACCTGCCGACCTGGACCTGCCGACCTGGACCTGCCGACCTGGACCTGAATGATGGTTTATCGCTTTACTTCGTTGGGTTGGTCACTTAAACCGGACAAATGACAACCGAAACACCACTGATTGATACATTGTGCCCCAACTGCAATGGGGCTGTTGAGGTGGAGGATACGGACCACTTAACGTGTGGATACTGCGGCCATCATTTGCGTAACCCGTATCGGGATGAGACCCGCCGGAATGATGCCGAAACGGAAAGCCGCTCCCCGCTCACCGGTATGCTGCCGGTGGTGGTGGAAGTTCTGTCGTTTTTGCTGGTCGCCGGCATTGGTCTGGCCGTGTATCTCGCTCATCGGTCAAAAGCTGATTCCCAACAGTCCACTCCCGTCGCCCCTGAGGCTGAAATGCGCCAGCGCATGCTCGAACTGGAGACCCGGCGGGTTGAGGTGGAGATGCGGGAGATGGAAGCCCAGCGACAGGCACTGGCGGCTGAACTGGACGCCGCGACGGCCGCAGTCACAGACGCAGTCGAAGACACTCAGTCCAGGAAAAACAGTGAGGGGGATACTGCGTTGCCGAAATCACCAAAGGAGAAGCGATGCGGCAAGACATCCGGACAATCACAACCGGCAAAAGAAGATACGGCAGCGCCATCGCCTCCCGCGACAGCAGGGTCCCAGCCAGGGTTTCTGACAGTGAACAGTATTCCATCATCAGAGGTGCTGGTGGACGGGATACCGCGGGGAAAAACCCCATTGCTGCGAATTCAGGCAGTGCCAGGCGCGCACAGCGTGATTCTGGTGCATCCGCAACTGGGTCGAAAAATAAAAACCGTGACTGTTGAATCCGGAAAAACCGAAGTTGTCACTGTGCGTTTTTGAATGAATCCAGCAGCTACTCGACCGGTTGATTAATGCGTTCGATTTGGGTGGCCTTGCCCGTTGTTTCGTCCACTTCGATATATACCGCCTGAAATCGGGCGCCGCCTTTGGCCGGCTTGAAGCTTTCGGGCAGTCCAGTTACAAATCTGCCCAAAATCAGGTCTTTTTGCATGCCGATGATGGAATCGTGGGGGCCTGTCATCCCCACGTCGGTCAGAAAAGCGGTACCTTTGTCCAGAATCTGTTCATCCGCCGTCTGCACATGGGTGTGGGTGCCAAACACCGCGGTGACCCGTCCGTTGAGGTAATATCCCAGGGCCCGCTTTTCGCTGGTGGCTTCAGCATGAAAGTCCACCAGAATCACTTTGGTGCCCGTCAGTTGTTTAAGCAGTTCATCGGCGGTGGCGAACGGGCTGTCCGGATTCACATCCATGTACACCTGTCCTGCCAGATTGATGACCGCGATTTTTACACCCGCGGCGGTTTCAAATACACCAAATCCGCGACCGGGCTGCTGCCTGGAAAAATTGTGCGGGCGCAGCAGTGCGGGGGTTTTTTCGATATAGGGTCGAATTTCCCGCTGGCGCCAGATGTGGTTCCCTGATGTGATGACATCCACGCCAAAATCAAACAGATCCTGGGCCAGTTCCGGAGTTATGCCTATGCCACCGGCGATATTTTCACCGTTGGCCACCACAAAGTCGATTTCCTTTTTGGCGATGATGCCGGGTAATACTTTGCGGACAGCGAAGCGGCCGGTTTTGGCCATCACATCGCCTATCATGAGTATTTTCAGGGACATGGACGGTTCTTTCTACTTTGCGGTGGCGACGGCTCGGGTCTCGCGAATGACAGTGACCTGAATCTGGCCGGGATAGGTGAGCTCTGACTCGATGCGCGACGCGATATCCTTGGACAGCATGACTGCGTCGTTGTCAGAGATGGTTTCATTTTGGACGAGCACCCGGACTTCACGGCCCGCCTGGATGGCATATGACTCACTGACGCCTTCAAAACTTTTACAAATGTTTTCAAGACTTTCCAGCCGTTTTACATAGGATTCAAGCATTTCGCGACGGGCGCCTGGACGCGCGCCGGACAAGGCGTCGGCTGCGGCCACCAAATGGGCAATGACGCTGCCTGCGGGTTCGTCTTCGTGGTGCGAGGCGATGGCATTGACAACCAGCGGTTCCTCTTTGTGCTTTTTGGCGAACTGAGCGCCAATCACCGCGTGGGACCCTTCAATTTCATGGGTCATGGCTTTACCAATATCGTGCAACAGACCGGCTCTGCGTGCTTTTCGCTGGTTGAGCCCGAGCTCGCCAGCCATCATGCCGGCGATGAACCCGCATTCCACGGAATGGCGCAGCACGTTTTGGGCATAGCTGTATCGGAATTTGAGGCGACCAAGCATTTTAACGATTTCGGGATGCACCCTGGCCAGACCGAGTTCAAGAATGGCCTGCTCGCCAGCGTCCTTCACTGCCTTGTTCACATCATTTCTGGCCTTGGATACAATTTCCTCAATCCGGCTGGGGTGGATGCGGCCATCCTGAATGAGCCGTTCGAGGGACAGCCGGGCAACTTCGCGGCGAACTGGGTCAAAGCCGGAAATGACAACCGTTTCCGGGGTGTCATCCACAATCAAATCGATTCCGGTCGCTGCTTCGAGCGCGCGAATATTTCGTCCTTCGCGGCCGATAATGCGTCCTTTCAGCTCATCGTTGGGCAGGTGAATGACTGATACCGCCCGTTCCTGAATGTGCTCGCCGGCATAGCGCTGAATGGCGATGCCAATGATTCGTTTGGCACGGGTTTCAGCCTCCTCTTTGGCTTCTTCCTCTATTTCACGAACCGCCAGTGCCGCATTACGTTTGGCCTCGTCGGTAATGCTTTCGACCAGTTCCTTTTTCGCTTCGTCTCTCGATAGGCCCGCTTTTCTTTCGATTGTTTGCTGGATTTCGACGATTTTTTTATCCAGATTCCGCTTACGCTCCAACAGCGCGCGTTCGGTCCGTTCGATATTGGCCTCTCGTTTGGAGATGTCAATTTCCATGCCGGCCAGCATATCCTTCTTTTTGTTAAGCAACTCTTCCTGGGTTCGAAATTTCTTTTCCTTTACCGCGATTTCCTTTTTAAACTGTTCCGTTTCCTTTTCAACGGTTGCAAGGATTTTCATCTTTTCTTCGCGGGCGGCAATTTCACCATCCTGACGAATTTTTTCCGCTTCCCGTTTTGCGGTGACTAAAAGCGTGTCGGCTTCTCTTTGGGCCTCCGCCGTTTCCAGCCGTTCCTTTTTAGCGTTTAACAGTCGACCCGTAAACAGGCCAGCCGCCAGACCACCCGCCACACCCAGCAATCCAATTATAATTGGTTCCATCGAACCGCTCCTTTAAAATATGTTAAAGCACGCACATCACCTTTGGACGTGGTGCGGTTAATCCACGAATATCATTCCTGAAAATGCCCCTGGAAATGCTCCTGTGAGAATAGAGAGCAGTGGAATACTGGAGATATGGCGCGCCTGATTGGCCCGTTTTTAAATATATGGGATACGCGATAACCAAACCGTGTTTCGCGTCATTTTTGCGCTGCCGTGGCAGCTAAATCTTTATCGTTCGACATCGCGAACGGAGCACATATATTAAAATTATATCTCTAACATTCCGAAATTCGGGAATGATTACAAAGAAGTGTTACTTCCTTACATGGAAAAGTGCAAGCATGTTCAGCACGATTTCAACTTTGCGCACATTTTCACCCACAGCGAAAAGTCAGCTGAAACATGTTCGCATGCATCACCTGCGCGTCCCATGGCACCTGCGCGTCCCATGACACCCTGCCATTGACATGAAGCGATAAGGCGAAAGTCAGCGGCGCGCTACTCTCGCACTGGGCGTTTTCGGCTTTTAAACCAGCTGCGATATGCCGTCATTTTTTCGCGCTGGTCACTGGGGGCGCGTCGGTTGCATGTGGAAAATTCTTCACTTTTTTCGCTTGCGCCCCATCTGAATTCCGGGCAGTCATTCGGATTGTACGCCATTTCCAGTGACCGGGCCCGGCGAACGACATCGGCAAGGGACAGTTGCCAAGGGGAATTGTCGCTTCGCCGATAGGTGATCTGGCGCTGCTGCAGTTGATTTTCCAGGATTTCCTGTAAATGGGAGACGACACGGTTTATCTCTGAACTATCTGTAATTCCATATTGTTTTGGGTCATCAGCCACATGTTTTGGCGTTTGGGTCACCGCATCCATCGCAATCAGCAGCCGCATGTCCCGTGACGGGGTGGAGTAGTCTTCCCATGGGCCTTCAGATTGAAATATCAGGTATCCATCGGGCATTTCCACCGGGGCAAACCCGCGGGACGCCATGTATGATTCGCCGTTTTCCAGCGCCTGGACCCGGCGACGGGCCGCTTCGAAGAGCGCATCGATTCGGCTCAGGAGCAGCTCTTCCGGTTTGAGCGGTCTGGGATCAATCAGGCGCTGCATTTGGTCATAGAAGCCATCGGTGCCCAGTTCATATTGTTCCATGCTGAAATGGGGATGGGTTTTACTTTTTAAAAGGTCTTTGTTATCAAGTGCTTTGGGGGTTCGCTGGGTGCCTTCGGCCGTTTCTTCCAACACCATGTCAATGGGACGAAACCGCTTGAATCCGGCGCCGAAACTGTCTGTCGCTGCGTCAAAGAGGAAATCGCCGCGCCAGAAACGGCGGCGTCCAATCGTTCCGTCGGGTTGTCCGTCGATAGCCATCAGCAGCCCATATCCGCCCAGGGGCTGCGGGAACCATTTGCTGATTATCATGATGTGGCCATAGGGATCGGCGAAAATGGTACCAGGGGGGAGTGTGTCTCTTCGCAGCGCCACCGGATAGAAGTCCGTGTCGCTGGATTTGGGGTGGGTGCGGCCACTGGCGGAATGGGCGTTCCAGCCAATGACCACGTTGGCAAATCGCTCGAAAATTTTTGCCTCGCTGTCCAGTTCGTCTTCGAGGGGGGCTTCCAGTAAATTGGTCTGAAATTCGCTGCAGGACGGGGGCCTTCCCCGGCGTCCCCGGCTGCAGGTGTGAACTCCAAATGGCAGACCGGTTTTCCAGGCAAAATAGGCGCGCAGAAAATAGGGGAGGTCGGCACAATCCGGCGTCAGATTCAGTTCCGCATCCTCCTGCTCCCCCAGATGGTTGATTAACAGATTCTGTTTTGGATCGGTCAGGAGTGTCTGAAGTCCGTGCCACGATACATCTGCATCCCGGTCGTAGTTAAACAGCTGCTCGACGAACGCGCTGAACAGATTTTCGGTATCCGGTTCCCATTTCCAGCGATTGTCCCAGTAAGGACCGGCCTCTTCGCGCGCTTTTTTTTTTGCGCGGTGGGTGCGAACTGAAAATCTGTCGCACGCAAGTATATTGTCTCCATCCCCCAGTACTGCGGTATAGACGCCTGTCTGGCGGGGAGAAAACTGTGCCCAGCAGGTGTAAGGCGGTCCGCCCAGTGTATGGACCTCGTGATT
>JAFGWT010000047.1 GCA_016937015.1 Deltaproteobacteria bacterium | reverse complement strand
GCTTGGACACTACCTGTTGTCCGGCGGACATCGGGTTGCGGTGATTGCGGTGGACCCCAGCAGTACCATTTCGGGTGGGTCAATACTTGGGGACAAAACGCGAATGGAGCGATTGGTGCAACACGACAACTGCTTCATTCGCCCGGTTCCATCCAAAGGCACTCTCGGTGGCGTGGCCCGCAATACCATGGAAACCATCCTGCTGTGTGAGGCGGCCGGATTCGATGTGATTCTGGTGGAGACCGTGGGGGTGGGGCAAAACGAGGCGACGGTCCGGGATCTGGTGGACTTCTTTTTGCTGCTCATGCTTCCCAACGCGGGCGACAATCTGCAGGGGATAAAACGCGGCATTATGGAACTGGCCGACTACATATTTATCAATAAGGCCGACGGTCAAAATAACCATGCGGCGGATCTGGCAAAAGGGGAGTACGCGCAGTCAATGGAGTTCATGCGCCCCGCGACTGCCGGGTGGAAGCCCGGTATTTCCTGCGGTTCGGCACTGAATGAAAAAGGCATTGACGATGTGTGGCTGGCGGTGATGCGATTTGGGGAGCTGACCAAATCCAGTGGTCTGTTTGAGGCACGGCGCATTGCGCAAAAAAAGCAATGGCTCAAACTGCGCCTTTTGGCTGCACTTGAAGCGCGATTTTTGGGCAATCCCAATGTTCAATCCGCCTTAAACCACGCCGAGACCGCTTTCGTCGATGGCACCCTGTCGTTGGATGAGGCATTGAACAAAGTGCTTGATGCCGGATAATCCTTTGACGGTTAAGACTGTTTTATCGCTGCGATGGCATTTTCAATCATTGGAATGAGGTTGGGCAGCCACTTTTCGAGCTGGTGGTTGTCGTGGACGAGGGTGAGGGTGGCCAGGGGGGATTTTCGAACAAAGGCGATTGCTTTGTCGATGGTGAACAGTTCGTCTTCCATGCCCTGTACTACCTCACATGGAATATTGGGGGGCAGTGGCAACTGTGCATATCGCGGCGCGTCTTCCATTAGTCCGGGGCGCGTGATGAGCGCATCGGCAAAAGTGTCCCGATGACGGTCCAAATCGAATGCCGGGGCCAGCAGAATCAGATAACCGGCCTTGTGGGGGGCTGTATTGACAGCACCAAGAGATGCCAGCGCGCCCAGACTTGATCCTACAAGAATTGATTTTTGATTCTCTGGCATCGCCGCAAGCAATGCCTCTGTCTGCTGCGGCAGTTCAAGAGCTCCCAGTGATGGGACGATGGCATTGAAATGCTTTTTCAAAAGCGATGCCTTTGCGCCCGCGGGCGAGCCGTTTAATCCATGTGCAAGTATGATGGGAATCGTCATCAGGTTAATAACCGGTAGGCTCGTCAATGAAAACGGTTTCAATGGTTGGAAACTGTTCCTTCAGTTTGTCGCCCATGGCTTTGACGCCGCCCGTTTCGGTTTTGTAATGCCCCAGATACATCAGATTGATATTGCCTTCTTTGGCCTGATGATATTTTTCGTGGGAGCCCTCTCCGGTAATCAGGCAATCGTAGCCGCTGTCAATGGCTTCGCCCAGCGTGGAGGCGCCGCCGCCCGATACGATGGCAACGGTCTTTATCTGCCGGGGACCAAAAGCGATGGTGTCGGCCTTTGTGTCCAGTGCGTTTTCAAATAACGCTTCCAACTCGCCCAGGTCCATCGGCTCGGGCAGCTGCCCGCCAAACCCCACCGCGGTGCCCATGTATTCGCCAAAGGGCTTAATGCGTTTGAGTTTGGCAATACCAGCCATCAGGGCATTGTTGCCCACTTCAGGATGCATATCCAGTGGCAGATGGGCCGCATACAGATTCAGTCCGTGGGTAATCAGGTATTTCAGGTGGTCGTAGTTCCTGCCGGTGATGTACCGAAGACCGCCCCAGATAAAACCGTGGTGCACCAGTAGCATCTGCGCCCCTTCGGCAATGGCTTTTTGGTATGTGGCCAGGGCAGCATCGGTGGCCAGAGCGACTTTGCTGATTTCAGTTGCGCCCTCCACCTGTAAACCGTTCATGGATTTGTCGCTGATTTGAGTGATGGCCAGGTAATCATTTAAAAATGTGACGATGTCGTTTCTGTTTACCATTTGGTGTCCTTCCCTGTTCCCTGATAGTCGAATGGGGGAACTGTAACACAATCCGCAAAACCGTTAAGAGAGAATACCAATTAAACGATGCGGCCATAAAAAAAGAGGGACGAACGCGAAGTCCATCCCCCTTTTGGGATTCTGGTTAGTCTAACCGACTATCAACTACCGCAGGAACCGGCAGGCGCTTTGCTGGCGCGCTCGTTGGAGAGCGGCTTTTCGCAGCCTTTCAGACCGGGATTTGCCTGACAGAAGTTGTCCTGGATGGCTTTGGGCGTTACACCGCTGAACTTGGTGGTGCCGTTGACAATCCAAGTGGGGCTGGCGCCGATGTCGAGGCTGTTGGCAATTGCGATGTCCTCTTTGAGCAACGCTTCGCCTTCGCCGCTGCTGAAACATTTTTCGATAACCGGGGCCTTGATGGGACCAGTTGTGCATTTTTTCCAATCAGGATTGCGGTAATCCTCCGCACGACACCATACGTATTTCAGATAATCTTTGGGGAAATGCTTTTTGGCGCAGGCCCAGCGAATGTCTTCGTCAACTTCAGCCTGACCGTGCATGGATGTGACTTTATCACCAGCCATGTTGCCAATAAAGTGAATCTGGAAATCCATGTCGCTGCCGAAGGCATCGAGAACTTCACCCATGGCGTTTACTGCCATGGCGCCGAAGGGGCATTGACTCATGACGAATACTTCCAGTGTTTTTTCTTTGGCTGGACGGCAGGCGAGGGTGTTTTTGCAGGTTTCGTCGTCGCAGTCCACCAGACCGTTGCCGGTGTCGTCTTTTTTGTTGTCACAGATTTCGGCGTTGGGATCAAAAGTGGCTTTTACTTTTACCTGATAGTAGTCACCTGTTTTGGTGAGCCAGCGTTCCATGTGTTTGAAACCACCTTCGTCTTTTTCCACACTGGAATCAAACAACAGGGCAGGCAGTTTATCCACCTTGGCGTCTTTGGCGATTTTCTGGGCTTCAGCGT
>JAFGWT010000441.1 GCA_016937015.1 Deltaproteobacteria bacterium | reverse complement strand
GTTTAAAGCTGGGCAAAGCAGGCTGGGTTCCCGCCTCCGCGGGAACGACGAATCATGGCTATATCACGCAGATATATGTCAACAAAACTTGTGTAGAATCATGAGTCCTGCGCGGAGATGACGAACGGTACCTCGTTGATTCTATGTCAATGCGTTACCGTTTAGCTTCTACCTTCCATTGGGCAAAAATGCTTCTTTCTCGCGTTCGTGCCCTAAAAAGAAGCATATATCGCCAGAAAAATGCATCAAAAATTGCAGTTATCTTTGGTATTCATCAAAAAATTACACCTCATATCCACTGAGGTGCCGATCACGCCTCCCCCATTTCGAGGTTGTCCACTCGAACGCCATCTTTACCGCGCCCCCTGTTCACGGCATGGTTCAGGCTGAGGTATCCTGGGATTTTGGGTTAACGTCCAGTCTGGGCCAGAAGTCAAAGGCGGCTGCGCCTTCAAGCACACCTCCGGCGTAGGGCAGTTCGGCCACGTAGAAATGGCCCTGGTCTGACAGGCGCTCCAGTTCGCCTTCCAGATTGCCCACTGCCACGTTGCAGGTACGCGGCGCGGTTAGCATATCGATGTCATTGCCCGAATCACCGCAGGTGAGGACATTTTGGGGGACCACACGCCACGTATTCCTTAAAAACCGCACCGCATTCGCTTTTCCGGCCTGGTGCGGAATAATATCCAGATATTTTCCACAGGAATAAATCACGCGGGCCGAAATGCGTTTACTTTGCAAAAATGCTCGCAAATCAAACACGGCGGCATGACTGTCCAGATAAAAACTAAGCTTCCAATCGCTTTGAAACTCCGGTTCCTGCAACCGAAGCCGAAACACCTTCTTCGCCCAGTAAAGTATCTCCTCCGGACGCCAGTCCGATTCGACAGCGGTCTGATACCCGACGGAACGATGCCAGGCGGGCATCCAGATTTCCGTGCCCACAAAGGACGCTATCGCCTGGGGTTTCGGTAAAATGCCGCTTTCCACCAGACCAATTGTCGACGCAAATGAACGCCCTGTGGCATAAACCAGCGCAACGTTATCCCGATGGGCGGCAATCAGGCGCTTAAGCGCCTTTAATCCCGGGGTGGCCTCTCCATCGCGCAGCAGCGTGCCATCAATGTCACTGGCCAGCAAATGCTGATAACTGATATTCTCTTCTTCCACTTCCATAATTCACTCCCTCTGTTCCAAAATTGGACATGCCAGGAAAAATATTTAGAACATTAAGTTATTCGGCAAATATGATAATGATGTGTGACCATGGCGAATCATTGGCGTTAAAATAAAGCGACAATTTGGTGTCATGGCCGGTTTCTTTCTACAAATCGATGGGTTACAGCCTGAATCGCCATCCATAAAAAGCCGGCTCAAATCCCAAAAGATTTGCTTGTGGAATATTTTAACACACCAATGGGTTGACTCCCGGGCCAGGCTTGGGATGTCCCTCCAACCCGCTGTTCATCACCCTGATTCGAGATTGCTGTCACAGGTATGTCCCCGGCGATTTAACCATTTACTTAAAGGTTAATCTGATCTATGTGCCCACTACATAACGCTATTTTTGATAATCGACCAGGAGGCGGAAGATGAATTACTGCGATGCACTCTATGCAGTTCCAGCGGAGATTCTGAATCGACCGGTTTTTACAGAACTTGAAACAGCTTATTCTCTCACTTATGGCCAGCTTCAGCAGGACGTTCGGCGCTGGGTAACCTTTTTCACACAGCAGGGACTCAGGCCCGGCGACTGCATCGCCATTCACCTGCACAACAGCGTCAATTTTATTCTGGGGCACATGGCGGCTCAGCACATGGGCGTCACCTCGGCGTTGCTGGATCCCCTGTCTCAACCCCAGTCTCTTGGTTACTATCTGACCATGACACAGGCCAAAGTGCTGGTCTCACATTTCAGCGACGCGCAACTGGCGCAGGCCGACACCGGGGATGTCACCGTCATCACCCTCGACGCTGTGCCCCCGTCTGGCGCCGGCGACCACGCAACAGAGGCCTCCAAGCCTCTCTATGACTGGCCGGAGGATATCACCAGTTATATCTATTTCACCTCCGGCACCACCAGCCTGCCCAAAGGAGTACCGCTCTCCTACGGCAATCACAGCAACTTTTATCGCATCGCCGATCGTTACTGGCAACCGTCTGATCACACATCCAAACATATCAGTTTTGTCCCTTTTTCTCATGGTTTTGGCAGCATATTCCTGATTCCATGGACCATTCGCACCCACAGCGAGTGCTTCATTCTAAGGGGATTTCATCCGCTAAAAGTTCAGCAGGCCATCGAACAGCACGGCATCACACATATTTACGGTGTGCCGTCCCATTATCAGCAGCTGCTCAAATTTGAACAGTTTCACGGGGCGCTCAAAAAACTGCAAATGGCGTTTTGCGCTGCCGCCAAACTCGACCGGGAAACCATCGACGAGTGGTATCGGGTTTCCGGACATCGACTTCACGAAGGGTACGGCCTTATCGAAACCACCGGGGGCATCACCTGGCGGGTGCACAGCGACTCCCTGCAAACCGGTGATGTGGGCGTCTGTCCAGACCGGGAACTGATTGAAATTGGCATTATGGATGAAGACAACAAGCTGCTTGAACCTGGCGAGGAAGGCGAAATTGTGGTCCGGGGAAAAAGTGTCACCAGCGGCTATCTCAATATGCCTGAAGAAAACGCAAACGTTTTTGCAGGTGGCTTTTTTCACACCGGCGACAAAGGCAAAATCACAGCGGCGCGACGACTCATCATGACCGGACGCATCAAGGATATCATCAACATCGCCGGCATCAAGATCTCGCCCTACGAGGTGGAGAGTGTGCTGAACAGACACCCCATGGTAAGTACGTCAGCCGTCGTCAGCACCGCCGATTCGCTTTACGGCGAGGTCGTCAAGGCGTTTGTCATTCCGAAAAAGGGCGAATCCCCGGATGCCAGGGAACTGATAAAATACTGTGCGACACAGCTCATTAATTTTCAGGTGCCAAGGCAGGTGGTATTCCTCGACAAATTTCCGCAAAACAACATGGGAAAAGTGGACCGCAAAAAACTGCGAACACTGTGAGCGGGGAGGAATCCATGAATACTGACTTAAAAATAGCCCCACCCCTGGACGAGGAGAACGTCTCCATATACGACGTGTTTCGCCAGCAAAGGAGCAAGGACAGCCACCCAATCAATCTGACCGTGGGTAACCCCAATTTACCGCCGCCGCCAGAATACTATGAGGCGATGAACCAGGTGCTGAACGACATCCGATCACAGGAGTGGAACGGCCACGGCTACATGGTGGAATCCGACCCTTTTGGCTTGTGCCAAAAAATTGCCGAGGGACTAACACGGCAGTTTGACCTGAAGTTTGACAGCGCCGATATTATGATCACCGTTGGGGCCACCGGTGCGTTGGATATCATCAGCAAAACCCTGCTCGATCCTACTGGCCCCTGCGCCACAAATCCCGAAGACAACGAAGTGCTCATCATGGCGCCATACTTTGTCGAATACATCAATATTGTTGAGGCGAACGGCGGCGTACCGCTTGTGGTGCACACGAATGAACGGTTCTCGCTTGATTTGGATGAAATTGAAAAAACGATTCGCCCGCGAACGAAAATGATATGGATTAATTCTCCCAATAATCCAACCGGAACTATTTACACGGCGTCTGAACTTGTCCGGCTTGCTGAGATTGTGGCCCAAAAGGAAAAACAGTTTGGTACCCGGATTTATATTATTGAAGATGCTGTGTATGACACCATTCATTTCCAGCACGAGGCGGTGCCATCGCTGGTGAACATTCACCCCCGTCTTTTTAGAGTTAATTCCTGGTCCAAATCCTTAAGTCTATCCGGTGAAAGAATCGGATACTTTGCCCTACACCCCAATCTTGGCGACAAAGCCGAACAGACACAGCTGCGGGATGCCCTGTTTCTCAGCATGAGAATGCGCGTGGTGCATGCACCGCTTCTGCAGCACCGCATCCTTGCGAAACTGCCTTTCGGGCTCACCACCAATATGACTTATTACCAGCGAAACATTGATACCCTTTATCAGTGCATAAAGTCACTCGGGTTCACCGTCGTGGCGCCACAGGGCACGTTTTATCTTTGGTGCGTGCTTCCCAGTCAGTTTAGAGACGAATCTGAGTTCAGACCCCTTGCCATGGCGGGCAATGATCCGCTGCTGTATCTGCCTGGATTTCTTTTCGGCGGAAATAATTACCGGCGATGTGTGCGTTTTTCGGCCTGTGTGGCCCATGACGAAATAGAGCGCGCCTGTAAAAAGCTGGCCCAGATTATTACAAAATCGCAACAGATATTTAAAACTAATTTGATTTAGCGACGTCCTGTACGACTCGAAGCGGTTACCTGAAAACAAAAGTCTTAAAGAATAGGTCTCATTATGAGCGGTAAAAAACTGACAGAACAAATTGCAGTGGTTTCCATGGGGTGTCTGTTGCCGGATGCCCAAAATCCCGACGAATTCTGGAAAAATATTCTCGATAAGAAAGTGTCCATCGAGAAAGCACCTGAAAAAAGATTTGACAAGGCGGTGCATTTTCGACCGGAAATGATCGAAAGGAACGAGAAATTCGACAAAACATATACGGAGATTGGTTCCACACCAGTCCAATTCGAATTTAATGGCCAGCGATTTCGATTGCCCCCCGCCGTTGTCCGCCACATGGATGGCAACCAGAAGGTCATGGTTCTGTCCACGGAACAGGCGCTTGCAAACGTCGATCACAGTAACTGGAACCGCGATAAGGTATCCGTTTTTATCGGCTCCACGTTCATAGGTGAGCTGCATCACGATTTTCACCGTCGTGTGAATTACGACCGATTTTCGTATCACCTCAAACGCCATCCGGCCTTTGAATCACTTGATAATGACCGACAAAACGCTGTTCTGGATGACCTGTCGAAGCGGTTTCTGGAAGACACATTTATGGTCACAGAGGACTCTGCGCCAGGAATTTTGCCCAATATCATTGCGGCCAGAATCAACTCCGTGTTCGACTTTCATGGCCACGCGTATGTCATCGATGCGGCGTGTGCGTCCACGCTTGCCGCTGTCATAAATGGTGTCCAGCATCTGGAATCTCGGGAATCCGACGTTGTGATATGCGGCGGAGCGGATTTACTTAACGGCGAGTTGGGACGCATTTATTTCTCCGGCATCAACGCTCTGAGCCCAGACGGTTCATATCCATTCGACGAAAGAGCCAACGGATTTGTCATTGGCGAAGGGGGCGGCGTTGTCATTCTCAAACGCTTCAGCGACGCTATTCGGGATAAAGACAACATCCTCGCTCTCATCAGCGGTTACGGCCAGAACTCCGATGGCAAAGGCAAAGCCATCGCCGCGCCCAATTCAAAATGGCAGGCCAAAGCCATCGTGGATGCCATTAGCATGGCCGGCGTCAATCCCGATACCATTGAACTCATCGAAGCCCACGGCACCGCCACCAAAGTGGGAGACAAAAGCGAAATCGACGCACTGAACCTGTCATTTAAAGAGCTTGGCGCAACCGGGAAGCGCTTCTGTGCCGTTGGGTCTGCCAAATCCAACGTTGGCCATTTAAAAGCCGCAGCCGGCGTCCCCGGATTTATCAAGGCGGTTTTGGCGCTGCACCACAAAATGCTGCCGCCCACCGCCAATTGCATAAATGTCAGTCCGTCGCTGAATCTGTCCGACTCGCCATTTTTCATCAACACCAGCGCCAGAGCCTGGGCACAGAAATCACATCCACGCCGCGCCGGTGTCAGCGCCTTCGGGTTTGGTGGCGCCAACTATCACATCCAGCTCGAGGAATTCAGGCCCGGGGACATCGATAAAAAACTCGAAGAAATCAGCCTTCGCAGCCGCAAACACACTGTGGCAACAGCGGTTTTGGCGCCCCCTGAGGCAGTGCCGGCAACCCTGCAATCCCGGCAATTCCCAGTTGCGTCGGAAGCCGGCACCGATAGTACGCTGGCCCTGTTTGTCTCCGGCGAAGACACGATTCGGCTTACGACCGCACTGAACACCATAAAAACCAAACTCTCGGCGCTGTCCGTATTCCACCAGGACACGGTAAACCTGATATTAACAGAAAATGCCAAAGCCAGTGCCGGCGCCGCCCATCGACTGGGTATCGTTTTCAGTGATCGCCTCGAACTGAAAACCAAAATCAATGCGGCCCTGCAGATGCTTGTTCATGCCACCGAACCGGACAGCCAGTCCCGCTTTGCGCTTCTGGCGAACAAAGGCATCTTTTATAAAAGCACGGCCCCCATTCAACCCGATGAAATCGCTTTTCTCTTTCCGGGACAGGCATCCCAGTATCCCGACATGTGTCTCCAGCTGGTTAAGACATACCCCTGGCTCGCGTCCCTGACCGTGCCCATGGACCAATACTGGAATGACCATTGCGGCAGCACCGTCTCCGAACTGATATCAACAGACCGCCGAGGCGAAAATGAAACAGCAACGCTGCTTAAAAATACACGGCACACACACCCCGCGCTGCTTTACAGCAGTGCGCTGTGCAACGGCATCTTAAAACAGCACGGTGTCATCCCCGGTTACATGGTTGGGCATAGTGCCGGCGAAATTTCCGCCCTGTATGCCGCCGGGGTTCTCAACCTGGAAAATGCACTGAAACTAATGGATTATCGTAGCCGCGGCTTCATCGAAATGGGTGCAAACCAGCCCGATGGCAGTGTCGACTTTGGTAAAATGATCGCCGTAAAAACCACCCGTGACAAACTCGTCGAGTTAATTGCACGCTCAGGCTTCGCGGTGGTGGCCGCCAATCTGAACAGCCCCCGTCAGCTCATTGTCAGCGGTTTTTCAAAAGACATTGATGGGTTCATCACCTATCTCGATACTCAAAAGGTGGGATACGTGGCCTTAAACGTCAGCCATGCCTTCCATTCGCCCGTGGTTGCGCCGGCGGCCGAAACCTACCGTCAGAAGCTCACGGAGATTTCATTTCTTCCCGCGCACACCCCCGTTTTCGCCAACGAAACCAATCAATTGTATTCAAACGACCCCGACGACATCCGCAACACCCTTTACCGTCAGATCACCGGCCCCGTGAATTTTATGGGGACCATCGAAAAACTGGCGCAAACCGGCGTTCGGCTGTTTGTGGAGGTGGGGCCCAATGCCGTCCTGGGCTCACTGACCCGTGCCATCCTGGAGGGTAAACCCGTATCGGTTTTATCCACCAATCCCAAAGGCATCTCGGACCTCAGCGGTATGCAAAGCTGCCTTGCGGCGCTGTTCGCAGAAGGCGTTCAACTCACATATATGCCGCCGCAGATTACCCCAACCGCTGCATCGACTGCCACGAAGACGACCGCGAACCCGGATACCCCGATGGGTCAGCTGGCCGCATCGGCCGTTCCCCGCATTGTATACAGCGGTATCTCGGTGGGTCTGCCCGGCTCGTACAAACACAGCTTTCGGGATGACAATTTTGATCAGCTTTTCGAAGGTCGTAATTTTATTGAGTCCCTGAGTGAAAACGACAAGTCACAACTCGCAGCGCTCCAGGTCAGCACGGTGACCAAAACCGCACAGGGGCCCGTATTCCACCTGCTCAACGCTCTTGAAGATGTAATTCAACTGGCTGGCAAAATCGGAAAAATCGACGCATTGCAGGACTATCATATCGATGCGGATGAAGTCGCCCAAATGAACCAGGCCATTTTACAGGCCGTGGCAGCGGGCTTCGAGGCCCTCCGGGATGCAAGGATTCCCCTTATCCACCAATACACCAAAACCGCATCCGGCGGACTGCTCCCGGATCGCTGGGTCATCCCCAAAGACATGCAGCGTCGCACCGGTGTCATATTCGCCCACGGATTTCCCATGGTGGAAACGGTTGTGGCGGAGGTAACCCGTCACCTGAATCAGCGTTTCGCGGGCCAGGGGCGCAGGGATTTGATTAATTTTTATCAGCGGCTCCTCCCCCTGATTCAGGACGCCAAGGCAAAGGAAATTCTCACCGACTGGTTCATTGACAACCAGACCGAATTGAAATCCGTCCAGCACGACAGCGACGCATTCCGGTTCAACCATCAGTTCATCAACCAGATTTCATCTCTCGCCAACGTGCGTCTGGCCCAGTACATACAGGCCCTTGGGCCGAACTTTCAGCTGAATGCGGCGTGTTCCTCCACCTGCACCGCCATTACACTGGCAGAGGAAATGATTTCCTCCGGTCGCGTGGATCGCATGCTGATTCTGGGGGCCGACGATGCCACATCCACCTTAAGCATGCCGTATCTGGGCGCCGGTTTTCTCAGCACTGGCGCGGCCAGTTGTGAGGCAAATGTTTACGACGCGGCCCTCCCGTTCGACCGCCGACGCAACGGTATGATTATGAGCGCAGGGGCTATTGCCATCGTTGTGGAACGTCTGGACGCGGTGCAGGCCCGCGGGGTGCGCCCCGTCTGTGAGCTGCTGGGGAGCCACGTCTTCAACACCGCCGGACATCACGCGCGCCTCAATGTCCCCATGTACGCTGAAGAGCTGAAGTACTTCATGGACCAGATGGTCGCCAGGCACCGGCTCAATCTGGATTCGCTCCCCCGTGACCTGCTGTACGTGTCCCACGAAACCTATACCCCCGCCCGCGGCGGGTGTTCAGAGGCGGAGGCCGTCTCTTTGCACCATGTATTTGGAAACAACACCGCAAGTATTCTGGTCACCAATACCAAGGGGATGACCGGCCACACCATGGGCGCATCGATTGAGGATGTCCTTGCCGCCCGCGCCCTCGAGAGTGGCAGAGTGCCGCCGGTGGTTAACTTTAAGGAGCCCGACCCCAAACTGGCGGGATTGACCCTCAGCAAAGGCGGTACCCACAACTGCCATTACGCGCTGCGGATGGCCGCCGGTTTTGGC